>DASRXU010000023.1:0-4288 GCA_035687365.1 Planctomycetaceae bacterium | reverse complement strand
TCGAGAACCGATGTCGAACAAGAGCACCTTATCTTCGTTTCGAATGCGTTCTGTCGGCCGCAACAGCTCAGCGACATAGTTGGGATCAAGCACTTTGAGGCTGTACGGCCCCTCGGGACGGCGGACTCCGTAGCGATCGAGCTTATATTCCAGCGCCACGCCCCCGCACGCTGTCGCCACGGCCAGCACTCCGAATGCGGCTTGAGCCCAGGCCGGGTCGAGCGTCCGCACCACGGGCCATTCGCGCGGTCGGAAGAGCCGTCCGAAGAACGCCGTCAGCCCCTGGCCACGTTCGCGCCAGCGGGCGAAGAGCCGGTTGAACCAGGCGACGTCCGCCTCATTCAAAAAGGAGAGGTACGACGAGATGCAAATCGCCGGGAACAGCCAGAGGCCCAGAGTCAGCAGGGTCATGATGTGGAACGTCGATCCGACGCCCAACATGAGGATTCGCGAAATGCCCTTCCAGGCGAGGAAAATGAACGCACACTCCCAGACGAGTGCGACCAAGCCGAACACCGCCAAGAGCGCCGGATAGGGCTCTAAAACATGGCCGATCGGATTGGGAACGTTATAGCTGGTGATCATCCAGGTCTGGAGTTGCTCGCCCGTAAAGTAGGCGGGGACTTTCACCTTGGTGAGCGCTGCGCCGATATAGATCGCGCCGACGAGGAGTTGGACAAGGCGTCGCGGCCAGGCGGGAAAACGCTGTGGCAGATCGGCAATCTCGCGAGGAATACCCGCTCGCCGCAAACGCGATCGTCGGAACCAATTGTCGAGCGACCAAACGGCGCCACACTGGGAAAAGCATAAGAGGAATACGAGATGCGAGGCGATGACCGAGTACTTATTCATTGTCCCGACGGTGTCGAGCGAGTTCAGCAAGATATAACTGGCGCTCACGACGATCATCGAAAAGCGAGCGCACCAACCCAGGCACGCCGCGATCAGGGCAAAGATCAAAACGCTGTGGATCGCTACGGCGACTTCGCCGTTCGGCTCAGGAAACAGTGGTGCGTGCGCGTAGATGGTCCAGATCGGTATGGCCGCGCCATCGCTGGAATAAAGCTCGCGAGCGTACGACCACCGCGGGACCATTGCCAACAACAGCGAGAGCGAAATCAGGATCCGTAATAGGGCAAGACCGTAGGGCACCTCGTTCGCGTAGAAGAATTCGTGAATCCGCGCCCGCATTCCACCTTGAGTTGCGCTGGCGTTGCCGGTACTCATCGGTCGACTCCGAAGCGGAAAAGGTGTGGCCGATTCTGCAATCACTCCGCGAGCGGTCCGGCGAGCGACGCGCCTGGCGAAGGTTCGTAAAACGGCGTCGACGAAAACGCGCCGCGGGAATCGTTCATCAGGCCGGACGGGATAAACGGCTGGCTGCGTCGGGCGTCCGACATCAGCCGCGGATTGTCACAGAGGCCCATTTGATACTGATACATGAACCAGATCGGCTGGCTGCTCATAAGCTCGCCAGTCGGCGTCACCACGAACCGGGTGTGGCAGTATTTGTGAAAGTCCTTCGGCTTGCCGTAGTAGGCCTCGTATTGCGCGTCGGGCAGGTTGAACTTCTTGGGATACTCTTCCTCGACGACGAAAAGCCGCACCATGGGCTCGTGCTGAGTGTGCTTCAGAGCCATCTGGGCGAAGTGCTCGCCCTGTTTACATTCGGGGTCGTAGTGTTGCCGAGCAATGTAGCCGTATGGGTGAAACTCACCCCAAGGAGCCGGAGCCAGCTCATAGAATTTGCCGCTTTCCCCTTCGCCGATGACCTCCATGCGGCCTTCGTATCCAGCCCAGCCGCAAAACATGTCCCACACCAGGAAATACATCACCGGATGATTCCCGATTTGGATGTCCAAGGCGTGGGCCACGAACCCGTACAGCAGGGCCGACAGATAGGTGGCGATCCAGAGATGTGTCAGCCATCGTTTCATGGCGCAGATCCTCCGTGCCCCGCTCGGATCTTCAAAGAAGCGCGAAATTTGCCTACGGAAAGGCCCGCATTTTCGTGTTGAGGCCGATCCGGTCAAGGCCAAATCAGCAGTCGGAGTGCTGACCGCTGACAGTCAGGCGTCGTGCTCGGCGGCCTCGGCCTGCATCACGGCGTCAATGATGCCGTCCCACGTGTAGTGCGTGGCCTCGGCGTCGATTGCCAGGCCGAGTTCGCGGGCTCGGGCGGTCGTTACTGGGCTGATGCTTGCCAGGCGGGTTTTGTGCCCGAGTTGAGCGCGGGCCGCCGGTGTGCAGAGTTTCACGAGCGATTCGGCAATCGAGGGGCTTCCCAGTCCGATCCAATCCAATTCGCCCCGCTCGACCCGCCCAAGTTCGCCCGGTGGCAAACCCGCTACGTCGACATTGCGGTAAACAACAACTTCGTCCACGGTGGCGCCGGCCCGTGACAACTGCTCCGACAACACGTCTCGTCCGCGATCCGCGCGAGGCCACAACACGCGTTTGCCGCCGACGTGCGGGGCCAGTTCGGCCGCAAGGGATTCGGCTCGGAACTCGGGCGGGACGAGATCGGGCCGCAGTCCAAAGCGACGTAGCGCGTCGCCCGTCGCGGATCCGATTGTGGCGATTTTTGCACCGGCCAAACTCCGCGCGTCCCCCCCGCTCTGCCACAGTCTCGAAAGGAACGAATCGACGCCGTTGACGCTGGTGAAAACCAGCCAGTCGAAATCCCTCAGTCGCCCAATCACGTAGTCGATGGGGCTCCAATCGCTCGGCGGCAGGATCTCGATCGTCGGCAGCAAAATCGGTTCGGCACCGAGCTGAAGGATGCGCTCGATCACCGGTCCGGCTTGTGCCGTCGGGCGTGTGATTCCGATCCGCCGACCGAAAAGCGGTCGCTTTTCAAACCAGGCGATGTTTTCCCGTCGCGTAACGCATTCGCCAATCACGATCACCGAGGGGGGACGAACCCCGGCGTTTCGAACAGCCTGGGCCAGATCTCCGAGGGGGGCAACGATCGTCTTTTGCGACGGATTTGTAGCTGAGCTGATCAGGCAGGCGGGCGTCGATGCGGGCAGCCCGGCGCGGATCAAGTCGTCGGCCAGGCTCTCGAGACGCTGCAGGCCCATATAAAACACGAGCGTCCCGGGGAAGCGGGCAATCGCCTCGTAGTCCAAGGCCGACTCGCCCTTCACGGGGTCCTCGTGCGCTGTAATCAACGCGACCGCCGAGGCATATTGGCGATGTGTAAACGAGAGGCCGGCGTATTCTCCCGCGGCGACCGCCGCCGTTACGCCCGGTACGACTTCGAAGTCGACGTTCGCGGCAAAGAGCGCCGCCGCTTCTTCGCTGCCGCGGCCGAAGATATAAGGATCGCCGCCCTTGAGTCGCACGACAATCTTGCCCGCGCGCGCTTCCTCGATGAGCCGCTGATTGATCGCTTCCTGACTGGAACCACCCGCGGCGAACTGTCGATGGGTCCGTTCGGCATCCCCGCGTGCGAATCGCAGCAGGAGCGGATTCACCAAACCGTCGTACAAGACAAGATCCGCCGACCGCAGACATTCCAGGCCTTTGATCGTCAAAAGCCCCGGGTCGCCTGGCCCCGCTCCGACGAGATAAACTTTGCCCGCGTGCGGCATGGAGTCGGTTACCCGCGATCAGCCTGACGTGCGTTGTCACCCAGCCACGAAATGAGATGGCCCGCGACTGCCACCTTCGGGCCGGAAAAACTCGTGACCACGCGGCCAGAGACGTCGAGTACCTCGACACTATTGGATTCCGCGCCGATCGCCGCCGGCCCGTTCAGGATGATCCAATCGCAGTTCTTCGCCCGCAATTTTTGCAAGGCGTTCTCGATCGCGTTCGCCGCCTCGAGTGCGAAGCCCAGCACCCAACGGCTCCCCTTGAGCCGGCCCAGCTCAGCCAGCACGTCGTCTGTC
The DNA here is from genome assembly GCA_035687365.1 of Planctomycetaceae bacterium. GTDB lineage: Bacteria > Planctomycetota > Planctomycetia > Planctomycetales > Planctomycetaceae > DASPSM01. The sequence goes on along the minus strand of DASRXU010000023.1, from coordinate 392 downwards.
TCGATCATCTCGAGGGTGATCGGTCCGCCGGTCTTCGAGATTTTGCCCGGTACGCGATTGAGGGGCTTGTAGTCGCAGACGGCCGCCGCTGCGATTACGCCGTCACACTCCGAAAAGCGCGAGACGCAGGCGTCCCGCATTTGCTCCGTCGTGCTGACAAAGACGCAATCGCAGCCGTGCGGCGGGTCGAGATGTACCGGTCCGCTGACGAGGATAACGTCATGCCCCGCACTACGTGCCGCCGACGCCAGGGCGTACCCCATCCGACCGCTGCTATCGTTGGAGAGGTAGCGCACGTCGTCGAGATATTCGCGGGTGGGCCCGGCGGTGATCAGAATCCGCATCGTGCCAGTTTACCACGTTCACCGCCGGCACATGTCGATGCACCGGGC
>DASRXU010000022.1:0-10784 GCA_035687365.1 Planctomycetaceae bacterium | reverse complement strand
GCACTGCCTGTTTGCCGACGGCTCCGTTCGCTATCTGCAAAGCACCGTGACCGACGATCCGACCGGTTGGCCGGCGATCGTGCAGGCGATGGGCACGCGGGCGGGCGGCGAAACGATCAGCTTGGACAACGATTAAGAATTCTTGGTTCGATTTCGCGAGTGCCCTATCCGCGGCTTTGGATGCGAGGTGGAATTTGATCGGGTGCCACGGCTGAGCTTGCTCAGTCGTGGCACCCAATTCCATGCCGTGCTGTGGCCGTTTAGGGCGCGGAGCGTTGCCAGCGGAACAACAGCGAAATCTCATTCATGCCGAAGGCTCGAGCGAGGCCGAAGTAAACGGCCAGCGACGCGACCATTGGCGCTGCCACGCTGAGCAATCGTTGCGACCACGTGTGTCCCGAAGGGAACACGAACGCGACGAGTAGACAGGCGATCGTCATCGCAAGCGTCGCGACCGTAATCTGCGCGCCCGAGCGAATCAGCCCGCGGCGATCGAGTCGACCGACGCGCTGTTCGAAAAGCCACAACACCAGGCAGCACTGCACGATTGACGAAACGGCCGTCGCTAGCGCCAGCCCGCCGCCTCCCATGAACCAAATCAGCGTCACATCCAGGCTCAGATTGATCGCCATTCCCACGAGGCTCATCGTGAGCGGCGAACGCCGATCTCCGACGGCGTAAAAACCGCGATGAACAATCAGCAGGCTGCAATAGGCCCAGACCGCGCAGCCGAACATCCGCACCATTTCGGTCGTCTGTCGAACCGCTTCGTCATCGAAGCTGCCGTGCTGAAACAGCAGGATCGTCACCGGACGGGCCAACACGACGAGGCCTGCGCTCGCTGGCACGCTGATAAAGAGCACCAACTTCAAGCCTCGCACGAGATCCTCGCGCAGCTTGTCCATACGGTACTCGGCGGCGTGCTGCGACAGGATCGGAAACAAGACCGTCCCCAGCGCCACGCCGAACACGCCTAAAGGAAACTGATAGACACGGGCTCCGAAATAGAGAGCCGACGGCGTGCCCGGATCGAGCGGATACGCCAGTCCGCCCGGAAGCCACGAGATCGTTCCAGCCGACTCGGGCCGCGTGAACCCCCAGGCCGCCAATCCGTCGAGCAGCGAATTGAGCTGGGTGACGGAAAGCCCAATCGTCACAGCCAACATGGCTCGGCCGATTTCGCCTAAGCGCCCGCCGGCCGTGCGCCAATCTGAGTAGTAGCGAAAGCCGAGGCGTCGCAAAGTCGGCAATGGTGCGGCCAGTTGGAAGAAACCCGAGGCGACGATCGCTACTGCGACGGCATAAATCTTCGCCGTCGGAGACTCAACAAACGGCACCCACAGCCAGAGGCTGGCGATCCAGACGACATTCAGCAGCACGGGTTCGATCGACGGCCACAAAAAATGATTGAGGCCGTACATCACGGCGTTCAACTGCGCGACGATGCACACCAGAATCAAATACGGCAGCAACGTCGCCGACAGTCCCAAGAGCAAGCGCAGGTCCGATCCCGGTTCGCTCTTGAGCCAAAGGAGAAACAGCACCAATTCGCCAGCGAGGACGAGAATCGTGAGTCCAACGGCCAGGACCGCCAGCACTCCACTCGCCAGGCGCCAACCGGCCTCGGGCCCCTTGTGGGTTCGTTCCTGCAGGAAGGCCGGGAGAAAAGCCGCGGTGAGCGCGCCTTCGCCGAACATGCCGCGAGCCAGTCCGGGAACGCGGAACGCGACGGAGAACGCGTCCATCAGCGGACCGTTGCCGAACGCGGCGGCCATTGCGACGTCGCGCACCAATCCGAGCACTCGGCTCGCGACGGTCGATAGGCTGACGGTGCGCAACCCGGCCGAGACGTTGCCCGTTTCGGATTTTTTATCGAACGACTGGCTCGAAGCGGGCGCGGTTGACATCAAGTTGAGCAAGGATATCGACGACCCGATCCGTCGGCAGGCCCCAGTCGATGGCCCAATTGATGATCTCGAGATTCTCGCATCCGGCGTACACGCGATCGAGCACACGATCAACGAGACAATCGCCGCTGGCGATCAGCGCGTCGACCTTGCCGAAGGGCTCATCGTCGAATTCCGCCCAACGCTTGCGGCCGCGAAGGTGCTCGATTCGACGGTGGCGGCAGTAGGCTCGCCAGTATTTGCGGTACCAATCGCGAATCGCCTGATCGCCCAGATCGCGGCCCTGCTTTTGGCTTTCGATCCACTTGTGGCGTTGCGCTTCGCGGCGCGCTTCTTCATGAATGCTGGCGGTACGTCCCGCCAAGACTGCTTGAGAGCACATCACCCACCTCCGGCCGTCGCCGTCGTCTGCGGTGACCGGCAATTGATTTCTAAAGCGCTTGAACTCGAGTTCCCTACGTCCAGACGGGCTCTCGAGTAACGGTGTGGAGTGTCGTTCGGGACTATAGCCAGTCATTTTCGATGCGACAAGGCAGATGTCCCGCTGAGCTTCACGATCAGCGTCTCGAGCACGTGTCGTTCAGGGACGATTACTGCTCCCTTGAGCGCGCTATCGGCCTCGAGTAGTCGCGCCGAGATGCGCTGCGCCTCCGCGCGACCAAGCCGGCGCAAATACGCGGCCGACTCGCTGACCTCGCGGAAGAACACGCCGGCCTCGCCCAGCGCGCGATCCAGCGGCGTCCCCTGCCCCGACAATTCGACCGCCGCCGCCAACCGTCGAAACACGAACGTCAGGCCGCCCAAGATTTTGTGCGGCGACTCGCCCGCGTCGAGGATTTGATTCAGCAAGTCGAGCGCCTCACCCGTCTCGCCACGCCGCACCGCGGCCGCGATCGACCACGTGGTCTCGGTCGCCCAACCCCCAACGAGCATCTGCACGTCGGCAATTTCAATCGTCGCGCGATCGCCTACATAAGCGGACAGCTTGGCGATCTCTTGCTCGAGCAGGCCCAAGTCGTCCCCGGCTAGCTCGCGGATCAGTGCGGCCGCATCTCGGCTGATCGACTTGCCGTGCGAGTTCTTCGCCGTCTCGGCGATCCAGCGGACGAGGTCATTTCCCGAAAGGGGCGCGCACTCGAGCTCCAACCCGATTTTCGGAATCGCCTTGGCCAACCGCGTCGTTTTGGGCCACGTCTTCACATCCAGCACAAGCACGGAATTCTTCGCCGGCTTCTGCAGATATTTTTCGAGCCCCTCGCGGTTCTGCGAAACGAAGCGATCCGCGTCGTCGATGACGACGAGGCGGCGGCTGCCCCACATCGAAATCGTCCGCAGCTCGTCGCAGACGGTCTTCAAATCGGCCTGGTCGCCGGCGAACCGCGTCAGGCCGAGATGCTCTTCGTCGTCGCCCAAGACCAAACGGCTCAAGCTCTCGAACGCGACCCGCTTTAGAAACTGCTCTTCACCAAACAGCACCACAATCGCGCCGATTTTCTCGGGCGGAGACTTGAGGAACGCGGTGACGTGCATTGGGGATTGACCTGGTTTCGGACGACGCCTACAGTCGCCGCCCGCCGCCCGATTACAGCAACGGATGCCGGTGATGGCAATCGACGTCGAGACCAAAGCCTACATCTGCCCCGGCGATACGCACCCGATCTCGCGATCCGTTCACCTGGCGCGGTTGGCCGCGGCCTTTCCTCCTTGTCGCGAGTGCCCTTTGCGCGACGAAAGTCCGCGGATCGCCGTCCGAGATCTGCCGGTGGTGGACGTCGAACGACCCATGACTCCGAAGCGTGAACTCGTCGGCGGCGACGGCCTGCGCGGGATCTTTCTCAACACGATCACGCGCCAGTTCGCCGACGCGGTGGCAACGAAGTTTGCGGAAGCCTTGTGGGAACGGGCCCCCGTTCGCACACCCAACGACGGCATCGACCGCGGGGCGCGCGTGTCCCGACCGACACTCGTGGTCGGCTACGACGAGCGACCGTCGTCGCCGACAATCTTCGCGGCGGCCGTTGCCGGTTTGCGGCGGATGGGATGTCACGTACTCGATGTCGGGCTCGTCACCAAACCCTGTTTCTGGTTCGCGGTCAACCACCTCCATGCCTCGGGCGGACTGTTTGTCACCGGCTCAGGCGCGGAGCCCGCCTGGACCGGTCTAGACCTCCTGTGGGAAGGCGCTGTCCCCACATCGAGCACTGACATCGAGGCGCTGCGATCGGACGTCGACGGTAATCGAAGCCGCGAATCGATCAGATCCACGCGTCCAACGCGCACTGCCGGCACTCAACGGACGTTTCAGGCAAACGCGCCGTATGAAGCGTCGCTCGCACCGCATTTCTCGGACATTCGACTTCGCAAAGTGGTCTGCGCATCCTCGTCGCCGCTGGTCGGCCAAATAATCCGACGACTCTTCAAAGGGTTGTCGTGCGAATTGGTGTACGCCGATTTGCCGCTGAAGATTCGCAATCCCGCACAACGGCGCGACGAGGGGATTCTCAAACTGTCGAGCATTGTGCGCGAGCACGAGGCTCAACTGGGAATCCTGATCGACGACGACGGCCAGCGCTGCGGCTTCGTCGACGAACGGGGGCGGCACGTGTCGTCGGCCGCAATCGCCCGTCTCATCGTGCCCCAGCTACTCGCAAAGCGACCCGGCGCGACGGTCGTGCTGGAGCCGGGGACGCTGGTCGAGTTGCGGCCTTTGATCGAGGCGATGGGCGCACGCTGCCAAGGCGGTGCCGGGGATATCAGCTCGATCGCGACGGCCGTTCGCGACTTTCGGGCCGTTTACGCGGGGGGCGATTCGGGCCGCCATTGGTTTCTCGATGGCTACGCTAACTGCGACGCGGCCTTAGTTCTGAGCCACGTCCTCAACGCGATTGGTCAAACCGACCAACCGTTCTCGCAGCTCGCCGCGAGCTAAATGAGACGGTGCGACGCGGAAAAGAACCGGCCGGCTGACACCGACCGCTCACCTGGGCCCCTTGAACAGCCGTCGATTGGCCGGACAGGCGGTGATCGCCTAGAATGGCAAAGTTGTCGCATGCGGAAGCCCGCGCAAAGAATGCGGGCAACTCACCGAGTAAAACGGGTTATGACTACCGAAACTCCGACCGACGTCGGCAGCTATTTCATCGCGAATTATCCGCCTTTTTCGCTCTGGGAACCGGAGCACGTTCCGGAAATCCGCCGGGCCCTGGCAAGCGAACCCGACCGCTCGGTGACGATGGGGCTGTACATTCACATCCCCTTTTGTCGCAAGCGCTGCCGCTTTTGCTACTTTCGCGTCTACACGAATCAAAACGCGCAGGCGATTGAAAATTACGTGCAGGCGCTCGAGCACGAGTTCGAGTTGCTTAGTCAACAGACCGGTGTTCAGGGACGTACGTTGCGGTTCGCTTATTTCGGCGGCGGCACTCCCTCCTATCTCAGCTCGAAACAGCTTCGCTCCCTGCACGATCGGTTGAGCGAATATCTCTCGTGGGAGACGGCCGAAGAGGTCACCTTCGAGTGCGAGCCGGGCACACTCAGCCTCGAGAAGGTGAAAACGCTCAAAGACATCGGCGTGACGCGCGTTTCGCTGGGCGTCGAGAATTTCAACGACGAGATTTTGGAAAACAACGGCCGCGCCCATCTCTCGCCCGAAATCTTCCGCGCTTACGACTGGCTCCAACAAGTCGGCTTCCCGCAAATCAACGTCGATTTGATCGCCGGGATGATCGGTGAATCGGACGACAATTGGGCCAACTGCATCGAGCAGGTGAAGCGGCTCGAGCCGGACAACATCACGATCTACCAGATGGAGCTGCCGCACAACACGCTGATCTCGCGCGAGATCAAAGAGCTGGGTGTCATCTCGCCCATTGCCGGCTGGGCCATCAAGCGCCGTTGGGTGAGCGAGGCAATGGATTCGCTGCTGGCGGCCGGCTACAACATTTCCAGCGGCAACGAACTCGTACGCAGCCTCGACACCGATCATTTCGTCTATCGGGACCATCTGTTTCGCGGCAGCGACATCCTGGCAACGGGCGTCTCTTCGTTCGGACATTTCCAGGGCGTTCACTATCAGAACTTCGATCAGCTCGAACAGTATGTGCAAGGAGTGGCTTCGGGTGAGTTGCCGATTCATCGGGCCCTCGTCCCGACGAAACATCAGGAGCTGATTCGAGAGGTGGTGTTGCAGCTCAAGGAGGGGCGAATCTCGGCTCGACCGTTCCAAGCAAAGTTCGGCGTCGACATCTTCGAAGAGTTTGCGACTCCGCTGCGGAATCAGACGGCCGCCGGCTATCTCTCTATCGAAGGGGACGAAATCCGGCTGACCCGCCGCGGCCTGCTGCAAGTCGACACCCTGCTGCCCGAATACTTTGAAGAGGAACACCGCGCGATTCGTTACACCTGAGGCGGTGACTCTTAGTGCGGGCCTGCCGCCTGTGCGCGGGTGACCAACCTAAGCAGCCAGCCGACAACGTTCCGCTCGCCCTCAATTCTCCGCAGGAAAACGTGAACCCGCACGACGAGCTTCATTCGCTGTTGGATCTGTTCCCGGAACGCGAGCCAATGCTCGCGGATGCCGAGCATGTCGCGTCGGAAATGCTGCCGGAACCCTATCGGCGGATGCTGGCGCACAATCATCACATGACCGTCACGATGGAGTCGTACCACAACTGCCGCGTCGATGTGCGGATTCTCGATCGCAAAGTGGACGGCGACGTCTACAGCCGCAAGATCGTGCTCCTCAAAGCGGGGACTGACACGTCTGTGCAGTTCGGCATCGTTCGCTTCGATCTCAGTTACGTGACGCCGACCGTGACAAACGAGATTCTCGAAGCGCAAAAGCCGCTGGGGCGCGTGCTCATCGATCACAATGTCCTGCGTCACATCGACCTGGGCGCCGTCCTGCGCTTGCAGGCGGGACCGGCACTAGCCCGTTACCTGCAAATGCCCGAGGGAGGCACGACCTACGGGCGCCTCGCTACAATCTTTTGCAACCGTCACCCCGCCGTGGATCTGCTCGAGATCACCGCACCATTGACCTGAGCCAAAACGCTGACCTGAGCCAAACGCCCGCAAAATGTCCGCCAACGAAGTGCCGACGCCGCATGGAACCTGACAAACAGCCTCGCTTCGTGACGAGCCGCCGCGTCGAATTCGTCGACACTGACATGGCAGGGATTGTGCACTTCACGAACTTCTTTCGTTACATGGAGCAGGCAGAGGCCGAGTTCTTTCGCACGTACGGCTTCACGCTGGCCGAACGGCCGAATGCGGCGGGAACGGCCGAGGGGTGGCCACGGGTCGCTTGTTCGTGCTCGTTCAAGTCCCCCGCTTATCACAACGAAGTGCTCGAAGTCCGGGTCTTCGTCCGCCGCCGGGGTTTCAAATCTTTGACGCTGGGATACGAATTCCACCGAGGCTCGACGCTGATCGCCACCGGGCAAATCAAGACGGCCTATTGCCGGTTCACCGTGGGCCAGCCGATCCAGTCGCTGGAGATTCCCGCAAAATTCGACGAGATGCTGGGTCCCTACGACGCGGCACAGGAAGAGCAAGTCGCCGTGAGCGACCGCGAGAAATAACGATCGAGAGTTTCCACTATGCCGCAGTCGGACGGTGATCTCGCCGTCGCAGATCTGACCAAAGATTTCGTCTCAGACGCCGGTCGTCTCACGATCCTGAATGGCGTCAGCCTTTCGATGCGCCGCGGGGAGGCCCTGGCGGTGACGGGCCCGTCCGGCTCCGGCAAGAGCACGCTGCTGCATATCTTGGGAATGCTCGATCGTCCGACCGCGGGGACTGTTCGTCTGCTGGGTGAGGATCCCTTCTCCCGCAGCGACGCCCAATTGGCCGGCTTTCGCAACGCAAAGATCGGGTTCATCTTTCAAGATCACCACCTGCTGCCGCAGTGCGACGTATTGGAAAACGTGTTGATCCCGGCGCTAGCCGGCTCTGGGGCAGGACCGGCCGAAACTCAGCGAGCCACGCAGCTGCTCGAACGAGTCGGATTGAAGAACCGGATCACGCATCGGCCCGCGCAGCTGTCCGGGGGCGAGCGGCAGCGGGTCGCCGTCTGTCGCGCCTTGATCAATCAGCCCGTGCTGCTGCTGGCAGACGAACCGACCGGCAACCTCGACCGCGCGAATGCGGAAGCGGTCGGCGACTTGCTCTTGGAACTCAATCGCGTCCATCAGACGCTCCTGATTTGTGTCACGCATAGCGCCGAATTGGCCGCACGGTTCCCCCGCCGCGCGGAGCTTGTCGACGGGCATCTGGTCGACCGGTGACAACCCGATGACCCAATTTCGACTCCTGCTTCGCAATCTGACCCATCACGCCAGCACCAATGTGGCGGTGATCCTGGGCGTGACCGCGGCGACGGCCGTCATCACGGGGGCTCTGATCGTCGGCGATTCCGTTCGGGGCAGCCTCCGCCAGATGAGCCTCGAACGGTTGCAGAAGATCGACGACGTGCTGATCGCGCCTCGCTTCGTTCACGAGGAAGTGGCTCAAGAACTTGCCGCCCGCCCCACATTCAAAGAGCGTTTTGAGACGGCTGCTCCCGCCTTGATGTTGAATGCGCCGTTTGTCGCCGACAAAGGAGGACTTTCGCGACGGGCCGGCGGGGTCCAGATTTTCGGCGGCGACCAACACCTCTGGCAGCTGATCGATATCAAACCGGCCGATCTCACTGGCAACGAGACGGTCATCAACGAACGGCTCGCCGAGCGCCTCCGAGTGCACGCAGGGGACGATGTGCACCTCATCATCGAGCTACCCTCCGCGATCCCGCGCGAGTCGTTGTTGGGCAAACGCGAAGGGGACTTCCGCGAGATTCCGCTTAAGATCAAGGCCGTCGTTCCGGATGGTTCAGGAGCCGCACGGCTCACGCTCAACCCGACGCAGCAGTTGCCTCTCAACGCATTTGTGTCGCTGGGCTATTTGCAAGAGAGCGTTGAGCTGGCTCGCGTCGAGCGATCACGCCGCAATCGCGAAGGCAGCATCGCAAAGATCAATGCGATCTTTGTCTCCGCAAAATCGCCCGGCGATCAAATGGGAGCGACCGCGTCCGAGGCCGCCACGTCGCTGAGTGACGAGTTGGCGGCGTTACTCGTTCCGGCCGACCTCGGCCTGCGAGTCGCCGTCGACGCGCCGCGCGGGTACGTCTCGATCGAATCGGAACAGCAGATTCTCGATCAGGACGTGTCGGCCGCGGCCACCGAGAGCGCAAAAAAGCTCGGCCTGTCGACATCGCCCGTCTTAGACTACCTGGCCAACGAGCTGGTCAACGCTAAAGACCCGAAGAAATTCTCGATGTATTCGGTCGTGGCCGGTCTCGATCCGGTCAGCACGGTCACTCCGCCGTTCGGTCCGTTTGTGTGGGCGTCGCCCGTGCCCACGCATCCGCTCGGACCTGACGAGATCGTGCTCAACGATTGGATCGCGCAGGACTTGAATACCAAAGCGAACGACGAAGTCCGCCTGCGCTACCACCTCGTCAGTTCGCACGGTGAACTGCCAGAGGTCGAAAAGACCTTCCGAGTCGCCGGCATATTGAAACTCGAAGGTCCCGCCGCCGATCCCGGCCTGGTCCCCGTCGTCAAAGGGATCACCGACGCCAAGACGATCAACGATTGGAAGCAGCCCTTCCCGATGAAGCTCGATCGCGTGACGCATCGCGACGACAAATATTGGGACGACCATCGTGCCACGCCCAAATCGTTCGTCTCGCTGGAGACGGCTCAAAAGCTCTGGGGGAGCCGGTTCGGCTCGTTGACTTCTGTCCGCGTCGCGCCGAAAGCCGGCCAAACGCTCGAGCAGACCGCTACCGAAATGCAGCGCGCCATTCTGAAATCGCTGACGCCGGCCCAAACGCACCTGCAGTTTCAGCCGGTGAAATATACCGGCGTGCAGGCAGCCGCCGGCTCCAACGACTTCAGTGAACTGTTTCTCGGCTTCAGCTTCTTCTTGATCCTGGCGGCGACGTTCTTGATCGGGCTGATTTTTCGCCTGGGAATCGAGCGACGCGCGACGACGATCGGGCTGCTGGCCGCAGTCGGGTTTACGCCGCGTCGACTGCGATGGTTGTTTCTGGAAGAGGGTCTCGTCCTGGTCGCCATCGGCGGAGTGCTCGGAACGATTGTCGCCGTCGGCTTCGCGAAGTTGATGGTGTATGGGCTGACCCATTGGTGGACCCAAGCGGTTGGAACGACATCGCTCGAGGTATTCATTCTCCCCACCACGGTGCTCACGGGGTTCGTCGTTTCGGTAATTGTGACCGCGCTGGCCGTGCTCTGGGGATTGCGGCAACTGAAGGCGCTCAGTCCCCGCGAGTTGTTGGCCGGCGCGACGGAACCGGCAATTTCAGCGGCCAAGCAACGTGGCCGCAGCCGCCGTTCGCTGACCATCGGCACAGGACTTCTCATTTTGGCGGGGGTGCTGTTGATCGGTGTGCTGACGGGCCGCGTGCAGGGCGAAGCGTTTGAGGGGCTGAGTTGGGGTGTCGTCCTCTTCTTTCTGGACGGCATGATCATCTTGGTCGGCGGGGTGATGCTCATCGCCGGTTTGCTCGATGGTGAACACTCGGCAGCGGTACGAGGTCGCGGAATCACGGGACTGGCGCGACTGGGAGTGCGCAACACGGCTCGACAGCGGCAGCGCAGTACGACCTCCGTCGCACTCATCGCGGCTGCCACGTTCGTCATCGTCGCCGTGGGCGCAGGTCGGCGCAATCCGGCCGTCGAAACGCCCGACAAGAATTCGGGCAACGGCGGCTTCCGTCTGGTTGCTGAAAGCACCGAACCGATTCTGCCCGACCTCAACACGCCGGCCGGCCGCAGCTCGCTCAGCATGAAGATCGCGCCGGCGTCGGCCGAG
>DASRXU010000021.1:0-6585 GCA_035687365.1 Planctomycetaceae bacterium | reverse complement strand
TTTGCGGCGCGGCCATCATCTCGGCCAGCTCGCGTTTACCGTGCAGAGGACGCAGCCGCACGCGGATGTCGTGCTTCTCGCCATCGCGCCGGTACGTCAGCGGCACCTTCCACTCTTCGGGGAAGATTCCCAAGAGATTTTTGAACTGGTTCACACTGCGAATGGGCCGGCCCGCGAAGGCAACCAGTTCGTCGTCGACGCGCAGGCCGCGGCGATAAGCGTCCGACTCCTCCTGCACCTGAGAGACGACGATCGCCCCGTGCGAGTCGGTTGTGACCGTTGCCCCGAGCGAAGCGTGGTCGACGATTCGCCCCGAGTGTAGATAACCCAGGAAGTTGCGGATTTGATTGATCGAGATCGAGTAGCCGGCCCCCGCGTTCACGCGACCGCGCTGTGTGATCGAAATTCGTCCGTTAATGCCGATCAATTCCCCGGCCTTGTTGAAGAGGGGGCCGCCGGAATTTCCCGGGTTGACCGACGCGTCGACCTGCAAGCAATCGGAATATTCGAGGATGGTGTTGGCCGGATATTGGTAGCGATGCACGCCGCTGACGATCCCGTAGGTGGCCGTCGGCTGAAAGTCGGCCGCCAGCAGAAAGGGATTGCCGAGCACGTAGACCCAGTCGCCCACGCGAACGGCGTCGCTGTCGCCCCAGGTGGCGATCGGGAAATCATCGCGTCCCTGCAATTTGATCAGGGCCACGTCGCCGGTCGGGTCGACGCCGACGAGCACGGCATCGTACAGATTGCCATCGTTCAGTCCGCACTTGAAAAACTGATCTTCGCCGACCACGTGAAAGTTGGTGAGCGCGTAGCCGTCGTGGGTAATCACGACGCCGGAGCCACCTCCCGGCGACGAGCTTTGGTAGACGGCGAGCACGGCCGGCGCGATTCGGGCGATGGTGGCTACGCGATTGGCTTGGGCCTCGCGGACGGGAGCCGCGACCTCCGCGGCGCGAACCGTTTGGGCCGCTCCAAAGGCGCCCGCCCCGACCAGGGCGATTCCCAGCACAATGCGCAAACAGACCCGCAGCATGATTCCCTTCCGCCTACTTGATGACCTTGGCGTCGGCGAGGTCGAGGTGATCGGCGATGTCGAGGTCGGCGCCGAAGTCGACCAGGATTTCCAGTTCGCGCACGCCGGCAATATCTAGGTCCAGGTTGAGCGGGGAATCCGATCCGCGCACGTCTGATTGATGCAAAACTTTGTCGTCGCCGGAAATCACCACGTGCACGTTGCCCAGCGGAGCCACCGCCTGGTCGATGCCCATCACCGCCTGAAAGCGGCGATAGTCTCCGTTCAAACGATATTTCAACAACGTGCGGGAATGAATCCATAGGCCGCGCGCGTATTCCTTGTTGCCCAGCCGCAGCATGCCCCCGTCGCGAGGCCGGTCGCGATAGTACGTCCAGATCTGATCGAAGAAGGGTGTGTACTTGACCTCGCGCGGCTCGAGTTGCGAAAGATACCGGACCTTCCCCAGACTGAAATCGAGCGTGAGAATTTGATCTCCGGGGATCACAATCGGAGCCCCGCCTAAGAGCGAGGCTTTCAGCCGGCCCCCCGACCATTGCGCGTTTTGCACTCGAACAAAATCGCCCCCCGTCGAGGTCACTTCGCAAACCGGCTTGCCTGCCTCGGCGTTGCGGCGCGCGTAGATGATGCCGAAGATTTTCTCGCGCTTGACGGCCACGTCTTCTCCGTCGATCACGAAGTGAATCCCGACGTTGTCGATCGTGCCGACTGTGCCGTCCAAGTGATCGAGCACGTTGCCCTTGCGGATCACCAGCATGTCTCGCGTCAGTTCTCGCGCGGTGAGTTCGTGCCAGGCATCCGTCAGCTGCGGTTCGATGGCGATTAAACGAATGCTCGCCAGCGAATTGAGCGGGACGTCGAACTTGCCAAGCGTTGCCGTCTCGACTTGAGCCGCGCGCTCGTTCACCCGCAGGCCTGTGAAAGCCAGATGCGAGCCGTCGGTCAGCGTCAGTTCGGGGCGTCTCGTGTCGCCTGCGGCCGAGGCTCCCTTTGCCCCCACCGCTCGAATGTCGAGCACTTCGGACAAGGGTACTTTCGCAGACTTTCCGCCGGCCGTCAGCGAAGCGGAATCGGCAGAAAGGTCCGTGAGCGTTCCGGTTTGCCGATGACCCGAGAGAGTGGTCAGCTCGACCTGCAATCCCGCCGCGGAGGCAGGTTCAGCGGCCCCGCCCAGAGCAACGGAGAGAGCGAGTAAACTCGGCGCAAGCGAGATCATGTCGAAGCGTTCCCTCGATGGACTACTTTCCCTTGCCCGCCGGCGTGTTGGCCAGCTTCTTGAAATATTCCTCGACGGCGCGGCGATAGTTCGAGGGAAATTCGTGATTGAGGCGATTCTCAGCCTCGGTCACCTGTTTGGGGGGGAGCCCACCCCAGCTGCCCGGTTTCTTTTTCGTATTCGGGTCGACATTGCCGGGAGCTGTGGCCCCCTTCAGCATCGAGTCCTCGGCCGCGCGATTCGACTGATTACTGTTGTTGTCTTGTTGCTGCTGGGCTTGGGATTGCTGCTGGTCGAGTTGCCGCTGCTTCTTTTTGATGATCTCGTCGAGCGACTCGATGATTTCATCCTGCACCTTTTGGACGCGCTGGCCGCCGCGACCCAAATCGAGCCGCCGCTCCGAATCCTGCATCTTGCGCGATACGCCCGACAGAGATTTGTCATCGAGCGACGACAGCTCGTCCTGCATCAGCGTGGCGACTTGCGTGTAAGGTTCGGCGACTCCCTCGGTCTTGTGCAGCAGTTTGTCGAGCGTCGCCAGCCCCTCTTTCTTGCGGAGCAACTGGTGCTCGCAGACGGCCCGATAAAACAGGCAGGTGGCAGGATCCACCACCTTGGCCGGATCGATCCGTGCGAAGACGGCCAGGGCTTCGTCATACATGAGCGCCTGCGTGAGAGCGCGGGCGTAAAACAGCCGCAGGTGAGCGGTCAAGAATTCGTCCGCTTCGTCTTGGGTGAGCAAGGGCTTGGGCAACGAACGGAACGACGTCCCGGGCTGGTAGGTCGTGATGAATTGCCGAACCGTCGGATCGGCCAAGCTGAAGCTCTGCAGCAAACGCTCGAAGACCTGACGCGGCGGGAGCGGAGCAGCGGCCGGTGCCCAGAGTTCGAGGATCCCGGAGATTGTTTTGTCGTTGGTAACGCCGTGGCGCGGCAGCCAGCGTAACAGTTCTTGGCGCACCTGCTCGGCTGTTCGCGGGGCGTAGACGTCCGACCCTTCGGCGGCCGAGGCTTGGCCTGCGGCTGCGACCAACGCGATCGCCGACGCAATGAGGAATCGCCGGGTGGTAATCATCGGTTTCGTCCTGTCGCGATGATGTAAGTGGCTTCTTGAATTTCGGCTTGGCGGCGGGCCAACTTGCTCAGCTCGCGCGCCAGATTGTCGTTGCCCGCTTCCTCGCCTTTGATCATCCGCCCGATTTGCTTCGTGCGGCGATTCACGCGGAACTGCAGTGAGCGGAGCATCTTCAGCTCACCCAGTTGCTGCACCAGTTCCTTTTCCTGATCCCCGTTCTGGCTTTTCTGGCCTTTTTGCTGCCTGCGTTTCTCGTCTTCTTTCTGGCGTTTTTCGATTTCGTTTTGCAGGGCCGTGACCATCTCCTCGAGCGATTCGATAACGTCCCGCTCGACCGACTGCGTGAACTCGCCGACGTCGTTCCCAGAGAGCCGACGGGCGATATTCAGCATGTCGTCGCGAACCTGCTCGACCCCCTGCGGAAAAGCGACCGATGATCCTTCCTCTTTGAGCAGGGTCAACGCCTTTTCCGCTTCGCTGGCGATAGTCTCCTCTTCGACAGACAGCTCGCGCGAGCGGCCGAAATGTTTCGCCGTCCAGGCATTTTTCGGCGTCTTGTGCAGGGCCATGGTGTCGACGTGGATCTGCAACTGCATCACGAGCATTTTGGCAAACCGGGCTTCGAGCGAGGC
Source organism: Planctomycetaceae bacterium (assembly GCA_035687365.1). Lineage (GTDB taxonomy): Bacteria > Planctomycetota > Planctomycetia > Planctomycetales > Planctomycetaceae > DASPSM01. Next base: position 2,626 of record DASRXU010000021.1, on the reverse strand, counting down.
CAGGATGATTTGCTGCTCTTCCTCGCGCAGTTGCCGCAGGACCTTTTCGAGCTGAGCCCGCGCCTCGGCGAGTTTGCGGATCGCCTGGTCTTCGTGCTCCATCCCTTTCTTGCTCTCGAGCCGCTTCAATTCCTCTTCGGCCTGCCGCATGGCGCGGCGGGCGGCCTCGATCTCGCTCCGGCCGGGGGTCTTCTTCGGAGCACTCGGATCCTGCTGTTCTGATTCCTGGGGGGGCGAACCTTCCTGCTGTTCTTGCTGCTCGCCTTGTTCTCCCTCTTGGTTCTGCTGCCCCTTACCTTGTTGTTTCTGCGACTTGCCCCCTTGAGGGTCCTGCTTTTTGGAGTCGCCCTTTTCCGAATTTTTTGAGTCGGACTGTTTGTCGTCCTTCGACTTATCGTCTTTCTTCGAGGGATCCTGCGATTTTTTCTGATCCTCTTTCGACTTGCCGTCTGATTTTTTTCCGTCTGCGTTCTTGCCGTCGCTCTTTCCCTGTTTGCCGCCTTTGGAATCGTTTTTCGACTTGCCCTGCTGAGCGGAGGCGTCGGCCTGTTTGCCGTCTTCGGATTTTTTGTCGTCGGAGTTTTTGTCCGCGTCAGATTTCTTGTCGTCGTTCGACTTCTTGTCGCCTTTCGCGTTCTTGTCGCCCGCCGGCTTATCACCGGGGCCTTTCTTCTCGTTTTTCGGATCTCGGTTGCCCTTCGACTTTCCGTCGGGCCCGTTGCGGCTGGCATCCTCTTTCTCGATTTTGTCGAGCAGCGATTGGGCGTCCTTGCCGATCCCGCCCTGCCGCTCGCCCAGGCGTTCGAGTTTGCCGCCGCGCTCGGTGGCGCGTCGCAACTCTCGCTCGCGGGCCGTGAGCTTGGTCACTTCCTTTTGCAACGATTCGTAATACGCCTTTTCCTGTTCGAGTTGATGACGGCGATCTTCGCTTTGCAGCAGCTCGAGCAGACCCTTCAGATCGCCGACGAGATGCTGCTGGTCGCCGATCGCGTCGCCGAACTGCTCCTTCTTGAGCAGCTGGGTGATCGCTTCCATCTGTTGGGAGATGCGATTCTCTTTGCTGCGTCCGATCGCTCGGATCAAGAGGTCGGCTCGCTCGGGCTCGGTCTTCCGCAGATATTCGGCCATCTGCAGCAGGGTACGTTCGAACTGTTGATAGCGTCGCTCGAGGCTGGCTTCCGATTCATTCAACGCCCCGCCCGCGGCAGACTCGGACGGCGCGCTGCCGTCAGCCGCCTTGGCATCGGCAGCGGGTCGCTCTTGAGCCCGTGCCGGCAGGCTGCAGACGGTGACGATTCCGAAACCGGCGAGCGTGCCGCAGAGGGCGAGCGCCGACAAAATGCCCCACGAGCGAGATGGAAGTAGCGACAGTTGGCGTGGAAAGCGGTTCATTTGAGTTCCAGCCCCTTGAGTTCCTTGAGGCGCGTCCGCTTCTGTTCTTGCTTCGTCTGGTCGATAATCTGGTCCTGGTCTTTGATCAGCTTTTGCAGCCGGCCAATGGCCTCGTGAAATTTTACCAAGTCCTGCATTTCGGCAAGCGCCGTTTTGAGCCGGGCGATCACGGTGGCCACCGATCGGATGCTGGCATCGATCCGCGGGACGGGGTCGCGCTGGGCGTCTACCTCTAGTTTAAACAATCCGATGGCCTCGTCGGCAGCCGGGAAATCCTTTTCATTCGCCGCGTGGAGCGGTTGGAGGATGCGGTCGCTAATCCGCTCGACCATCTGCTGAGTGTGCACGGCGTTATTCACGAGCTCCTCGAGCAAGCCGCGAAACGACTCTTCGACCGAGGCCGTCTCGACCGAGTTCTTGCGAATTTGGTGCAGTGAGCGGACGGCGCAGACAGCCACGTCGGTTTGCAGGTCGCCAAAGCTTTCCGACTCGGCCGGCTGCTTACCTCCGCGGGACGCTCCGCCCCCGCTAGCCGCCGAGCCACTGGCGCGGCCCCGATGGTCGATCAGGTCCTTTTGAACGGTTTCCAGCTCCGCGATGATCCGCTCGAAACGCTCGCGAAGATTCACCTCTTTAACGTAAAGGATCGCCAGCAGATCCTCGTCAGTGACGATCTGAAATACATACTCTTCGCCGCGGGTCTTGTGCGGACCGTTCAAATTGTCGGCATCTTCGGCCGAGACGCACAAACTCAGTTTCTGACCGATCTTCAGGTCCAGCGGCAGGACTTGGAACCGCTCCGTCTTGTCAGACTCTTCTCGTTGGAGGGCGTAATTCTTGGCGAAGCCCGTCGGCGGACGTCGGAAGGGGTAGGCCCGCCAGGGCTGATCCTTGCCCAGGCGAAACTCGAACTGGGCCTTCGCCACGCCATAGTCGTCGGTGATCGCACCGCTGATCGGAATGGTCGCTTTCCGCGTGATCGACGTGCCGATCCCATGCAGCTCGGTCGTGATGACTGGAGGATTGTCGATCACGCCGTTGATCACGATTCGAATCGGCTCGACACTCACGATGTCGTCCGCGTCTTCGAGTTCCATCCGCAACCGCGTGTCGGCCGGGATCGCGATGGGGAGCGTAACCGGGCCCGCGGCAACTTGGGGCTTGGCATCGCGGGTTTTCGCACCCGCCCCGCGCGGAGCGGCCGCGTCGGGCTTCTTGGGATCGGCGCGGGCCG
>DASRXU010000020.1:0-2791 GCA_035687365.1 Planctomycetaceae bacterium | reverse complement strand
CGATGGCCTCCAACTTGAGGGCTGCTTGAGCAGTTGTCTCGGGGTCGAGCAGGTCCCACTTGAGAGCCCGGATCCGCACGGCGCGGGCCACGTCGGTTTCGCGGAAGGCGATTCTGCGGACGACGTCGAGATACCGCGGATAGTTGTCCCGATATTTGGGCATCACCTTGAGCACGATCTTCTGATCGGTTTTGGCCTCCGCCAACGGAATCCGCTGGCCGTGCTTGTCGTAGTCGAAGAAGCGTCGGCCGATGGCGCTGGCAATACGGACTGTATTTCGCTCGTTGCGGAAATCGTTTCGCAGATAGAGGTCGAGGTCGCGGTTTTCCCACTTCCAGGTGCCGCCGGCCACGATACGTCCGCGACGCAGCACGCCCGACTGTTCGGCTTCTTTCTTGTAGGCGCTGCCCACCAGGATGGGGCCTTCCGCGATGGCGAATTCGTGACTCTGTTTGTCGCCAACACCCGGGACGTAAAGGTGCTCCCGGAGATAGCATTGCATCAGGCGTCCGCCATTGAGGTTCTTCACCTTGCTGCCGTCAGGAAGGCGAACTTCCACGTCGAAGTGGTCTCCCTTGCGGATCAGAGCCGGCACGTAGCCCGTGACGATGACCACGGTGACGTTCGGCAGCTTGAGAATCTTGTTGGGATTGGGGACGCCGCGTCGCTTCAAATCCTCGAGGACCGCGTGACGGGCCTCCGAAGGGGGAGGATCTTCTCCCGTGCCGTTGAGATCGACGACCAGTCCCGCGCCTTCGAGCTGAATCCAGTAGCCGCCGACGACTTGGGTGTACTCTCCGATCAGAGGGACCTTGGCTCGAGCGTCGTACTCGTCGATATCGCCTGTCTCGTCATCGTCTTTGTTCTTGGCCGCTTTTGATTTTTTGGATCCGAAGAGACCCGCGGCGTGACTCGACGAAGACCAGACGGTCGAGGCGAGGAGGGCGAACGTCGTCAGCCACACGACGAGCAGGGGGCGCTTCATGGCAGCACTCCTAAAAGACGGATCTCCGGCGTGATCCTTGTGACCCACCTCGAGCGACAGCCTCGAATCGCAATTCGGTAGCGCGCGGTCGCGCGCAGGCTAGGCCCAGGGTGTGTCGACTGCTACGAGTTGAATTTGGGGATGCGAATGGAAGAGAGGGGAAGATCGGGAGAGCGGGAGAATACGTGGCGCCTCACGTCGGGTCAAGGCGATTTAGGCCGACCCGAGCGCACCGTATTCTCGACAACGAGCAGAGTTGGCAAGCTGCGCGGAATAGAAAGCTGCATGGTGCCTTTGTGGTGACTTTTCGCCCGGAGATCAGCTGCGGAGTTCCAGAATGCACTCGATCTCGACGGCGATGTTGCCGGGCAGGGAGCCCATGCCGACAGCGCTGCGGGCGGCTCGGCCTCCTTCACCGAAGACGTCGACCATCAACTCGCTGAATCCGTTGATGACTTGGGGGTGCCGTTCGAATTTGGGCACGCTGTTGACCATTCCGAGCACTTTCAGCACCCGCCCGATGCGGTCGAGACTGCCGAGCTGGGTGCGAAGCGTGGCGAGGATCGTCAAGCCGACCTGGCGGGCGGCATGCTTGCCTTGCTCTTCGGTCAGCTCGGCGCCGACCTTGCCGCAGATCATGCTGCCGTCGGGCAGCAGCGGCCCGTGCCCCGAGACGTAAACCACATTTCCCGCTTGGACGACGGGATTGTAAACCCCGGCCGGTTTGGGCGGCGGCGGAAGTTCCAGTTTCAACTCTTGGATGCGTGCCTCGGCGCTCATGACAGACCCTCTTGGGAAACTGAAAACCGTCCTCGCGGAACCTGAAAACCGTCCCCTGGCTGAGAAACAAAGCGGTTGCTGAGGATAACCAAATCCGCTCGGCGACTCCAAGCGGCAGCCTTGCCGAACGCATCCACGACCGGCCATCTTATGGACTGGGCTCTCCAGCCCTCTTACAATGACAGTGTCCCTACCCGTGAACATTTGGTGAGATCGCGGGCGAGCTCCCGCCGCTTAGGTTGCACTGAAATATGGACAATTTAGGTTGGACAGCTCCTCTGGCCGTGCTCGCCATTTTTGTGGCGCTGGTTGGCCTCGCCGTCCTGTTCATGTTCGCCCGCTACTTTAAGCTGTGGCTCCGCGGCTTTGTATCGCGGGCGCGAATCGGCCCCTTTGCGCTGATCGGTATGTCGCTGCGGAAGGTGAATCCGCAGGTCGTGACCGAAACCAAAATCATGGCCGTGCAGGCCGGCCTCACCGACATTTCGACCAACGCGATTGAGGCCCACTACCTGGCGGGGGGCAACATCCGCCGCGTGGTCCAGGCCCTGATTGCCGCCCATCGCGCCCGCATCGATTTGAATTGGGACACGGCGTCGGCGATCGATCTGGCCGGCCGCAACGTGCTGGAGGCCGTGCAGACGAGCGTCGACCCCAAAGTCATTGATTGTCCCGATCCGAGACGCACCGGCCGGACCACGCTCGACGGCGTCGCGAAGGACGGCATTCAACTCAAAGCGCGGGCCCGCGTGACGGTGCGCACAAACCTTGCTCAACTCGTCGGTGGCGCGACGGAAGAAACCATCATCGCCCGCGTCGGTGAAGGGATCGTCTCGGCGATCGGCTCTTGTGGGTCGCACAAAGATGTGTTGGCGAACCCCACGCTGATCGCGAAGGCCGTGCTCGACAAAGGCTTGGATTCGCAGACTGCTTACGAGATTGTGTCGATCGACATTGCCGACATTTCCGTCGGAGACAACTTGGGCGCCCGTCTGATGGCCGATCAGGCCGAGGCGGATATGCGGA
>DASRXU010000019.1:0-6443 GCA_035687365.1 Planctomycetaceae bacterium | reverse complement strand
GCGGATGTGGCATTGCAGATCCTCGGCCAAATCGCTGGCTTTAGTGAGGATGTAGCCGTCGGGGCTCACGATCAGGCCGAGCGCGATTTGCCGCCCGCCGACAAGCACGCCCACGGTCGACGCATTCATGCGAGTGACGACGTCGCGAAACGCCTCGTGAACGCGGACGCCGTCTTTCAATTCGGACTGGGGCAGCCGTCGCTCGCCAGCCGTCGCCGACAGGTTCCAGGCCCACGCGCAGCCGACGATGGCCGCGACCGCCGCAAGCCAACGACCTGTGCGATGTCGTCCCGGTTGGGACGCCGTCGGCCCGACTCGAAGTGCGAGAACCGTTAGCACCGCTTACTCCCTGGCCCGCGCAGAGATGGTGGCCCGATGCTGCTGCGCCCTTTGATCGCGAAGAATCTGGACGTCGACCGCGTCACCCGGCTTTCGGCCGCTGATCAACGTTTGCAGCCCCTTGAATCCGTGGACATTCTGCCCGGCAAACGTGGTGATGATGTCGCCCGTCTGCAGTCCGGCCCGATCGGCGGGAGAACGGGGAAACACCATCGTGATTCGTGCGCCTTTCGGATCGTCCTGCCCGTCGACGCCCAGCATGCTCGGAGATTCTGTGTCGCCGCGATGCGGCACGCTCAGCGCGGTGAGTCGATCCCAATCGCGAAGATACAGCGTGACCGGAACGTGAAGATTGAGATTCGTGCGCGCTCCGATGCGGCTATGGATCGCGATCACGTTTCCATTCAAGTCGAACAGAGGTCCACCCGAGTCGCCACCCAGCAGCGGACAATCGGACTGAATCATTCCGGCGGTCAGTTGGACGACCCGGCCCAGCCGCATGACGGGCGAGCGGCCTTCTTGATAGCCGCCCGGATGGCCCGTCGCGATGCACCAGTCGCCGGCTCGCAGCGTTTGCATGTCAGAGATCTTGCACGCCGGAAACGGCCCCCCTTCGGTGATCTGAACCGCCCCGCAGTCGCTGCTGTAATTCACACCGAGAGCACGCCCCTCGAGATGCTTGCCATCCGACAGAACTACTGTGACTTTTCGGCCGGCAACCATCACGACGTGTGCGGCGGTAAGCACGAGCCCTTTCTCGGAGACGATCACGCCGCTCCCTTGGGCGTCACCCACGATGATGCCGACGGTGCACGGTCGCACGCGGTCGGCGAGTGGCTCGACGCGGGCTTCGATTGCGCGAAGGTCCGCAACATTTTGCGGATCGGGCAGGCCTAGTCCGGTCGGACGCTCGGAATGGACCACGGGGGGCGGCAATCGCACCGGCTGCGCGGGCGCTGCCTGGCACCGAACGACTCCACCCCCGCATGCAATCAGGAACCAAGCGACCGCGGCAGCGACGGTTCGAATCGCGCAATTGCGTCGGCAGGTCCCAGAGCGATCAACAGAATTGACGGATCGGATCATGGCGCCTCAACCTGGGGAACCATATGTCAGTCGGCCGGAGTTTGGCAAGACGTTGATTGACCTGGCTCTACTCCCCGCGAACCGCTCGTTTGGCGTGTGCGCTGAGCGTCCGCTATCCTTGGGACAGCGGGCAGGCCCTCGCTCGAAAGACCAAACCGGATGAATGTGATTCGAACCGAAATTGCCGACGTGATCATCGTCGAGCCGCGCATTTTCAGTGATCCGCGCGGATTCTTTAAGGAGACGTTTCAGCGTAATCGCTATGCAGAAGCCGGGATCCGCGCCGATTTCGTCCAGGATAACATCTCGCGTTCGCGGCGGGGGACGTTGCGGGGATTACATATTCAGGTGCAGCACGCGCAAGCCAAACTGGTGCAGGCGATCACCGGGCGAATCTTCGATGTGGCCGTTGATCTAAGGCGTACTTCGCCGACCTTCGGCCGGTGGGTGGGCACCGAACTCAGCGACGAGAACCATCGTCAGATGTACATCCCTCCCGGTTTTGCACATGGCTTTTGTGTAATGAGCGAGACGGCCGACCTGTTTTACAAGTGCAGCGATTTCTATTACCCGGAACATGAGCGGACGCTGCTCTGGAACGATCCTGCGGTCGGCATCCGTTGGCCGCTGGAGGCGCAGCCCTTCCTGTCTGACAAAGACAGCCGCGGCCTTTCGTTGGCAGAGATCGAACGCTTTGAGGACCGTTGAGCTTGAGAACTGAATCGTGCCCGCACGAGTTAACCGAGCCGAATTGCCCCGACCGGCCGCGGCTGCTCCTCACGCTGGGCGACATTGCCGGCATCGGTCCGGAAATCGTCGCTCGCGTCTGCGTCGATCCCCAGCTCTCGCAACAGTGTCGGCCGATGGTCGTGGGCGAGCCGACGATCCTCGAACGTGCATTGCAGCTGATCGGGTCGACAGTTCGGGTTCGAAGCGTCGAGGACCCAGCGGCTTTCGAGCAAATTAACGGCTCGGAAATCCTCTGCTGGAATCCGTTGGACGAGCCACAGTCTGTTTCACTTCGAACGGTCAAGCTCGGGACGTTGGACGGGCGAGCGGGCCGAGCCGCCTATGAATGGTTGGGCGCCGCTGCTCGAGCGGCCCTCGCCAGCACAGTCGACGCGATCGTGACGGCTCCGCTCAACAAGGCAGCTCTGCATCTGGCCGGCCTCGATTACCCGGGGCACACGGAGATCCTGGCGGACTGCTGCGGCACACCGAACCATGCCATGATGCTGTTTGTCCCTCCTGGGGAGATTGTCCGCTCGCCTCACGGATTAGGTGTGGCCCACGTCACACTGCACACGTCCGTGGCCAGTGTGCCCGGCCTGCTCTCGATCGACGGAGTCGAGGAGAAGATTCGGCTCGTGGATGACTTTCTAAGGCAAGTCAGCGTGGGACGTCCGCGGATCGGCGTCTGCGCCCTGAATCCGCACGGGGGAGAGAGCGGATTGTTTGGCGACGAAGAGCAACGTCTGATCGCACCGGCTGTCGCTCGGGCGGCCGCCGATCGCATCGCGGTTGAAGGCCCGGTGCCGGCTGACGCCTTGTTTCGTCGAGCCTTGGCCGGCGAATTCGACGGTGTCGTGGCGATGTATCACGATCAGGGACACATTCCGATCAAACTTGTCGCCCGCGATGCGGCCGTCAACATCACGCTCGGACTGCCGATCGTCCGGACGAGCCCGAGCCACGGCACGGCCTTCGACATCGCCGGGCAGGGGAAGGCGAGCGCTCAAGGAATGAACGAAGCGATCCGCGTCGCGATTGCCCTCTCTACGAATCGCACCACGATTGCCCAGACTGACACAGGCCCGCGTGCAAGCTGACCCATCGAAGACGGATCAATCAACGCTGTACCTCGTCCGCCACGGCGCCACGGACGCAAATTTGCAGCGGCCCTACGTCCTGCAAGGTCATGGGATCGATCTTTCGCTGAATCCGACGGGCCAAAAACAAGCTCAGCAAGTCGCCTCGCTCTTGGCGCAGCGATCCATCTCGGCCGTCTATGCCAGTCCGATGCGTCGGGCGCTCGAGACGGCCCGCGCCATCGCCACACGTTGCGGTGCCGACGTCGTCAAACGTGAGGAATTGGTCGAGTGCGACGTGGGTCGGTGGGAAGGCCTCAGTTGGGACGGCATTCGCGAGCAGTTCCCTCAAGAGTTCGAAAACTTCCAGCGTGACCCCTCGCAGTTTCCCTACTTGGGCGGGGAAACCTACAGCGATGTCGCGAAACGCGCCGTTCCCGTTTTGGAACAGCTCCTGCAGCGACACGCGAATGAGCGATTCGTCGTTGTCGCCCACAACATCGTGAATCGCGTCTGCGTCGCGACCTTTCTCGGCCTGGCACTCGCACGAGCCAAGGAAATCCACCAGGCCAACTGTGGCGTGAACGTGATCCGTCGTGAAAATGGGCGGACCAGCTTGGTCACGCTGAATTCCGAGTTTCATCTGCAGGATGATGGCCCCCAGTGACCATTCGCGGCGTGGTGTACGATCTCGACGGAACGTTGGTCGACTCGGGGCTCGATTTTCCCGCCATGCGCCGCGAGATGTCGCTCCCCGAGGGAGTGCCCATTCTCGAAGCCCTGGCTGAGTTTCCCCCGGGCGAGCGCCTCGAAGGATGTCGGCAGGTCCTGGCCCGACACGAGCATGAAGCGGCCGAACGGGCCACGCTGATGCCGGGCGCGGCCGAACTGGTCGCTCACCTGGCCGCGCGAAATCTGCCTCAGGCCATCTTCACGCGAAATAGCCGCCGGTGTTCGACCCGCATGCTCGAACGAGTCGGCCTGAAATTCTCTTGGGTCCTTTGCCGAGAGGATGGGCCTCCCAAGCCCCATCCGGCGGGTTTGCTCAAACTGTGTGAGATTTGGCAGGTCGATCCGGCCGACGTGCTGTTCGTCGGCGATTATTTACACGACATCAACGCAGGCCGGGCCGCCGGCGTCCGCACGGTGCTTTTCGCCCCGGGCGAACTTCCCCAGTACGCCCCGCTTGCCGACTTCTGCATTTCGAGTTTGTCGGAGATGGAACACCTGATCGACCGGCTCAATCTGCCGAAGAACTGATCGCTTCATCGGTGGTAGCTTTTGCAGCTCTCCGAATCGCCCTCCGGGCAAAAAACGGGATAGGCTGAATCTGGACTGGACACTAGAATCCCGCCGCGGCGATTGGCGGAAGAAATTCACAAGTTGTTATCGGTCCCCTCCTTGCAAGCTTCCTACTTGCAGGAATTGATCCCACACCGCAATTCCCTCCGCCCGTTTCGTCGCCGGCGTCGCAGCACGCAAGGTGTATGCGCGCCCGTCCAAGGAAGGATTTGGGCCTGTATGTCGCAGCATTTGGCCTTTCGACGCCCGGATCTGGCCATCCGAAAATTGCGCCAGGCGTGGCGGATTGCGCTCATGCCCGCGGTCGTCTTGCTGGCAATCGGTTCCCGGCTCTCCGCGCAAGATCAGAACCTCGATCCGGGCATCACGCCGAATACTCGAGAGAACCGCACGCAACTCACGCAAGGCCGCGACGACGGCACCGCGCCCAGCGGCCGCGTGGCTCGCTCCTCGCTCACTCGTCCCGAAATGCGGATGGAGCCCGTCGATCCCGAGGTGGATCAACTGCTGCTCGACTGGTCCGAGCACACGAAGCGGATCAAGACCTTGTCGGGAAAACACTATCGCTCCACTCGCGACTACGCCTTTGGATCCGAATCTCTCGCGGAGGGAAAGTTTTTCGTCGAGATGCCAGACAAGGGGCGGATCGATGTCACCAACTATTCGGCGTCGAAACCTAAGCCCGGCGATATCCAGAACTACACGGCTCCCAACGGGACGCCAACCAAATTAACAGTTAAGGCCGAAGACAAGCGCGAAAAGTGGATCTGTAACGGCAAAGCGGTGCGTGTCATCGATGACAAACGCCGCACTTATGAAGAGGTCCCCATTCCGCCCGACCAGCAGGGAGCCAACATGATCGATGGCCCGCTGCCGTTTCTGCTCGGAATGCCGCCAGCCAAGGCCAAAGCACGCTATCACTTCAAGATCATGAAAAGGATGGAGGGCAACCGCGTCTGGATCGAAGTGAAGCCAAAGTACGCGCTTGATGCCGCCGAGTGGGTACGGGCCTACGTACTCCTCAGTCTCGGCACCTATTTGCCCGAGCGGGTCAATTTGATCAATCACGCGGAAACCACCGAAACGGTTTATGTTTTTCACGACATCCAAGTGAATCAGAGTGGTCTGCTCAAGACGATTTTTTCAGGCGATCCTTTTAAACCCAGCGTGTGGGGCTATAGCCCAGAAATCCACGCTCAGCCGGCAGGCGATGGCAAAAATCCCGAGGGAAATGGCCCGAGGATGCCGTTAGTCGTCGGCGCGTCGGCGAAACAGGCCAAGCAGATTGGATCCCGGCTCGAGGAAATGGGCTGTCACGTGAAGTATGTGAAGGGACCATCGGCTCCGACAGTGGATCAGGCTTATCACATCGAGTCCCAAACACCAGAGGCCAACACGCCTCTGCGTCGCGGCCAGCCGATCGTGTTGCGGTACTATGATGTCCTCCGCACGGATGCTGCGCGCACGGCCAATGAGCGGGATCAACAACGATAGGGCCGATCCAAGGCTTCGCGCTTGTGATGGGCTGTCGCGCCAGGGTAGCCTAGCGATCTCCGTCATGGAGTCGCAGGTGCATGGGCGATTCGACCGACACGCTCCCTTCGTCAACTGCTTTGGCGCCCGCCCTTCAGGACGCGCACGCTGCGGAGGTTCCCTCTGCAGACCGGCCCGCCCCGAACAAGCCCGCTGCCCCGTCGGTTGTTGCGCCAGGTCTCGACGAAACGGTCAAATCGCACTTCTGGCTCACGCGCACCGATCAAGTCATCTTCGGCCTGCTTTCGGTGGCGGCACTGGCCCTGCTCGCCGTTTACTGGGTCCGGCTGAGCAACTGGGGGACGCGAACGGTCGAGATCGAGCGTCTGCCGGCTCGGCAGTATGAGTTTCGCATCGATGCCAACTCGGCGACGT
>DASRXU010000018.1:0-46750 GCA_035687365.1 Planctomycetaceae bacterium | reverse complement strand
TCGACCGCCTCCGTGACGGGAACGGGGGAAGCGACAGGCTCGCCGACATTGGCCAAAGACGAAGACACCGCATGAGTTGCGGGCGCCGAAAAATTGGCAGCCGTCGGAATCGTGACTGGACGCGCGCTCTGAGTGGACGTCAGAGGTGCTTCAACGGTCCTTGTCGGCGTATCGATCGCCGTGGCCATGGCATGCTCCATCGTTGTTCCTCCCAGTCATGTTCCCCATCCAGAGTCGTTACGGTTGCATCCCGCATACCGCCAACCCGCGACGAAGAACCCGCAACAATTTCAGACGACAGGGGGGACGAGAAGCCATTCTCGCGTGCACGTCGGATAGTGAATCATCTCGGTGCTGCCACGCAGCGCGGGCGACACACTTCCATCCAACAGGCCCAGACTCCGTTTCCACATCCAAAGCGCTTGGCGTGACCCTATCGCTGTCGGGCGGCTGAAGGTGGGAAAGCCGTGACTTGCGACACTAGGTGCGGTCACCACGAAGCGCGACCCGCTGTCGATAAATTACCCCCAGACTACCGGTTAATCAACACTCAATCTCCGCAAACTTCGCGAACATTAAGGTTCAACATTTTTGGAACAACGATGGCGTCAACCTTGCGGCAAATTCCGCATTTGCCGCCTAATTCCTCAGTCGCCCGACATGGGCTTCGAACGGTCTATCACACCACGGTTTAGGCATTGCCTTACTCGAGGACCCGCTCGCAAACCGGGTAATGGCTTCAAAATCGCCAAGTGAACGAGCCAGGACCCGCAACGGATGCACTGCGAGAGCGTTTAGACCGTGACGGTTGTACCGCCTTTGACGAAGACACGCCGTATGCGGTCCGGTTGATCCGAATTGCGCGGTTGTGTCGTTGCGCAACGTACGGGTCGCAGCGGTTGTAGCTGAATCGCTGAACCCCTCTGGCGGCGGCGTCGATCTTACAAGCACACGTTGCAACACGGGAAAATCCGTTATGAATGCGCCAACTGGTAACGGTAGAAGCGGGCCAAGGATGGTCAAGAATTTCCGTCACGTCGTGCTCGGCCTGATCGCGTCGACCGCGCCGCTCTCGGCCCAGGTCTGCTCGGCCCAGGTCGGCTCGACTCAGAGCGCGATGAACGTGATCCCCCAGCGCCGAGCGCCGCAGTCATTCCTCGTGCAAGACATCGTACCGGCTCCAGCCGTCCAGGCTCCCGCTCCGATCGTCCAGACTGCTGCGCCCGTTGTCCCGACGCCTTCGGCAATCGTCCAGACTCAGAGCGTTGAAGTGCCTCCCCCGGGCATTGAGATGCCGGTTTCCGAAGAAAATCAGCGAGCCTCGTTGCGAGGCGTCGTGCTGCAGAGCACACAGTTGACCAGGGAAGGCGTGGCGCTGGCGTCCAAGGGAGCCACCTACTACGCCCGAACCAAGTTCCTCACGGCGCTGCAGTTGGTCGCCGATGCGCTCGACGCACGCCACAACACGCAATTTCACAGCCGAGCGCTGAGCGCCGGTGCGATGGCCCTCCGCGAAGCGGACGATTTTGGTCACCCCAACTCCGCGCCGGCCGGCGATACGGACCCGGTCTCGTTGGCCGCCTCGCACGTGACGCCGCTCTTGAGACAGGGCCGTCCGCAATCGATTACGCGGCTGCAGGCTTTGCAACTTTATTACTCGTACGCCACGACGCAATTTGCCATGGCGGTCGGAGGCATTCCGGAAGCGTCGAGCGCGATCTGCTACTTGGGTCGGCTGCAACCGTTTTTGGGAGGCAGTATCGACCGCAACGCCCTGCTTGCCGAGCCGAAGGCGCTAGCGCTTCAACAGGCGGCACTCTCTGTTGATCCCCATAACTTTCGGGCGGCCAACGAGCTGGGCGTCCTCTTGGCGCATTGCGGACAGCTCGAGCCCGCCCGCAAGGCCTTGCTGTACAGCGCATCGATCGAGCGGCATCCGGAGATTTTTCAGAACCTCGCCTACGTCTATCGCGAGTTGGGGGATCGCCCCGATGCGCAGTCGATGCTGACGTTGGCAGCCGAAGAGCGCCGCCAGCAAACTGCCGGTCGCAATCGGTCGGCGGCTCCGCCACTGGTTTATGTTGTGGATCACAAGACGTTTGCCGGCGATACGCCGCTCGCGGACTCCGACGGCGGCGCGCAAACTCCGCCACCGGCGCCGGGGGCTGATTCCTCCGCAAAAGCGCATCCCCCAAATTACGAGCCGGCTCCGCCCGTCGCTCCGCAATATGCGGCTCCTCTCGCGGCAGCCCCGGGACCGCAAGAATTTCTGGAACCGCTGACGTGGGACGTTTTCGCCCAGGGCGAATACATCGGGCCCGCACGGACGGCGCACGTTCCCGAATACTACCTGCGTGTGGATGACCAGGTGAGCTTCGTGTTTCGCCTCAACGGGAAGCCGATGAGCACGCCTTACCGGCTCAATGTGGGCGACGTCATTCGCATCAACTCGTTGACGATGCCCACACTCTCCCTTGATACGCCGATCCAGCCGGACGGCACGATCATCCTGCCGCAAATCGGCCCGGTCACGGCGGCGGGGAAAAGTATCGAAGTGCTTCGCAAGGAATTGGATCAACACTATGTCAGTGTCTTGAAGGAAAAAGACCCGGCAATTTCAGTGGTTCCCATCACGCTGAATAAGACGGTCGAAGAGTTGCGGCTCGCGATTACCAATCGCACGCAGATCGTCGCCGGTCAGTCATTCCAAGCCCGGGTTTCGCCGAACGGAACGGTTCAACTTCCGGCCCTCGGGTCGGTTCCCGCGCAGGGCCTGTCGCTGCCGGAACTGCGGAACGAGGTCGAAGCACGATACGCCGAGTTGGTCCCGGGAGTGGAAGTTACGCCGGTGCTGGTCGAGCGAGCGCCGCGAGTGGTCTATGTGCTCGGCGAAGTTGCGAAGCCGGGCAAGTTCCCGCTCGATGCCCCCACCACAGTCATCCAGGCCATTGCGTTGGCAGGCAGCTGGAACATCGGTGGAAATTTGCGGGAAGTGATCATCTTCCGTCGCGACGACTGTTGGCGGTTGATGGCGACGCGGGTCAACGTGCGGCCCGCCCTCTACAACTCTCGCAAGCTCGAGGCCGACGACATCTGGCTGCGTGATTCGGACATTGTGATTGTGCCCAAGCTGCCAATCCAGGTCATTGACGACTACGTGCAGCTGATCTTTACGAAGGGCATCTACGGCATCGTGCCCTTCCAAGGTGTGTCGTTCACGTTCTTCAAAGACCTGACAGGCGCCGGTGCCGTCCTGCCTTAAGTAGCGTGACCTTTGAACGGCGACCCTGAGATGAATCTGCGACCTACCGTCGAGCAATGCGACGTCGGCCAGGAAGGCTGCGTCGAGATCAAGAATCTCGACGGCAAGTGCGTCCTGATGTCCGCCGAGGCCTTTCGCGCGATGATGGGCGTTCGTATTGATCGCGACGGAGCCGATCGCGAAGAAGCTGCCCCGCACTGCAAGCATGACTGCCAGAGATGCATTGCCTCTCTGAAGCGCGGCAGTTGCGAACAATCGCGAAAACACAGCCACTGATCGAGGCACACGATTAGTTCGGCTTCTCTAGCCGATCGCGTTGGGTGATTCTCTGTCCGCGTGTGGCGTTCGTGGCAAAGCTCTCTGGGCGTCACCACGTCCATTTCTCAACGACGTTCATTCGTCGACTCGGCCAAATCCTCAAAAACGAGTGATTTTCTGGCTTGACTGAGTACGATACAAATGTATACATGATGGTTATGACGGATGACTTCCCCCCTCGATCTGCCGAACAGCCTGCTAGCCGGGTGCTGACCCTGCAGCGGCTCGCTGGTCAATTGCAAAAGCTCGAGAGGAATTCTCATCCGGTTGGCGATTCCTGCAGCGTGATCTCGAGCGGCATCGACGTTTTAGATCAACTCTTGCCAGACGTCGGTTTTCGCGCCGGTTCACTGATCGAATGGATGGCGGAAAAGGGATCGGCCGATCAACTCGCGCTGTTGGCCGCCCGTTCGGCTCTCGGCGAGGATCGGGTGCTGATCGTGATCGACGACGAAGAAACGCTTTATCCTCCGGCGACGGCCGCTCTGGGAATCGACTTGCGACGCCTGATCCTCGTACGTCCCAAACGTTCCCCGAGTGCCCGTGGCAAAACTACTTGTGTCGAAACGTTGTGGGCCCTGGAGCAGGCGTTGGCGTCACGCGGAGTCGCGGTCACCTTCTGCCGCTTGGAAAAACTCTCCGCGAAAGTCTTCCGACGATTGCAGTTGGCGGCAGAGCGCGGCAGAGGTCTCGGGTTTTTGATTCGGCCCCACACGGCGCGGGGCGAACCGTCCTGGAGCGACGTGCGTTTCGGAATCGAAACGATGAACGAGGGAGACTCATCGTTCGCACGGCGTTGGCGTGTCGAAGTCCTTCGTTGCCGACGAGGAGCAGCCGGCGAAAGGTTTGCCCTCTTGGAATACGACGATGCAACGAATACTGTGCGTCCGATTGCTCCAACGCTCCCAGCCGTCTCTCCCCGACGAGCACGGGCTTAATTCAAAGAGTCCAAGGTCCAAAGTCCAAAGTCCAAAGTCCAAGATTGGCGCGATAACTTCCGAGTTTTCCGACCTTGGACCTTGGACTTTGGACCTTGGACTGCTCCGCCGCTTGGCTCATCGGTGCTGCCGTTACAGTCCCCGGGTCGGCATCGAGGATTCGGAAGCTCCCGATTCACTCCTCTTAGAGATCACGGGTGGCGCTCACCTCTTCGGCGGCGAAGCGCGGATGGTCCGGCAAGTGGTCGCCGACTTTCGGCGTTGGGGATTCATCGTCCGCGCGACCGTGGCCGACACAATCGGCGCGGCCTGGGCCGTGGCACGAACCGCGGCAGGACCCATCATCATTCCTCCCGGCCGCCAGGCGCAGGCCCTGAGCCGGCTACCAGTGGAAGCCTTGAGAATTTCTTCGGAAGTCGTGGAGGTCCTGCGCGCGCTGGGGCTTTGGACCATTGGGCACTTGGCCGCCCTGCCGCGGGAAACTCTGCCATCCCGGTTTGGCCCCGAGATTTTGCGGCGGCTGGATCAAGCTTGCGGCCACATTCCCGAACCGATCGTCCCCGAGCGGCCAGAAGAACCGATCGAAGCCGCGTATGGCTGCGAGCCGCCGATCGAAAGTCGTGCGGCGATCGAACTGATTTTGCAGCGGTTACTCGCGCGCGTGATGAAACCACTGCAGCTGCGCAACGCGGGCATTTTGCAAATGGACATCGAGTTGTCCGTTCCCAAAGAAGAGCCGACGCAGTTCACCGTCGGCCTGGTCCGGCCCAGCCTCGATCAAAAACGGCTGTGCGAATTGCTGCGACTGCAGTTGGAACGAGTACGGCTGAAAGGCCGGTTGGCCGGCGCGACGCTCCGCGTCATTCGAACGGCGCCGTTGGAGGCCGACCAGGCGGCTCTGTTCGAAGCGGCCGAGCACCGCCACGCGCGCCGAGATCTCGATTCGCTCCTCAACCGGTTGGGCAATCGCCTGGGTCCGCGGGCCGTGCTTTGTCCGCGGCTGTCTCCCGATTATCAGCCCGAACAGGCCGTCGAGTATGCGACCTTGGCGGAACAAGTTTCCCAAAAGAGCCACGCACGAAGTAAGCGGTCTCTTCATGGCGGCTCTTCGCGAAAACGAAAAGACACAGACGGACAAAACAAAAACGGCAAGACCGCTTACTTCGTGCGCGGCTCTTTAAGCGGTTGCGAACCCAATCTGCGGCGCCCCGTGCGTTTATTTCCCGAGCCAGTGCCCGTGCAGGTCTGGTCGGTCGTGCCTCATGGCCCTCCGATTCGCCTGCAATGGGGCAATCGAAATCAACAAATCGTGCACTGCGAAGGTCCGGAGCGAATCGAGACGGGCTGGTGGCGTTCGCCGTCCGTCGCTCGCGATTACTTTCGGGCCGACACGCAGGATGGCCAACGGCTGTGGTTGTTCCATGCCCGCGACGAAGGATCGTGGTTCGTTCACGGAGAGTTTTGATTAAAGAGCCGCGCACGAAGTAAGCGGTTTTTTGTTGCGGGCTAGCCGCGTTGCGTTTGTATGAGCACCCATGCAGCTAGCCTGCATAAGCCGTCTGCGGCGGACCGTTTACTTCGTGCGTGGCTCTGAAGATGCCCGATCCTCCTGCTCCAAAACGGATTCGTGCCCCGCTGACGCCGCTGGCCGACGGGTCGGAAGCGAACGCTCACGCTCCCATATTTCCCTACGCCGAGCTGCACTGCAAAACGAACTTCTGCTTTCTGGAAGGGGCCTCGCATCCCGACGAATTGGTGCAGCGGGCGGCCGAACTGCGACTCCGCGCATTGGCGATCACCGATCTGAATAGCCTCGCCGGTGTGGTACGCGCACACGTCGCAGCCAAAGAGGTCGGGCTGAAGTTGCTCATCGGGGCGGAAATCACTCCCGTCGATGCGCCCCCCGTCGTGCTGCTCGCCACCAACCGGGCGGCTTACGGTCGGTTGGCCCAGTTGATCACGCGTGGACGCCGCCAGGCTGAGAAAGGAACTTGCCGACTGACTTTCGCCGACGTGGCCGAATTTGCCGACGGATTGCTCGCCTGCGTTCGACTTCTCGACGCCGGCGACGAAGAAACAGCCACCGATTGCTTGCCCCGTTACCGCGAAGTGTTCGCCGACCGGTGTCATTTGTTGGCCGAGCTGTTCTGTGGGGCCGACGATTGTTTGCGCCTGCAAAAGCTGATGCACGTGGCCCGGCAACATCGGCTTCCGCTCGTGGCCGCCAACGACGTGCATTATCACGACGCGTCCCGCCAGCCGCTGCAAGACGTGCTGACAGCCGTTCGTCATGGAACAACGGTCGCTGAGCTGGGACATCGACGATTTCCCAATGCCGAACGGCATCTCAAGTCGCCCGCCGAGATGCGACGGCTGTTCGCCGAATGTCCGGAAGCCGTGTTGCGAACCGTTGACCTGGTCGATCACTGCACGTTCTCTCTGGAGGAATTGCGCTATGAATATCCTGAGGAACTGTGCCCAGTCGGCCTCACGCCCATCGAGCACTTGTCGCACCTGGCGTGGGAGGGAGCGCGGTGGCGTTACCCCCAGGGACCGCCAGAAAAAGTCCACCGACTGCTGGAATACGAACTCAAACTGGTCGAAGAGCTGCGGTACGAAGCCTACTTTCTCACTGTTTGGGACTTGGTGAGGTTCGCGCGGAGCAAGGACATCTTGTGCCAGGGACGAGGCTCGGCAGCTAACTCCGTCGTCTGTTATTGCCTGGGCGTGACGTCGGTCGATCCCGATCGCACCGATCTTTTGTTTGAGCGATTCGTGAGCAAAGAACGCGACGAAGCCCCCGACATCGATATTGACTTCGAGCACGAACGACGCGAGGAGGTGATTCAATACGTCTATGAAAAATATGGCCGAGACCGCGCGGGGATGACCGCCACCGTCATCAGTTACCGGCCGCGTTCGGCCGTCCGCGACGTTGGCAAGGCCCTCGGCTATTCGCTGGAAGAGGTCGACGTGCTGGCCAAGAATCTCGAGAACTACAACGAAAGCGAAAAACTCGCCGGCCGCTTCCGCGAATCAGGTTTCGATCCTCGCACACAGCGCGCCCGACAGCTCAAAGCCCTTGTACAGCAGGTGCTCGGCTTTCCGCGCCATCTCTCGCAGCATGTCGGCGGCATGGTGCTGACGCAAAAACCGTTATGCGAAATCGTGCCGATCGAAAACGCATCAATGCCCGGCCGCACGGTTATTGAATGGGACAAGGACGACCTCGACAGCCTGGGGATACTCAAGGTCGATTGTCTGGCCCTCGGGATGCTTACGGCGATCCGCAAAGGATTCGACCTGATTTACAAGCACCGGGGCCGCGAGCTTTCGCTGGCGACGGTTCCCGCGGAAGACCCAGCGGTTTACCGGATGATTCAGCGGGGAGACACGCTGGGGGTGTTCCAGATCGAGAGCCGTGCTCAGATGGCTATGCTCCCGCGACTCAAACCCAAAGATTTTTATGACTTAGTAATCGAAGTGGCTATCGTCCGCCCGGGTCCCATTCAAGGAGACATGGTCCACCCCTATCTACGAAGGCGGGCCGGCGAAGAAGACGTCGATTATCCCGACGAGCGAATCAAAAACGTGCTCGAAAGAACGCTCGGTGTGCCCCTGTTTCAAGAACAGGCCATGAAACTGGCGATGATTGCCGGCGGTTTTACTCCCGGGGAGGCCGACCAGCTCCGCCGGGCAATGGGTGCCTGGCGCAAAACAGGTGAGATGGATCGCTTTCGGGACAAGCTTCTTACAGGAATGACCGAGAACGGATACTCGACCGAATTCGCCGAACGATTGTTCAAACAAATTCGTGGCTTCGGCGAATACGGATTCCCCGAATCGCATGCCGCCAGTTTCGCGCTGTTGGTTTATGCGTCGGCCTGGATCAAGTGCTATGAACCGGCCGCCTTCGTGGCCGCCCTGCTCAATAGTCAGCCGATGGGCTTCTACGCACCGGCCCAGCTTGTGGCCAGCGCTCGTGACCACGGCGTGGAAATTCGCCTGGTCGACGTCAATTGCAGCGAGTGGGATTCGACGCTCGAAGAAGTCCAAAGTCCAAAGTCCAAGGTCCAAGATCAGGAAAAAGATCTTCACTCCTCGACTTTGGGCTTTGGACCTTGGACTTTGGACTCCTCCTCAGACCTCGCTTTACGTCTCGGCTTCCGCATGGTGAAAGGGCTGTCCCAATCGCAGGTGGCTCAGATTCTCGCGGCGCGGACCGACGGACCGTTCAATTCGTTTGAGGACTTTGCCCGTCGCACTCGGTTGACGAGTGCGGTTTTAACCCGTCTCTCGAAGGCCGACGCCTTCGGCTCGCTAACAGTTGGACGCCGCCAGGCCCTTTGGAAATCTCTGCCGGCGCAAGAAGATTTCGGACCCAACGAAGAGCCAGCTGTCGCCCTGCCCTCTGCAGCGCCACTTTCGGAAGTCGTGGCCGATTACCGAGCAACCGGACTCTCGCTGCGCGATCATCCGATGAAATTTCTGCGGCCGGCACTCGAAAGAATGGGCGTCGCCAAAGCGTCAGACCTCGCGGTTCTTCCAGTCGACGGCTTCGTGAAAGTCGCCGGGCTGACGTTGATGCGGCAGCGTCCCGGAACGGCCAGCGGCATCACGTTCGTCACCCTGGAAGACGAAACGGGCTTCGCCAACCTGATCGTGCGGCCGGAAGTTTGGGAGCGCTATCACCACGCGGCCCGCACCGCGACCGCCATGCTGGCCCACGGCCGATTGCAGCGTCAGGACAACGTGATTCACGTGCTCGTCAGCCGGTTAGATGACCTCTCTCGCCGCATCGACGACCTCGGAGTGTCCTCACGCGATTTTCACTAATCACAACCTCCGTCACCAAAAGCTTTGCTAGGAACGGCGACGGCTCGGGTCGCGAGCATTATGATTGAAGTGAACGCAAGGTCATTCAATGCGCTGGCCGATCCGCAATCAAATCTTTCTGCCGGTCGCGACGTTGCTGCTCGTTGCCGTCGCGTCGGTTGCCGTGCTTTTGGCTGCTGTCGCTGCGCGTCACAGCAGCCGTGAGCGAATGGAAGGCGTCGAGCGTGTGGTAGCGACGCTCGACGAGGCGAGCTTCCCACTGACGGAAAACGTCCTGACGAAGATGCGCGGACTCTCCGGCGCCGAGTATGTCACTCTAAACGATCGAGGGGCAATCCTGACCTCGACCCTGGGCTCCTCGGTTCGTGAGTCAAATCTGCCGTCGCCGCTGCCGGCCACGGGACACCCCGCCCGTCTGGAAGATTTCGGAATGATCGACGTCGGCGGCCAGCCCTATTACATGGCCGTTCTGGACGGCCACGGAAACGCGGGCATCCGATCTCTGCTCGTGCTGTATCCCAAATCCAACCTGTGGCAGGCACAGTGGCAAGCCGCATGGCCTCCACTGGCAATCGGCGGAGCGACCATTCTATTGATGGTTGCCGTCTCGGCGTGGTTGTCGCGACGGCTGTCGCGGCGGATCGAGGCCGTGCAAGGGCTCTTCGCCCGGATCGCGGATGGCGACTTCAGTCACGTCACCGCTCAGCCGCCACTCGACGAAGTCTACGATCTCATCCTGTCCGCGAATCGCCTCTCCGACCGCCTGGCAACCAATCAAGAAGAGATCGCGCGGACCGAACGTTTGCGATTGCTGGCACAACTGGCCGGCGGATTGGCCCACCAACTCCGCAACGCCGTCACGGGCGCGCGAATGGCCGTCCAACTGCACCAGCGACGTTGTCCCCGCAATACGGATGAAACCTTAGACGTGGCGCTGCGCCAGCTCTCGTTGACCGAAGAGCACGTTCGCGGACTGCTGTCTCTCGGGAAACCGGACCAACAGCCGCCCGTGCCGCAACGGTTGTCACTAATTGCGGCTGAGATCGAGCGGCTTGTGACTCCCGCGGCGAAGCACGCCCATGTGACCTGGCAGTGCAAGTCCCCGATCGCAGACGACGATCTGACGGTCACCAACGCGCACAGCGTGAGGGCTGGGCTGCTCAACTTAGTGTTGAATGCGATCCAAGCCGCGGGCAACGGCGGACATGTGCGGCTGTGGACCGAGCGAAATTCGACCCACCTGCAAATCCACGTCGCCGACTCCGGCTGCGGACCACCCGAATCGCTACGATCAGCGATGTTCGAGCCGTTCGTCACCTCGAAGCCGGAAGGCATTGGCTTGGGCCTGGCGCTGGCCAAGGCCGCGGCTGAAGAGCACGGCGGCAGCCTTACGTTCTCGAGAATCGACGGCCAAACGCAATTCACGATGTCGCTGTCTGCCGACTCGTTGAAACCGAGAATCCTGTTGCAAAACGCAGATTTCTCGGGAGCCCCCGTGATCGGCTCGCCGAAGATCGCGGTGCGAGTTGGCGCGGCAAATGATGGCCTGGATCACTCCGTGCGAGACTGACATGAGCCACGTGTTGATTGTCGACGATGAACCCAGCATCTGTTGGGGCTTCCGGGAACTGTTGGCCGACGAAGGCTATGCGGTGAGTGTCGCTTCGTCCGCGGAAGAGGCCCTGGAGCTTACCGAGAGCGCGGTCCCCGACGCCGTGGTGCTCGACGTCCGACTGCCCGGCCGTGACGGACTCTCGACAATTCAGGATCTCCGCCGCCGCATCGGCGCGGCACCCATCATCGTCATCACCGCGTTTGGCAATCTTGAAACGGCCGTCCGCGCGATGGAAGAGGGCGCGTACGACTATCTAACGAAGCCATTCGACCTGGAACAAATCAGCGAAGTCCTGCGTCGTGCGTTGAAACGCTCCTCGACGACTGTGGCAAATATGGTCGACGACCGATCGGTCGTCCCCGACACCTTTATCGGGACATCGCCGGCCATGCAGTCGGTGTTCAAGCAGATCGCGCTGGTCGCCCCGAGCGACGTGCCCGTCTTGATCACGGGCGAAAGCGGCACGGGAAAAGAGCTGGTCGCGCAAGCCATCCATCGGCACAGCCGCCGAAAGGACGGCCCGTTCCTGCCAACTTGCCTGGCCGCCTTGAGTCCTGGCCTGATCGAAAGCGAGCTGTTCGGACACGTGAAGGGTGCCTTCACCGGCGCCGACCAGGCGCGTCAGGGACTGCTCGAACTGGCAGACGGTGGCACCGTATTCCTCGACGAGATCGGCGACGTGCCGCTGCCGGTGCAGGTGAAGCTGCTACGTTCGATCGAACAGCACGAAGTCACTCCGGTGGGCGATGCGCGGGCCCGTCGCACGAATTTTCGAGTGCTGGCCGCCACGAATCGACCGCTCGATGACCTCGTGGCTCGCGGCGAATTTCGCGAAGATCTGTTCTATCGGCTCGGAGTTTTTCATATCCACGTTCCGCCGCTACGTGAGCGGGCCGAGGATATTCCCCTATTGGCGCGGGCCTTTCTGCGAACGGCGGCGGCAGAGGGCGAAGCGCCCAGCCTGTCTGACAACGCCTTGAGAGAATTGGCGTCACGGCGTTGGCCGGGCAACGTGCGCGAGCTGCGAAACGCCGTCGAACGGGCCGCGCTGCTCGCTCGCGGCGGCGAGATCGAGATCGATCACCTGGCAACCGTGATGCCGATCTCTGCGAGAGTGAATCGCTCTGTCGGGGAGGAGTTGCAACTCGCGACGGCAAATTGGGCGACGGAATCGATCGCTACGGAACCACAGCGCGATGCGAACGATCCGGACAATGGCGATCTGCTAGAACGCTTCCTCCGCGTGGTCGAGCCGCCGCTGCTCAAAGCGGCTCTCTTGCACTGCGGCGGAAATCGAGCCGCCGCCGCCAAGATGCTGGGCATCCACCGGGCCACGTTGCGACAGAAGTTGAACGATTGCGGCCTAAACGGCGATTGAGGCGGCGGGAAAGCTCAGGCCGCACCCTCCACCGCGCGACTCGTCAGCTCGCCCTTCGTCACCGTGACGGCCTGTCCTCCGAGAATGACGCGGTCGTTCTTCACGCTCACGCGGACCACGCCGCCGCGCGGCGACGCCTGGTATGCCAGGAACTCGGTTTTGCCGAGTCGCTTGCGCCAGAAGTCAGCCAGGCAACAATGGGCCGAGCCAGTGACCGGGTCTTCGTCGATGCCCGCGGCTGGTGCGAAGAAGCGCGATACGAAATCGAATCGAGGATCGGACGAGCGACTCGTGACGATCGTCCCGCGCACCGGGGCGCTAGCGAGTCGCCTGAAGTCGGGAGCCATCTTTCGTAGCACCGCTTCCGACTCGACCTCGACCAGGTAATCAAAGCGACTCCTGCCAACGTACTGCGCCGTCACGCCGAGCGACGGGAGAAACTCGGGAGGCGGTTCGACGCGTTCCTCTGCGTTGAGCGGAAAGTCCAAGTCGATCCGGCCGTCCTGACACACGGCCGTCAGTGTGCCGCTGCGCGTCGCAAAACGAATCGGCCCGCTCGCCGTTACGACGCCCTGCTCCCAAAGTACGTGGGCCGCGGCCAAGGTCGCGTGCCCGCACAAGTCGACTTCGATGCCCGGGGTGAACCAGCGCAAATCGAAACCATCGGCATTTCGCACGAGGTAGGCCGTTTCCGATTGCTTCATTTCAGCGGCGAGGCTTTGCAGCCAACGATCGTCACGCCAACTGGGCAACAGGCAGATGGCTGCCGGGTTACCGGAGAACGGACGGTCCGTAAAGGCATCGACCAACAGCAGCGGAACACCCACAAATCACCTCCGCATTGAAACCATCACCTCTTGCGAACGGCCGGTGCCGATCCGACAATTCTCTCGGGAAGACCAGCCTGCAGAAAGTGAAATCACCCGGAACGACCAGAAAGACACCGACGATGAGCCAGGGTTCGAATGAAGCCGGGCCAAAAAATGCTCAACCCGCTCGCAAGCTGCCTGTAGCGCCCATCGCCAACTTGATCGGCTTTGAGATCGGTGAAGGGGGCGACGGCCGCGCAGTGATGACCCTGCAAGCGGGTCCGCAACACGCCAACCCGATGGGGACGCTCCACGGCGGAGTGCTCTGCGACATCGGCGACGCGGCCATGGGCTATGCCTTCGCCTCGACCTTGGCGGAGGGCGAGACGTTCACGACGATCGACCTGCGGATTTCTTTTCTGCGCCCGGTTTGGAATGCACTGCTCCGCGCCGAGGCTAATGTCGTCCACCGCGGCCGCACCGTCGGCTATGTCGAGTGCGACGTCACCGACGACAAAGGCAAGCTCATCGCGAAACTGAGCTCGACCTGCATGGTGCTGCGCCACGAGAAGGCCGCAGGCCGCTAACCGCCTACTGCTGTTTACCCTTCGTCAGCTCCATGAACGCCGTTTCGAGGTTCACGTCTTCCTCTCGGAACAGCGTGATTTTGAAGCCCGCTTGCAAGAGGCGGGTCGGCAGTTCGCTGTAATCGAACACGTCTTTTTTCAACGTCGCGATGATCATTCCGTTCTTGATCGAGACGGCTCGCACTTCGTCGCATTGTTCCAGTAGCTTCGCGGCGCGGTCCGGGTCGTCGATCACGCGGATATGCAGCATCAGTGCTTCGCGGGCCTTGCGCATGACTTCGTCGACGTATCCATCGACGATCATGTGCCCCTTTTCGATCATGCCAACCCGGGTGCAGACGTCCGCCAGCTCGGGCAAGATGTGGCTCGAGACGATGATCGTCTTATTCAACTCGCCTAAGCGCTTCAGCAAATTGCGAATCTCGATACGAGCCCGAGGGTCGAGGCCGCTGGCCGGCTCGTCGAGAAGCAGGACCTGTGGCTCGTGGAGCAGCGTGCGGGCCAGGCCGATGCGCTGCGTTTGCCCGCGGGAGAGCTGATTGACCATGGCGTCGCGCTTGAACGACATGTCGACCAGCTCGAGTTTTTCTTCGCAAACCTTCCGTCGACTCGAGCCATTGATCCGGTAGGCCGACGCAAAGAACTCGAGATATTCGAGCACCGTCATGTCATCGTAGACGCCGAAGAAGTCGGGCATGTAACCCACGAGTCGGCGGATCTCCTGCGGATCGGTATAGATCGATTTGCCGCAGATGTACGCCTCGCCGTAATCGGGGTTGAGCAGCGTGGCGATCATGCGCATCGTGGTCGTCTTGCCCGAACCGTTCGGTCCGATGAAGCCGAACACGTCCCCTTCTTCGAGCTTGAGATCGATTTCGTTGGCGGCGATCAGGTTGCCGTAGCGTTTCGTCAGCTTGCGGGTCTCGATCACTTTTGGTCCTCGATCTCACTCTGCGAGGGAAAGGAACGACAACTGAGTCGGTTAGCCGTCGTCGCGGTAGCGCGTGGTCTTCACTGGCAATACGATGCGCACGAAGGTGTAGCTCTGATCGGGATCGACGGTTTGTCCGTCGACCTTCCATCGGGTCAGCGGCTTGCGAATCCGTCCGATGAGCACGGCACGGTTCAGGTCGAGCAGCGGGCTCCAATCCTGTGGCCGCAACGCGCCGTTACCCAGTCCGGTGTACAGCGTCCCGCCGGCTTCCCCGTGAAACGTCAGCATCCGCAAGATGTCGAGCGGATTGCGATTTAGGGGATCGTAGTCGGCATGCTCAGTTCGCAATTCCTCGAGGCGACCGGTCGGCGTCTCGACGTAGGATTGCGTCGCGCCTGTTAAGTAGCCTCCCAATTCTCGTTGCGAGGCCGACTGCGGCGCCCAGGGGACTTCCGGAAGCAAGGGCAGAGGTCGCTCGGTTTGATCCGTGCGCGGGCGAAACACTTGGCGCCCGAACGCCACGATCCAATCCTCAATCGGCTCTGGGAAATGATGGCGTATCGTTCCGCCCAGATGGCCCAGGCCGCGGCTTTCGAGTTGGCTCTCGACAAGCCCCTTTTGTGCCGACCATTCGGCCTCGAGGCTTTTGGTCGACCAAACCGCGATCGGCATCTCTTCAACGTCCCGGCAACCCGCGCTCAGGGCATAACTGGGGCGTGAGATCTCGGCCCCACCCGTTCGATACATGCCGCCGAATGTCGTCTCGGGCCGACCGCGCCAACAAAGGCGAAGCGGTGCTGCTTCCAGACTGCTTTTCGGGGGCGCTACAGCGGGAGCTTGAGCCGCTGGGGGATCGGCGACGGCCGTCACGTTAAAGCGGCGGTTCTCGGGACTGTAAATCAGAGCGTAGGAGTGCGCGCGAGACCAGCCGGTGCCCGCGTCGATGTCGAGCACATCGAGTTGGTTGAGTAGCACGCGCTTCCCTTTTGCCTCGGCACTCCAATAGATCACGGCGCCGGCCGCGGCCAAAGCCAAGAGCGGAAAAGTGAACCATGTCAGTTCGGGGCGTCGCAGCAGCTTGTGCACCAGCAGAAAATCGATCGGGCCGACGACGAGGACGAGCCCGACCAAGAGGCCCAGGACGTGCCAGACCGTAAACCGCGATACAGACGGAAACTCATCGAGCGAAGCGTCGATCTGGGTCGCCAATTCCGTGACGCCCGTTTGCGTCAACCGATTCGAGATCGTCTGACTGCGTCGCGACTGACTTTCTTCGAGATCAAAGAGTCGCTGAGCCAGATCGGGTCCACCGGTCCAGTTGGTCAAAGGCGCTGCGCTCAGATCCAAACCGAAGACTGTCACGCGTCCCAGCCCGTACGCCACTCGACACAGAAGCGGGCCGGCCAGCGACGGAATCGACTCCTGACCTCCCGGAGCGCTCAATTTGGCTGCCTCGAGCGGCTCCTCATTGGCCCCCATGATCCGCGAACTCTGGCGGCAAAACGATTCGACCGGACTGAGGTCTTTGAGCTTCACCGATCCTTGGACTTTGACGGGAAGCCACGCGGCCAACGCCGAAGCAGTCTTCGCGAACGTCTCTCCGTCCCGACCGATGGAGATCAAGAGGTGGCCGCCGCCGCGGACCCATTGCTCGAGAGCACGGCTATGCGGCTCGTCGAGATCGAAGCGTTCCGACAAGAGCACCGAGTCGAAGGCGTCATAGGCGTCCGGCCGAATCGGGAGCGCGGCGAACGAGTCGACGTCGACGACCTCGGTCCATGCCCGCGAGGCTGAACTGCCCCCGGCCGCCGCGCTCTCGTTGTTGGCAGTCAACAGTTTCCCGACACGTTTGATGTCTAGGCTGCCCGCCGGAAGAGGCGGGGCTGCGGCATCGCGCGCGGCCTGAACGTTGGCAACTAAATAAACCGATTGCCGAAAAGGAGCCCGCACATCGGCGTCCGCATCGGCTCCGACTCGCAATACTTTGTTGGTCAAGAGCCGGTCGCCGTCCAATACACGGACGCGAAGCGATCCATCGAGCCGACCGATCTTGAACAACAGTCCGATCGGCGACGAATTGACGTTGGAGCCGGGGACGATGGGCTCACTGTGGTAAGTCACGGCGGAACCGTCGGGATCGGGAGCGTCGACTTCCAGGCGCAGATTCGCCGCGGGCGCGGATTCCCCCACAACCTCGAGCCGAGTCCAACGACCGACTTTGGAAGCGCCGGCAATGCCGACCCGAATATCTGGCGTGGCTTCGGCCGCGCCCGATGCGTCAGCACCCCGTGCTGAGCAGACCGGAACGCACAACAGCATCATCGCCGGCAGCGCCACGGCGGCACGTCGTAGGAGGGCGGAAATGGCGGTTCTCACGGGGAAAAGGGAGTTCCAAGCGCGTCGAGGGGTGGTTGCGAAACATTCATGATACGCGGGAATCGACGAAACTGCGAAGCGAACCGGGCTGAACTTTTCATCTTCCCGGAGAGACTCGGGCCGCTTGGCACCCCTACGCTTCACCCGGCCCATCCGCAAAAACCTCGCCCATCAGCGCGGCACAGCGGTCAATCCCCTCGATTGGGATCGTGTGCGGGCCGTCGAAGGGGACGAACTCGACGGAAAGCCCCGACTCAACCAGCAGGTCGCGCAGGGCCACGGCCCCCTCGAATGGGAGCAACGGATCGAACTTGCCGTGCGTCTGCAATACGGAAAGGGACCCTCGACTTTTGGCCAGCCGTCTCCATTCGGCCTCGGCGAGCAGATGCCCTGAGAAAACGCACAGAGCGGCGGGCGGCGAGGGCAGTCGCAGCGCGACGTCTGTGGCAACCATCGATCCTTGCGAAAAGCCGCCCAACAGCATCCGAGAAAGAGGAACGGCGAGATGGCGCTCGGCCTCTTCCAGACAGACTCGCAGAGCCTGCGAGCTTTCGAGCATTCCAGGTGGAACTTCCGCCCTCAACTCGGCCATTGCACGCGCGTTGCCCATTGCTCGCTGAAACCGCTCGACGTCGACCATCCACCAGGCACGTCCCGCAAAGCCATAGCCCCCCAACTCGAGCGGAGCTTCCGGAAAGAGGTAAGCGATTTCGCCGACCTGGTCGGGATTCATTGCCGCCAGCTCTTGCCCGAGGGGAACCAGATCTGTTCCGGGGGCACCGAAACCGTGGCACAGGACTACGCAAAACCGTGGCTTTTTGCCCCCTGCCGGCACGATGAGCGTGCAATCAAGGTCGCCAAACTTCCGCCGTCCCAGTTCCAGTTTGGATCGCAAGGTCATGGGCCCCATTGTGATTGGCCGCCCTCCACCTGACAACCACCCCACCTTTGGGTGGACCAAAGATCGGATGAAGAGGCGGTTCACCGGAAAGCTCAATCGAGTCGGCCCGACCGGTCGAGAAATTCGTGAGCACCGGAAATCGGCTGCTTGCAAAGGCTCCCGCGGCACTTACAATGAAAAGCAGGGCCGCTGGCGCATAACGACCTGTCACGCAACAAGTTGTGCTGCGCATATTCGGGACGTAACGATTGCGTCGGTGCGGTGAGTCGTGCCGGCTGCCTGTCACATCCGCAGGGACGTCTCTCATTTCGTCCGCCCGGGAGCAACGATGGCGAAGAAGTATCTCAACCTGGAAGAAGCGGCTCATTTGCTGGGGATGGCGCCCGACGAGTTGGTGCGCTTCCGCGAACGGGGTGAAATTCGCGGCTTCGCCGATCGGGGAACTTGGAAATTCAAATCAGAAGACGTCGAAGACTTCGCGCGCAGCCGCGATGCCGATTCGTCACCCGAAGTCCCTATCCTCGATGACTCTCCCAAACCCAAGTCGGCTTCCAAGGATCCGTTGGCAGGCGATAGCGGCATGCGTCGCGCCGGAGCGGCAGGGCGCTATAACAAAGCATCCGACAGCGACGTGCGATTGCTGTTGGACGAAACGCTCGTGCCCGGCAACCGGGACAGCGATCCCGAAGTCGTCCTGTCTCAACTGGGAACCAGCGATAGCGACGTACGGCTCGTCGAAGATGTCGGCGGTCTCGTCGACTCCGGCAGCGACAGCGACGTAAAGCTGATCAGCACGTCCTCCACCGATATGGTCCTGCCTCCGACAGGATCGAGCGATGCCAGCGACAGCGATGTGCAGTTGGTGGGCAAGTCGCCGGAAAAGGCGCGCCCGTCAAAGAGCGGCTCATCGGCCGACGCCAGCGATAGCGATGTCAAGCTGGTCGCACCGCAAGACAGCGATAGCGACGTGCGGTTAGCGCAACCTCCTTCCAAAGGCAAACCCACGTTAGGGCGCAGTGACAGCGACGTGCGACTGGTCGGAACCGATGACTTGGCCACGGTTGGCAGCGCCAGCGACATTCGTCTTGCGTCCGGCAGCGGCAGCAGCGTCGATATCGGCGGCGGCAGCGGCAGCGGATCGGGCAAGGGTTTGGGAAGCACGTCGTCGATGATGCTCAACGATTCGCACAGTGGTGACTCGAGCGCCGACGAAAGCTCGGTCCTGCTCGGGGACAGTGGAATCGCGCTCGACACGGGAAGCGCCATGAAAGTCGGCGCCGGCAGCTCAGCCGATAGCGGAATTACCCTCCAGAGTCTCGCCGACAGTGGAATTTCGCTCGAGAAGGCCGACAGCGGGATCAGTCTTGCCGGACCGATGGATAGTGGCATTGCCTTGGATGCCGACAGCGGGATCGCGCTCGACAAAGAAGACAGCGGAATCGCGCTCGACGGGGAAAGCGGAATTCGGCTCGCGGATTCGGGCGTCAAGCAGCAAAAGAAGAAAGACAAGAAGAAACCCGACCGCACCGCGCCGGTGATGAAGCTCGACGACGAGGAAGATTCGACGCAAGTCGAAGTTCCGACCTTGGACGACGATGACGAGGAAGGGAGCTACTCGCTCGAGGACGAGTCGAGCAACAAAACGAACGTCGTGCTCTTTGCCGAAGACGACGAGGAGGAAGCTCCGGCGCGCCCGGCCGCTGGCGGCCGCAAGAAAGGTCGTCCGGACGATAGCTTCGCCTTGCAGGAATCGGGGGTCGAGTTCGCCGAGGCCGAGGACTTCAGCGACGATGCCGACCTCGAAGTGGCGGAGGACGTGCTGACCGAAGAGGGAGACCTCGACGAGATCGACGTCTTCGAGCCGGCAGAGGAAGATTTCGACAGCAGTGCCCAATCGGGAGAGAGCCACTCCGAGCTATCCCCCGCCATTACGATTCGCTCGGCCGCGCCGGTGGAAGCCCCCTGGGATGGAGTGACCTTTGCCGGTCTGATCATCTCATCGGCCTTCCTCCTCTTGGCCGGCATCGTAATGTTCGATTTGGTGCGGACGATGTGGTACTGGGACCAGAACGTCGTCGTGGGCGGAGCGCTGTTGGACTGGGTCAAGGGAATGTTCTAAGCAGTCTGGCTTACCCAGCCGGATTGCGAGAGTAAGCGACCCGCATAAGGCGCGCAGGCTCTTTTTGTCTTTTGCCATCTGCCGGGGCCTTGCCACGTCTGGTGAAGGCGTCCAGGCAATGGGATCCGGCTGGAATGGGGTGCCACGGCTGAGCTCGCCTCAGCCGTGTCTTCAGAAGATCGAGTTGCCCATGCGTCTGCGAGACGCGACATCTGCCTGGACGAAGAGTTGATGGCAGGACCCAAAACTCACGGCTGAGCAAACTCAGCCGTGGCACCCGATCGGAGCAATGCTTCGCATGCGAACTCGATCTTGGCACAAAACCGCCGGTTCGCTATAAGCCCACGACCTATCACCCCTGCTCAACGATCTCCCATCCCGGTTTGATACCTCCCTGAAAGCTCTTTTCGAGCAGTTTCGTCTCGGACCAGTCTCGTTCGATTGCTAAGCCGCTCTCCGTTTTCTTTCCGCTTCTTCCTCACCAATCCATCCTGAATTGATCCCGTCTGACCACGTTACGTGAACGTCGCGCTGCTTTTGCGTCGCGTCTCTCACCGCGTCTTCGCTTTCCGCGAACATCGGGAAAGCAAACCCGCCTACACGTCGACTAATCCTGCCTCAGTCTGTCCGCCAGTTCTCGAACCTTCCGCAGCAATTTTCCGGATCGCGATTGCGACTAAGGAGTTCCGCCATGCCTGTTTGGGCACGGATCGTCAAATTTAGCGCGCCCGCCGTGCTGGCAGTGCTGCTGTTACCGGGATGCTGCTGTTGCCTCTACGACCAGATGCGCGCGTGCCAGTGCCAGTCTGCCCAGCTCTGTCAGCAGAACCAGGCGTTGGCGTATTCCAACTGGCAAGCCTCAATGACCTCGCAGCAAATGGAACGAGCGCTCGCCGCAGCCAATCAACGCTTGGATAACCTGACGGCCGAGCGCGGTCAGTTGCAGCAACGTTATATCGCCCTGCTCGACAAACAACGGGGACAGCCGAGTCCTCTCTCGCCCGAAGCGACCGAACGCTTCAAGAAGTTGCAGGAGAAATATCCCCACTTCGAATTCGATCCACACACCGGGGTGAGCAAATTCTCGAACGATGTTTTGTTCGCCTCGGGCAGCTCGGAAATTCGAGACGACGGCAAGCGGCTGTTGACCGAATTCGCCAAAATCCTGAACGACGGCGACGCCAGCAAGCTGAACGTGTTGGTAGTTGGTCACACCGACGACAAGCCGATCAGCCACGAGTTCACGCGGACCCATCACCCAACCAATTGGAATCTGTCGACCGATCGCGCCGATTCGGTCGTCGTCGAGCTGTCGCGACACGGGATGAAAGAGACGCGCCTGGGAGCGGCCGGTTACGGGATGTATCAACCCGTCGCTCAGAACGGCAGCGAATCAACGCGCCGCAAAAACCGCCGCGTCGAAATCTTCGTGCTGGCCCCGGACGCGGCCGTCGTCGGCTGGGACCCCAATTGGGTGCGGCACTAGGCGCGAGCACGGGCGCAGTCCTAGGTCCCACCGAAGCCGCCTCGGCCTGCTGACGCAGGCCGCTCAGGTTCGTTACTCGGACAAATCTTGCGTCTTGGGCTCCGGCAGGAAGAAGCAGGCGATCGAGCCGACCAGGTAGACCAAGAGGGCCACGCCTGTGGCTGTGAATGCAAAGTTCGTGGCCACCGCGACGGCCTTTTGCGGAGCCGCCAGATCGGCGGCCAATGGCAGGCGAGTGGCGATCGTGCTCGTCACCCAGGCAAAACAGGTCCCGATCATCCGGCCACCGATGTTCGCCGCGAAGCTTTCGCCCGTCCCCCGCAGGTGCATCGGATAGGCATAGGGAAGATAGTTCCCCCAGAAACTGAACTGCGCGACCGTGAACAACCCGCAGAAGAAGATGCCCACCTCGGCCCAGCTCACGTGCAGGGATCCCACGTTGAAGAGCACTCGGTTGTCGAACGCGCCCAAAGCCCAAAAGAACGCTGGCATCACCAGCAGGCCCGGAATCTGAAAGATCCGCAGCAAGCCACGTCGGCTGATGATCCACACTGCAAGCATAGCGAGTAAGAAGCGTCCCAGCAGGCCGCCGATTTCTTGAATCTCGGCATACTCGGCCGCGGCCTTCTGGTCGATGGCCGCTAGCGCCTTCGGCGGCTGCCCCGACTTGATCGCTTCCGCTTTCTCGGCTCGCACTTCCGTCAGCCGGGGCACAATCTGCGGCATCTGCTGAATCGCGCCGAACGCCGCACCGAAACTGCAGGCGAACATGAGCGTGCTGACGAGCGTAGTTTTTCGCAGGCCGGGCGCAAACACCTCGGCAATCGAGGGGCGACGCAACGTGCCCGCCGCCCGTTTCGCCTGCCATGCGGGAGACTCCGGGAGAAACGGTCGAATCAAGATCAACGGAATTGCTGGAATCAAACCGGACAGCAGTGTGTACCGCCAAGCCACATGCGGATCGCCGATCGTCCCGAACATCGAGTTGAGTGCCGCCGGAATCTGCAGCCCCGGCAACTTGGCCGAGTAATGAATCGCGAACCAGTTCGCCCCGGCGACCAGCAAGCCGCCGATCGAGGAAAAGGCCTGCGTGTAACCGAGGGCCCGCTCGCGCTGGTCGCGGTCCTCGAACAGTTCGGCAATCCAGGCGATGGCCGCCACGAACTCGACGCAGACGCCCACAAACGTAAAGCACCGCAACACGAGCAGCATCGGGAGCGATGTGGCGTAACCTGACGCGAAGGTCGACACCGCGTACAGCAGAATGCTCCAAGTGAGAATCCGTCGTCGGCCCAGCCTGTCCGTCAGCCAGCCGCCCAGCAGTCCGAAAATCCCGCCGAAGATGGCCGGAACGTAAAACAGTAATCCGACCCAATATCCAAACTGCGGCGTTCCGGGCTTAATGCCGCCCAGGTCGTCGAGCGCAGGGCGGACGATCAGAGGCAGCATCAACAACGAGTAGGTATCGAACGCGAAGCCGATCGATGAAATGATGCAGATCAGCCATTTCACAGCCGTAAATGGAGGTTTCGCCGAGATCGTAGTGCTCATCAAGTCCACTCGTTGCGGGGTTACAGTGTCGGAAGCGTAGGCCAGCGAGGTGCGCGGCAGGGCTTCGATTTTAGGGGACTCGTCTCGATTCTGCGACACAGTCCGATCTCAAAACCGACGCGGACGTTGCGGTCAGTGTACGAATCAGCGAGTACGCGAGCGACGCTCCACGGGCCTCAGTGATTTGCACGGCCTAGTCGTCAGCGGTACTTTCGTGATTCGGTCGCGGGGCCGTTGTGCACGACGGCTTCCGGCAAAAACTTTCCAGCGCGAATTTCGACTCGACCCGCGACGCGAGGGTTTGATGCACGGCTTTGACGAGACGTCCGCTCCGACTCCCGAGAGTCACACGGGGCCCTGGTATCGGGCGATGAACCGATACCATTGGTTCGTGCTGGCCGTGGCCGCCATGGGTTGGCTGTTCGACACGATGGATCAGCAGCTCTTCGTGCTCGCGCGGCCGGCCGCCATGGAAGATCTGCTCCCCGCTCCGAAGGATGCCGACGCCAAGACTCTCGAGGCGTTGCGGCAGGAGCGGGGCCGAGCCGGCGGCAACGCCACGTCGATTTTCATCGTCGGCTGGGCCACCGGAGGACTGATCTTCGGCATGCTGGGAGATCGCATCGGTCGCGCCCGCACGATGATCATCACGATCATGCTTTATTCGCTGTTTACGGGCCTGAGCGCCCTTTCGATCGGAGTTTGGGATTTCGCCTTCTATCGCTTTCTCACCGGATTGGGGGTGGGGGGCGAATTCGCGGTGGGTGTTGCGCTGGTGGCTGAGGTGATGCCCGCGGTCGCCCGGACTTATGCCCTCGCGCTCTTGCAGGCCCTTTCGGGTATCGGCAACGTAACGGCCGCGTTCATTTTTCTGGGCCTGGGCCTCGCCCAAGAGCACGGTTGGCTCGAACACACGCTCGGATCGGGAACTGTCGCCGCTCCTTGGAGGATTATGTTTCTCATCGGGACCATCCCCGCCCTGTTGGCTGTTTTGGTCATGCGCCGTCTGAAAGAGCCGGAGCGCTGGCAGCGAGTCAGCCATGAAGGAGCGGTGACGGCCCAGCTTGGCTCCTATCGCGAATTGTTTCGCGATCCGCGGCTGCGTAGCCATGCCCTGTTCGGATTGCTGCTCGGTTGCGCCGGCGTGATTGGCCTCTGGTCGGTTGGCTTTTACACACCCGATCTGATCCGCTTCGTACAGCGTAAGCCCGTGACGAAACAGGTTTATGCCGAACAACTCCAAATGGCGAGTGCCCAGGGAAATCACGCTCGGGAAGAGCAACTGAAGTCACTGCTCGCGAAGGAGGCCGACCCATCGGCCATTCTGGCGCCGGACGCTGAACCCGTCCGAACCGAACTGAGTGGCGTCGTCAGCGGGCGTCTGGCACGCTGGAGCGGATTCGCGTCGATCGCCATCAATCTCGGTGCGTCGCTCGGAATGCTGGGCTTTGGTGCCCTCTCGCAGCGCATCGGACGCAAGCCGACGTTCGCCATCGCCTTTCTGGCCGCATTCGCGAGCACGTTCGCCGTCTTCTTGTTACTCCAAGACTTTTGGCAGATCTGGGTGATGGTTCCTGTGATGGGCTTTTGCCAACTCTCGCTGTTCTCGGGTTATGCGATTTACTTCCCCGAACTTTTCCCGACCTGGCTGCGCTCGACCGGCACGAGCTTTTGCTACAACGTGGGCCGGTTCGCGGCCGCGATCGGCCCATCGTTTCTCGGCTTGTTGAAAAGCCGCGCGTACGCGGGATACGGCGAGCCGCTCGACATGCGGTACGCGGGCATGACGATGTGCACCGTATTTTTACTCGGGCTGTTGGCGCTCCCGTTTCTTCCGGAGACTAAAGGTCAGCCGCTTCCGGAATGATCCGACTCCGACAAGTTTCGTCCTCCCAGCGATTACCCAGAGTGGCGACGCTTTGAAATCAATACTGCAAAGCGCAGAGGCCAAGCGTTGGATCGGTTGCGCCGTCGCGTTGTTAGCCGTTCTCTGCTGCTCGGGCGCCGGAACGCCGCCGGTTGAGAAACCGCTGGGCGCTCAGATTCCCGTCGGTTTCGTCGCACCGTTTGTTTTGCTGTTGTTGGCGATCGCCATCTTCCCCGCGGCAGCGCACGACTGGTGGAAGAGTGATCTGAACAAGGCAAAGATCGCAGCGTTTTTCTCGATTCCCGTGATGGTCTTGTTCGCATTTCACTTCGGCAAAAGCGGCAATCTCGCCCTGTTGCATCAGTCGATGGAATACGCGTCGTTTATCACCCTCCTCGCCGCCTTGTATGTGATCTCCGGCGGAATCCTGATCGAGGGCGCCTTCCGCGGGACACCTCAATCCAACACGCTTTTGCTGGCGATCGGTGCCGTGCTCGCCAACCTCATCGGCACGACGGGCGCTTCGCTGCTCTTGGTGCGTCCCCTGCTTCGCAGCAATCGCCATCGGCGCAATGTCGTGCACGTCCCTGTCTTCTTTATCTTTGTCGTTGCGAATTGTGGAGGGCTGTTGACACCGCTGGGTGATCCGCCCCTCTTCCTCGGCTTCCTAAAAGGAGTGCCGTTCGAATGGACGCTGCGTCTGTTTCCCGAATGGCTCTTTGTGAACGGCGCATTGCTAGCGATTTTCGCGATCTGGGACCGGAGGGTGTCAGCCCGTGACGCGCGCGAGGGGACAACTTCACCCGCAGTGACCGATTCGCGATTTGCGTTGCGGGGAGCGCACAACTTGGTGTTTTTGGCCGCGGTCGTGGTGCTGCTTTTCGCCGCTGGGCGCGGCTACGGCAACGCGGGCGATCCCTGGCCCTTCGGATTTCAAGAGGGCGCTTTGCTCGCTCTGACAGTCGCGTCGTTCTTCTCGACCCGTCGCGAGATTCGCGAGAAGAATCACGCGAGCTTCGGTCCAATTATCGAAGTAGCCGTGCTTTTCGCTGGGATTTTCGTAACGATCACACCGGCTGTCCTGTTGCTCGACGCACACGGCAGCCACTTGGGACTTCGTGAGCCGTGGCAGTACTTCTGGGCTTCGGGACTGATGTCGAGCGTGTTGGACAACGCGCCCGCCTATTTGACCGCCGTGGCAACGGCCTGCGGGTCACAGCAGATCCCTATCGAGGGACGTTACTTAGAAACGTTTCTCGAGTTACGAAAGGCGGGCGGGGCCGATCAGGTTCTAGCCGCCATTTCGTGCGGATGCGTCTTCATGGGAGCTCTGACTTATCTGGGAAATGCCCCGAACTTCATGGTGCGGGCGTACGCCGAGGAGTCGGGCATCCGCATGCCCAGCTTTTTTGGCTTCCTGTTCTTCTCCGGTGCGATACTCCTTCCGCTGTTTGGAGTTGTGACGTTCGTTTTCTTCCGCGCCTAGCAGATCCGATTTTGACACGCTTTCGCGCGGTGGCGGTCAGGCGTAAAATGAGGGTTATGCCGCGCCAGCCTTCATGGGGTCCACCCATCCTCGCGAGGCACACTCCATCCCCCCGGAAACCATGTCCGCGCCCGAAATCACAATCGCTCCGAGTCTGCAATCGGAGCGTCTGTTAAAAGTCCTGGCCCCTTATTCCTCGATCCGCATCGTCACGCACGATAACCCAGATCCCGACGCCATTGCGGCGGGCTGGGGTTTGCATCGGCTGTTCGAAGAGCACTTCGACCGGCCGATCGAATTCGTGGCCGGCGGCGCCATCGTGCGGGCTGAAAATCGACATCTCGTCGAGCTGTTGGGCCCGCCTCTGCGAATCGTCGATCGGCTGTTCGAAGATCCCGAAACGGCCACGGTGCTCGTCGACTGCGGCCTGGGTACGAGCAATCACTTGGCCACGCGCGATCGACTGCGGCCGGTGGCCGTGATTGATCACCATGCCATCCTGCGGGCGCCGGCCGACCTTGCCTTCGCGGACATTCGTCCCTCGGTCGCAGCCACGGCGACGATTGCCGCGGCCTACTTGCGCGAGCAGGGAATCGAACCGGGCGTCAAGTTGGCTTCCGCGATGTTGTATGCAATGCGTACCGAGACATGCGGCTGTGAGACCGAACACTCGGAGTTAGACCGCTCGATCATGTTGTGGCTGACGGAATACGCTGAGCCCGGCCTGATCGCGGAAATCGAAAATGCTCCTTTAGCCCGTGCCTATTTCAGTGACTTGGTGCTCGCGCTGCAGGGAACACAACTCTTCGGAGAAACCGCGCTCTGCCTGTTGCCTAAAGCAAGTGGACCAGAGACCGTTGGGGAAGTGGCCGACCTCTTGATCCGTTGTGAAGGAGTCAGCCGGGTGCTGTGCGTGGTGGCCATCGAAGATGACCTCTACGTCTCCGTTCGCACGCGCCGCGACGACGAGCGGGCCGTCGACTTGCTCCAGAAAACGCTTGATGGCATCGGGGGAGGCGGCGGCCATACGCATCGCGCGGGGGGTAAAGTCGTGGGCATCACCTCCGGCGGTCGGATGTCGCAGTCATTGGAGCAGCAGCTCCAGGATCGGTGGTTGAGCGCCTGCGATGAAAAAATTCGGCGAGCCAAACGACTGGTCGGCCTCCGCGAGATCGTAGAGAATCTCTAGGGACATTTGGAACGGCCCAGGAGAATGAGCCAATGGCTTCGCAGCGCGCATTATTGCCTCTCGGTGGCGCCGCACCTCGAATCGCGCGGCGGATAAGCTTCGGCCTGTCGACTGCCGCGCTCCTGCTGCCGCTGGTCGGCACACTCCTAGTCGGTTGTGGATCGGACCCTCCACCAAAACCCGTGGCGGCGCCGGCACAGGTCGAGGCCCCCGTTGACAATCCGGCGAACCCTCCCGCGGCCGAGGAGCAGCCAGTCGCCCCTCGCCGAGCGCTCGACAAACCGGCTCCCGTGGCTCAGGCCGAGCCGCCTGGCATTGATCCGTCGACCAATCCTCATGATGTCTTCGAAGTGTCCGCAACCGAGCCAACCTTTGAGCGCGAGGCGGGTCCCGACGGACCGGTCTCGATGAACAGCTTCGACGCCATTTTTCCTGCCAAAGGCACGACATCCGCAGCCTTTCAAGCGGAGCAGACGCCCGAAACACCGGCCGCCGTTGCTCACGCAACGACCGAAGAATCACAGCCCGCCAAACGAACCGAGAAGCCCGCCGGCAAAAGCCGCTCGTCCGCGAAATCGGGACGTCGAGAGAGCAGCGATCGAACTGACGAGGACAAACGGGATGCCGACTCGAAAAAGAGCCTGCCGCCGGGCTTTCGCGCCGTCGCCGGTTACGGCAACTCGCCTGTCGGTTGGCCGCTGCGGATCCGCTCCAAGATCGACGGCGCCGAGATGGCTCTGGTGACAGGCGGAGTGGTCACGGTCGGGCATGACGGAGACCCTTCCGAATCGAGTCCGCAAATTTCGGTCGTGCTCGATACGTTTTATATGGACGTCACGGAAGTGACGCTGGAACGCTACGAGCGCTACCGCAAGGCCATCAACGACGAGCGCGGCCCGCGAGCCGTCCAAGAGCCGGACAACGCCGGGTCGCCGTCTGATTTTCCCGTGCTGGGTGTCGTCCTGAAGCAGGCCGAGTTTTACGCGCACTGGGCCCACAAAGAACTTCCGACCGAGGCAGAGTGGGAACGAGCGGCTCGCGGCGAGGCCTCCTTCCCGCATCCTTGGGGGAATGGGCGCGCCATTTGGAGCCAAGCTCGCAAGCCAAACACGATCACCGCGGTGAAGACCTTCGGAACCGACGTCAGCCCCTTCGGAATTTACGACCTGGCGGGCAACGCCCGCGAGTGGTGCACTGATCGATGGTCGCCAAAGGCGTTCGCCGACGCGCAAAAGTCGTCGCACACTCCTTTGCGAAACTGGAAGGGCGCGCACACCGCAGAGCCGGCCGACTTTCACGTCGTCAAGGGGAATGGCCCCGATTGGGACGCCTGGTATCGTGCCGGCATGAACGCCACCGTGCACCACAAGGACGTCGGCTTCCGTTGCGTGCTGCGGCTGAACGACAAGAACTAGCGGTGGCCGCGCGTGCCCTGAGCCCCGATGGTTCCGCAAGGCGAGCCATCTAGCCGGAGCACTCTCCGGAAGCGTCGCGAGCTCATGTCCCCTACGCGAATTGCGCCTTCATATCTGCCATCATTTGCTCAGGTGTTAGATCTTTGATGTGCGTCGCGAACGCCCATTTGTGGCCATAAGGATCTTTCACGACGCCATAGCGGTCGCCCCAAAACATGTCTTGAGCGGGCATCAAAATAGTCGCGCCGGCGTCGTGGGCCCGCTTGATGGCCGCATCGGAGCTCGCCACATAGTGATGAAGCGTCACGGGCGTGCCTTTGAGTGCGATGGCCGTTTCCGACT
Organism: Planctomycetaceae bacterium; assembly: GCA_035687365.1. Lineage (GTDB taxonomy): Bacteria > Planctomycetota > Planctomycetia > Planctomycetales > Planctomycetaceae > DASPSM01. The sequence continues at coordinate 17,341 of DASRXU010000018.1, read as the reverse complement.
TGCCCTCGCAATGCTCGGGAAAGTCGTCGACGAGAAATACAAAACTTTTGCCAATGCGAATGGAGGCGTGCATGATCCTGCGGCCATCCGGTGCCGGCACGCGACGCATTTCCTCGGCTCCGAAGGCCTTCTTGTAAAACTCGATGGCCTCCGCACAGGGGGCGCACACGAGATGGGGAATCAGGTTTTCGTGACCGGGGGGAATCGGTTGGGTCGCATTCGTCATCGTTAACTCCTTCTATCGGGTAGGAATTGCGATCATCGGAGGGCCGTTAAATTGCCGGGCCCCAAAAGCAACCAATGAAATCAGCCTTCCACGGTAAATTCCCGCGTGGGGATTTGTACCTTCGTGCGTTGCACGTCGGGCACGGCGATTTTGCAGTCGATCGCTCCTTAGTCGAACGAAAGGATCGGAATTCGACAACCGTGTTCGTCGTGATCCATTTTTCCTGGATTTTTATCGTGCGGACCGGGTTCTTCGTCTTTCGCGCCGGAACAGCGAACGACACGCAGCGGGTCGTCACCGACCTTGCGGATCGTCGCGACGGGCGCCGTACCAGATTTCCAAGCCCCGGCGGTTTCCGAGGGCTTTTCGGCCCAAGAACGCCAGGCGGCTCAAGACGCAGAAGACTTCCCACGCAGAATAGGCACGCAGCTTACGCCCGGAGGTGACGACCGTCTCGCGCAGCACAACAAAACGCCCTTGACGACGCAGGGCTTTACTCATGGCGGCTTCCTCGGCCGCGAATAGAGATTCATCGAATCCCCCGGCGGCTTCGAACGCCCGCCGCGTGCAGAACAGAAAACTGCCGCTCGCCAGCCGGCCGACCCGATAGATGGGGCGCAACAACCAGACCATCAACCGGGCCCACACCGGCAGTTGGCCGTCGAATCGTAAATCGCACCCTCCACCGACGGCTCCGTCCCGCACGGCTTGCACCGCGGCGCGAACGACCGCCGGGTTCACTAACGTGTCCGCGTCCACGAAGACAAAGACGTCTCCCCTCGCCTCGCGCGCTCCAGAATTGCGAGTCGCGGCGATCTGCCGATGAGCAACCGGGACAACGCGCGCCCCGTATTCGGCTGCCACGGCGGCCGTCCGATCGATCGAACCATCGTCAACCACGATGACTTCATGCGACTCGCCGACCGTCTGAGCCGCCACCTCAATGGCCGATAAGGTCGGTCCAAGGAGTCGCTCTTCGTTATAGGCTGGGATGATAAACGAAATCACGAGGTCACCCTCGGCTATCTCCTGAGTTCGCGGGCTTCAGAATGACGGCTGCACGGGGCGTTCTTGTCTCTACAACGTCGCCAAACCTACGGGTCCCGAGTGGCGTCGGGTAGTTCCCTCATAGATTTTGAAAAAACTTCAATTTTGCTGTCCGACGCGACTCTGTTTACTCCTGAAGAGGGTGGCGAGGGTCACTGACAACAAGAAATGGCCCGCCTCAACGAGTTCACAACGCTTTCAGCCACGCCTTTAAGGGGGATTTACAAATGTTACGCAAACTGGCACTAATCGTTGCTCCGACACTCATCATGGCCGTGATCGTCGCCTCAAGCGATGACAAATCCTCGCAAGCGGTTGCCGGCGGGGGTCGTAGCGGCGGCGGAGGCCGCAGCGGGGGCGGGCAGGGACGTTCGATGTCGGGAGGGCGCTCGACGGGACGTGGTCCTTCAGGACGCGCGCCGGGACAGCGAAATGGAGGCCGATCCCGAACGGCTTCAGCCGGACGTTCGACGCGAAACTCTGGCGGTCGCGGGCAACGCCGCTCGACACATTTCCAAGGTTACAGTTGGGGCGACAGCATGGGTGGAGACGTGGCCGTTGGCGAAGGCGTCGTCGGTGAAGGTGTCGTCGGGGCCACGTTTGTCGATTCCGTGGCCGCTCCCGCTCCAATTACGATTCTCAACCCCGCCAACACCGGTCGACCTGTGAACTACGCACTCGGCGCCGGCCAGTACTCGATCGAGTCGGCACAGAGTCTGGTGCACAACGACGGCACGCAAGTGATCGTCTTTGACCGAGGCGGAGACTTCGGCACGGCAACCTACACGCTCGAGCCGGGAACGTATCGCTTCGTTCTGACGGACGCCGGTTGGGATCTCAACACGGTTCGCGATCAAGTTGCGGACACCAGCATGGACAATCCCGGCTAGTCGAGAAGGCGACCCCCCGAGCCGTCACTTGTTGCCACAATTGCAGCCCCAGATGCTCAGCCGAATCGCGGTTGGCCATCTGGGGCTGCCTTGCTTTTTGTGCCCTCGGAATCGTGTTCCGGAGGTAATTCGAGAGTCACTTGAACTCAGTTCGCCAGAGTCACATGCCCTTGTAGCTCAGTAAGGGCCGCAAGCGTCGTTCGATGCGAGTGAGGTCGCGCTGAGCGCGCATGACGGCGCCAATATCCTTGTAAGCCGAAGGGGCTTCGTCGCGGAGTGCATCGATTCGGCGGTGATCGAACCACACTCCGCTCAACTCTCGCTCCAGTTCGCGACGCGTGATTTTCTGCATGGCGTCCCGGCGGCTCATACATCGTCCGGCTCCATGCGAACTTGAGGCGAGGGCAGGCGGATGTCCGCGTCCGCTTACGTGAAAACTGACCGTCCCCATCGACCCGGGAATCAGACCCGGCACATCGGTTCCGGCAGAGAGAGCCCCTTTGCGGTGAACCCAATAACGCCTGCCGAAATGGATTTCTTGACGAACGTGATTGTGGTGGCACTGGATCAATGAGTCGGCCGTTGACACCACGCCAAATAGCGACTGCATCAACCGGCTCACTGCGGCAATAATCGCGAGCCGATTCGCTTGGGCGTAGGCGATGGCCCAGGCTACGTCGGACAAGTAAGCCTGTCCTTCGCTCGACTCGCTGTCGATCGCGATGAGGCGGCGCTTGTCGGCTTTCCCCGCAGTCGAATGGTGCGCACTGATGGCCTGCCCCATCGACCTTGAGCCGCTATGAACCATCAACCACAGTTGCTCCTGCTCGTCTGCTTGAAACTCGAGGAAGTGATTGCCCCGCCCGAGTGTCCCCAATTGCAGCCGCCCGTCGCGGGATTTTAGTTTCTCGAGGCGCGGGTGACTGAGGGGGGCGTCGCCTAAGGTGGAAGGCAACTCGCTTGGAGCCGTCGCAGAAGGGTGCTTAAGCGCGGGAACACAACGCGTCAGTCCCCCGAGGACGGCACCTGCGGCCTCTTCGATGGCCAGCAGATCGGCATCCGCGTCAAAGCGAATGGCAGCCATGCCGCAACCGATGTCGCTTCCGACTGCTGCTGGGTAAATCAGTCGATTCGTCGCGAGTGCGACGCCCACGCACACGTCGTCTGCCAGATGCACGTCGGGCAGTACGGCAACGTAGGCGACATCCTCGGCACGTCTCAACCTCTCGAGTGAATCTTCAACGCCCGCAGGCAAAGGCCCGGCAAGCCACTTGTGCACCGGCGCGGGAAGGATCGCCTCGCTCATCGGTGCTCCTCCCTGGTCCCCGTGCGGGCCACGTATTGAAACACCAATTTCGGCGCGCGGCGGCGCACGATCGCGCTGGCAACCTCGGCCCGAAGGCGCCCATTGGCCGCTGCCAAATGGTGCATGACGGCGACCGGATCGGGAGCCGCCCCCGCCGACGACGGACTGACCAGCACCAAGAGTTGAGAAGCATCGGGAGCCGGGCGAACTTCGACGACTTGCAAGCACTGCAAGAACTCGTCGGCACACTCGCCGTTGAGCACCAGGTTGAGCGTGTCGGCTACCTGGCTGCAGAGTTGCAACGTTTTTCGATCGATGGCCTTGGTCCGCCTCGTGGGGCGGAAAAACTCTTTCGGGTCAACGCCGTCATCGGGATGGATGTCGGCGCAGAGTGACTGCAATTGCCTTCGGGAAGGCTTCTTTCGATTCATGATCTCTCTCGTGAATGGCGAAGCAAGTGCGGAACGGGAGCGCTTGGGACCAATGAAGTGGTCCAAACAGCCATTAGCACCAGAGAGCCCGGCCCAGCAGGGGCCAAGAACGAACTTAGCCGACCGCGGAGCGCAGGCTCGCCAAAGCACGAGGGCCAGAAATGAATTGCGCAGTGATGGATCGCATGGTCGGCCTCCTCAATCAGCGTGTCGCCGGGCAGCGATGCGAAACAGTATTCGGCAATCGCGCAGTTGCCCAAGACGACGCAAGCTTCCGTCAGGACACCGTCGTTCGGCCCTGGTTCGCGCGGTCTCCTGAAACGCGATCTCGCGGAAACCCAATCTCTCGTGCCTCAACAATTGGCGTTGGTGCGCGAACCAGGGGCAGCACGGCATTTCGCGAAAATCACTAAATCGTTTGGTCAAAAGAACTTAGATTCCAACAGCAACAGCGGCATGAGGATTTCTATTAACCCCTGAACTGGATTGGTCGGCGAGAACTTGTTCACACGCGCCACCGCTTCCGGCGAAGGGTGTTTCGATGCGACTGGTGGCCGCCGTTCTTCTCGCGACCTTATGCGCGGTCTCACCCATTTTCGCTCTCGCTGACGACCGTCACCCCCCTAACTCGCAGTCGTCGAAATCGACGGCCGCCGAATCGGGCGTCGCGCTCTACCGCTCTTCGTGCCCGTGTCACCAATGTTGGGTGGCGCGGACTGCCAACTTTCGGATTCAGTGGTGCACGTCCGAAGCCAATTTGCGGCAGCTTGCCGAGAGGTGCGAAAGGCTGGTCACGGGAGCGAAACTGGCTTGGCTCGGCGATGCTCACCCTCAAGCGTGGACGCCGCAATGCGAAGTCGTCGTTCATGCTCAACTCGGCGATTATGTCGCTTGCGTGGGTCCCGGCAGTGAACGCACCTCCGGCTGCGCCACGATTCGCCTCGATGAAGGACGGGTGGTGGCCCGCCGAATCGACCTTCGATCAGACGCGGACGATTGGGACAAGGAAAGCTTGCCGCACGAGCTGATGCATGTGGTGCTCGCGGACCATTTTTCGAATGAGCGGATTCCGCCCTGGGCCGACGAAGGCATCGCCATGCTCGCCGAGTCTCCGGAAAAGCTCAAACGGCGATTGACCGAGCTGCGACGAGTGGCGGGCCAAGGCACGATTTACTCGATCGGCGATCTCATCGGCGTTCGTTCGCGGCCCCAACCCGCCTTTCGCGACGCGTTCAACGGACAGAGCTTCGCGCTAGTGAATCTGTTGCTGGAACACGGCACACCCCGCCAGTGTCTGGAATTCGTCGAAGCGAGCCGCAACCAGGACTGGCGAACGGCGCTTCACAATGTGTATGGCAACCGATTGAGCGACTTGGAACAGAACATGTCTGACTCGATTTGGACGGAGCGAGCCGCCCGCGGAGCGCGTTACGCGACCGTGTCACTCCAATCACAAGTTGCCGAGCACCATCCCAGATAGAGCCGTTGGTCCGAAAACGACAACGGCCGCCGAGATCGAGTGAATCCCGCCGGCCGATTGCGTTATTTGCAGACGCGAGAGGCGTCAGTACGGGTGTCCCGCCGTGCCACCGGTCGATCCGCCACCGTACGAGATTCCACTGTTTCCGCCGTACGGGTTCCCCGCGGTCCCGTAATTCGATCCGGAGCTTGGCGTGCCACCGATCGCCACGGGACTGGCGCCGTACGGATTTTCGGCGGTGCCGTAATTGGAAGCGGGTGTGGCAAAGCTCGTCACTGGCGCGGCCTGGTAGGTCGCCGCTGGAGCGGCTTGGCCGGGCTCATCCGAGAAGCTCCGATAAACGCCATTCTGCGACTGAGCGACCTGCCCGGCCGCTGGAGCAGGCGTCGGCGGCAACGTCGACGCGACAGCCGGCGCAGTGGGTGCGTAATAGGTCGCGTAGTTGGAACCGTAGCCGGAGCCAGGGTTCGAGTAGGAATAGGAGGGATAATAATAACCGCCGTAATAACGGCAGTAACGATGCCCGGCATTTGCGGGCTGAGCGACCGCAAATCCGAGCATCAAAGCCAGACCAATCGCGAACAACTTCGACATGCTTTAACTCCTAAGCGCTAAGAGTGAACAGCAGATCACTTCCGACGCGAGTCGTTTTGAAAGGCAACTGAGTGAACTAAGACTGAGGCCAGGCGGGTTAAAACTCGCTAAACAATTGTAGCGCCCAGTATCGTCGCGGGGCGGCGGAACCTCACGATTTTGGCGCGGGCACCCGCCCCCCGACGCAGGAGAGATTCGCAGAAAGTCATCGCACACACGGGCCTGAGGCCGTGAACGGGGCGCAATCGACGGCATTCCCTACCGGACCGCCTGCCACTCGTTGGCCAGCACGCCTCTATCTTGACCGATCGCAACCGCGACGCAAACGCAATTTCGCTGAAACGGCTCTTTTTGCCCACAAGCGTCGGCGATCAGCGGAGCAATACGCTCAAGCGGCACGTCGGTGCTAGAGACACGCGGGCCTAGTTCGACGCAACCGCGTCATCCGGCGGTCGCCGCGTGCGCGTGAAGGGATAAAAGAACTGCCTGCGAAAACCTTTGGGCAACGGATGGTTGATTCCGTAGCCATTGGGCCATCGGCCATCTGCCGGCAGATGATAGGTGCCGAAGATCCAATCGAGAAACGGATAGTGGACGGCGAAATTGACGTCGATGGCTTCCTTTTCGATGCCGTGATGCCAGTGATGGAATCGGGGCGTGACTACCACGCGATCGAGCACGTGGAACTTGATCCGCATATTCGAATGGACCATGGCCGACAGAAAAAATACAAACACCAGGTACAAATAAATGGCCGGATTGCCGAAGCCCAGCACGTACATTGGGATCACCGTCAGGCCGCGGAGCATCACAATTTCGACCAGGTGCATTCGCGAGCTGGCGAGCCAGTCCATCACCTGGGCCGAGTGATGCACGGCATGGAACTTCCAGAGCCAGGGCACGCGATGGAACGTTCGGTGCACCCAGTACTGCACCAGATCGGTCAGCAGTGTAATTTCCAAAAACTGCACGAGCAGCCACTGGCTGCCGACCCAATGTCGGAAGCCAGCCCAGTCGGTATTTTTCAGGATCGTGGTGGCCGGCAGCATCGACAGGAAGGTCAGCACTTGCACGAGCAGCGTGCTGATCAGGAAATACAACAAGTCCTCGCGCCACTCCAGGCGGAAGATCGGTTGGTCGCGATTGCCGAGAATCCGCTCGACGGGGATGAACACAATTCCGGTCAGAATCAAACTGATCAGGAACCAGTCCAAACCCAGGTACACATCGCTCGCAAGACCCGTGCGTGTCTGCGTGTGCGAACCGCCGAACGCCACCGCAATGAAGACCAGCCCAATTGCCGTAAAGCCGACGATCTTCTGTTTTCGCAGGACGATGCTGACGATCGCCAGCACGAACGAGCCGATCAACACCAGATGCAACAGCGCTCGAATTAGCCGCTCGTCGTAGACGCTACGGGCTTCGGGCACTGTCAGGAGTTGCGGATACCTCAGGCACAGCACGCCGCCCAAGCCGGCCAAGGCTAGAGCAAGCGCCACCACGCCGCTGATCCAACCCGAGCCAAAGCGACGTTCGTCCTTCGGCGATTCCAAATCCCGGCCGAGCTTGGTCAACGTTCATTCCTAGCAGGCGCACGTGGAAAGACGCGTTGGTCGTCATCGTAGTTCGGGGCGGCGACCGCTACCACAACAAAACGGGCAAACGCCGATCCAGTTGAATCAACGTCCCTTGGCCACTTCAGGAGCCATCAACAGTTCCGCCGCCGTTGCGGACATCTGTGAGGGACGGTGTTCGGCCCCGCGCACGTAACGAAGCCGCCAGCCGAAGCGTGTGTTGAGCGCCGCGGCCCGCTTCGCGGCCTCCCGAAAAAATGTCTGGCCGCGCGCAACGCGGTGGGGACCCTGAGCCTCCGCTTGGCGAGTGCTGCGCAGCTCTTCGTGGTTCGGGTCGGTGTCTTGGTCACCCAAGAGCAGGACCACATCGCGACCAAGGCTCGTCCTCACCGACGCTTCGGTCGCCGGCGAGTCACCCAGCCCGTAGGGATATTTGACGTCGAACCGTGGCATCGTGTACCAGCCGGGCGTCCCGACTACCGCTCGGGCATAGCGAGCCTGAGGCAAGAGCAGCACCAGACGGTGGACGAACTGTCCCCCTTCCGAGAAACCGTACAGGAAGTATTGCGGATTTGTGTTGCCCGTCGCCGCCTTCACCTCGTCGAACAGGTGTTCGACGACGGTGAACGACCACTTCGCCGGATCGCGAATCCGACCGCTCTTGGTCACGACGCTCGCGTAAGAATATTGCCCCTGCCCCCATTGCTCTTCGTCGAAGAGTGGAGCCAACACCATGAATCCGTACTTGTCGGCGTGTTTCGCCCAGTTGTTGCGATAGCTTTCCGCCGACCGGTGGTGTCCGTGCATGACAAACACAATCGGAGCTTTACTCGAGTCGACGTCCGGGGGAAGGTAGGTGAAGACCGTGATCTCCTTGCTCCGGTCCCCTCGTTCGTCGCGGAACTGGAAGTCGCCTTTGCCAGGTCCGATCCGAACTCCGCGGTTCGCCGCCGAGGCTTGCGCGACCGTGAGTGCCGTCACCAGGACAGTCAGTCCGAAGAGCCTCAGTCGCAAAGGACGCACGCAGTCTTCCCTCAACATGTCGCGCTCACTTCTTTGAATGAGTGGGAAGGGCCGCGGGTCGGCCTCGTGGCGGCATGCTGACGCGACGGGAGGAAAGGGGCAGCCCGCTGGAAATTAACTCAGCCGCAGCACCGATTCTACTGCGGCGCGCCCCCGGCGCGGGTGATCATTTCGATCAACGTGTTGGCTGAGTCGACCGAGCCCGAGACGCTCGAGTTCAAGAACAACAGCTTGGGGAGGCTGCCCGATCCGGCGCGCTCATACAGCTCGACGTGCTTGGCAATGTAATTTGCCGCATGCGGGAGGCTGAGTTCGTCCTGGAGGGCTTTTTCGCCCACCAGCTGGGCCGCATGTTGCCGGGCTTCGGCGGCCGTTCGTGCTTGTTCAAACAACCACGAATGAAACGGCGCAAACTGTTTGCGGTTGACCCGCCAGACCGCGACCGCCGTTTTGGCGATTTCGCAAGCTTCGGCGTGTTCGCCGGTCGTCGATCCCACCGTCCGGTTGCAAGCGGCGTCGAGGGGAACTGGCAAGGCGATGATTGCCAGATCATTACCGAAATGCTCGATCGCGCCGCGGACTGCTTGATGAGTGGCCCGGCAATAGGGGCACGTGTAATCGAACATTTCTACGAAGACGTACTTGGCGTCGGACCTGCCCAACAAAGGCCAGTGCCGAATGTTGAGCGAAATCTGGTTGCCGGCAACTGTGATGATGCGGGGCTTTGGTGCCGCGGGCTTGGCGTCCGACCTTTTCGCAGTCTTCTTTGTGGCGGGCGTTTTTGTCGCCGGTTCCTTCGCAGCAGGCGGATCGGCGCCGCCCGCATTCAGAGAGGAGATAGTTCCAACCCACAAGAGCGCGAACGAAACGCCGACAGTAGCGGAACAGCGACCCAGTCGAGACAACGTCGAAATCTTCATGAGTTAGTTCTCGGCAGAGTCGTCGGGAACGCCGGTGGGAGCGTCAAACACCTTGGGAGCAGCGACGGCACCGGAAACCTTTGTCTGACCGTTCGCATCGGCAGCAGGCTTGTTGGCTGCCGACGAATTACCTGGTGCTCGATCAGCAGAAGCGGCAGCGACGTCAAAGTGCTCGACGACATAAGTTGGAGGCGGCGCCGAAAAGACCTGAGTTGCGATCAGCATACTGACACTTAGGAGGCCGACGCCAGCCAGCCTGGCAGTGATTCGTCCGCCCAGCGGTCTCTTCCAAAGGATCGCAAGACTCAATGCGAGACCACATGAATGGGCTGAAATGCAGTAGATGCAAAGGTGCTTGAGAACGAAGACTTGCAATCCGATGAACCAGATCGCCGCAAGCCCGGCGGCAAACGCTCCCGCGGTCACGATTTCCCAAGCCAAGCGCTGACCCGACCGCGACACAGTCGGACGGCAAAAGGTCAGCGAGGCCAGCAACACGGTATACAAACTGAACGCCGGCACGCTCACTGGAACCGATAGAACTTTCGCCCAGCGACTGTGCAACGCCAGGTCACAGTCCCAAACGGCTCCCCCGCCGCAGCCCGCGACGTCGCCGGCCCGCAGAGCGGTCACCACCAAGTAGCCGGTCACACCGAGCGCGACGCAGCACAGGCCCCGCAGTAACCAAGTGAAGGGCCGCGATTGCGGCGGTCTGGCTCCGCCCACGACCGGAAAGTCGATCGCCAGCGACGACCGTTGGTTGAATGATTCAAAAGTGGCGGCCATACAATCACCTGGCAACCCCGTTCGGCGTCCAGGCACCCTTCCAGCAGCAATCCCATTGCTGCCTCATTTCCCCCATTATTATTCTTCGCAGATCGGGGACTGAAGGGAATCCGAGAACCGAAAATGCCATCTAGTTCGATGAAATTCTTTCGCGCCCTTAACCCCTACCCAGCCCACCCAGTCGGGGCGGGTTTCGACGGGTTAAGACCCTCATTTTCGGAGGCCCCGACCGATCCGGGGGCGGTTCTAGAGGTGAAGCGCAGCCCGGCCGAAAAAGTTACGGCCAAGTTCGGGGCTTTCCGAAGGGGGATCTGGATCCGAGGGTCCCTGCTCCAGACTAGACCGGTTTTGCCCGACTCCGTGCCGACCGCTGGTTTGCACCCTGGCGTTTCTTAGGAATCGGCACCGCGTTCGTCGCGCAGGCGCCCATAGGTCTTGTTATAGGGCGCGTCGCGATTAAGCGTTTCCTGGTCCAAAGAGCCGGGATCGCCCGTTTTCTTACCCCGATTGGGCTCCCCGTGATAATGCTCGATTGGTGCCCCGCGGTCACCGGCCTCCGTTCGTGTGGCGGTTGACCGCTTCGGCTCAGCCTCGCGCGGCTGGCTCCGAGTTGCCTTGGCTTTGCCTGCGACCGGCTTGGAGGCCGATGTTCGCTTTCCCTTACCGCTTGTGCCCTTCTTCGGCGTGATTTTCTTCGACATTTCCAGTGCCCTCCTAGTTCGGCCCGCGGGAAATCTGCATCGCCTTCCTGAAGGCGGCAACTCCTGTACCTAAGTTCCAGACCCAGACCCATAAGCCAGGGTTCCGCACGACTTTTGCGCACGGGACATGGTGCGCAAGTTCGTTTACGGCGGCACGCGCGACCTGCTGGACATCTAAACGGGGATCGCTGGTCGACGCCTGGAAAAGGGCCGGGGGCTCTGCTAGGTTACGGGGCTTGAAATCAGGTTGCCCGGCGGAGGTCCTGCCCGCCGAGGCCCATTCGGGAAGGCTTCCGTGACTCTCGTGCTCGAATCAAAACCGCAAGCGATTTCCGGGGTCAGCGCCAGCAATGAGGCCGTCATCATGACGACCTACCCGACGCTGGCCGCGACGGGCATGGGCCGCGCCATCGGCCGCCTGTGTGACGCCGTGCCACTCAAGACGAATGGCGTTCCCTGGCCGCGACTGTTGGTCGGAATGTTGCTGTGGCCGATCGTCGTCCCGATCGCTCTCACGGTGGCGCTGGGACTTTACGCCGTCACTAAAATCATGGGCCAGCGGTTCGTGCTCACGAATCGCAATCTGCAAATTCGACAGATGATCGGCGTGCGGTTGAACGCACAAGCGCCGCTGTCGGACATCAAAGGCGTCGCGATCAAGGAGTCGCCCGGGCAGGCGTACTACCGCGCGGCCGACCTGTTGATTCAGGGCGCCGACGGAAAGACTCTGATCCGTCTCGAGGGCGTGCAGCGGCCAGTCGTCTTTCGTCAGACGATTCTGGAGGCTCGCGACGCGCGGCAGCAAGTCGAAGAATCACTCAAGGCGATTCAGTCTCGCAAGATTTAGGCGCCCTGTCCCTGGGCGAGCCGCGCGCAACAAAAAGGGAACGGGCGCCTCGCGCACGTGTCCCCTTTTTGCAAGTCAGCGTGTTTCTTATTCGTCGATGCCGAGACGATACCGCAGTTGTTGGAACTGCTCGAAGTATTCCTCGCTCGACGAGTGAACGTGTTCGGCTTCGGTGATGAACTTGATCTCTTCGTTGCAGGCGACCGAGTAGCTGCGGAAGACCTTCTCGAATTCCGAGAGGTTCTTGCCGTACATGATCAGCAGCTTGTGCTCGTCGAATTGAATCTCGAACGGAATCCGCGGATTGAGCACCGCGATGCCCAGGCAGCCATCGTTAAGGAGCAAATCCTCGAAGTCGTACAGAATGCTCTTCAGCACGGGCAGGTCGATGCTCTCACGATAGAGATCCTGATGGCCGTTCTGTCGTTCGTGGCTCGTCTCGAGCACGAGATCGACCTCGTTGCCGAGCGGATCGAGCAGGTCGAAGAACAGATCGAGCACCGATTCCTTGGAGGCGGCCCCCATCAGGACCGGAATTTTAATTCCCGTGTCGGCGTCCTGGTAAACGTCGTGCCGGTAACCCGACTGAGGAACGACTTGGAGGTCGTACGAGGGACGCACGGCATCGGTCAACACGAAGTTGCCGTATCGCGCGATGTTCAGATGCGCCTCGAGTTGGTCCTCAGAGACGTTCTGAAAACTGCTCCGTTGCGGCGGGGCAGCCCCTTCCCGATCGGTGTTGGGCAAAAACCGTTGCAAGAAACTCATCAGTCGCTTCCCCAAAAAGGGCGAACGAGTCTGCTCTGTGTCGACGGAACCGGGAGGGGGCGGAGGGCGAAACGGGCCCGCGACGTTTAAGGAAATCTAGCACGCAATTTTGGCCGCAAGCGTCGCGGCCCCTAAGCGTTGTCCTTTTTCCGGTGGGGCTGGATCAGAGCGGCCGCTCGTGCCAGCTACAGCAACCTGCACGGGCACGCAACCGGTCCGTTTCTGACGGTCACAACGCTTCGCCGCCGGTGGAGCCGGGCCGATCCCCCGCTAGGGGCTCCACCGACCGCTAAGTGCCGTCCAAAGCGAATCATCGGCACACATGGGGCTTTGCCAGCGCAGCTCGCACAGGACCGACAATAACCCTCAACTTTGTCGGCCGCAGCGGCCTGATTTAACTCATCTACCTGCCTCTTCGTGGCGGCGTTATACTCCCGCCCCTTGCGGCCATGAGGAAAGGGATCTTCCATGCGCACGATCGCCGTCATGAATCAGAAAGGTGGCGTCGGCAAGACGACCACCAGCGTTAACCTGGCGGCTGGCCTCGCGCGAATGGGGCGCCGCGTGTGCCTGATCGATCTCGATCCGCAAGGGCATGCGTCACTGCACCTGGGCGTAGAGCCCGTGGGTGACGTGCCCACCATCTACCACGTGTTCGGTGGCCAGAAGACGATGATGCAGGTGCGGCGGATGGTCGCCAGTAACCTGTGGGTCGTCCCCTCCAACATTGACCTCGCAGCTGCTGAACTCGAACTCTCCGACGTCGACGGACGTGAGCTGATTCTGCGCCAGGCGCTCGATGCATTTCTCCAAGCGGAACCGTACGACTACGTGCTCATCGATTGTCCGCCGTCCTTGGGCATGCTGACCGTCAACGCGCTGTGCGCGGTGCGCGAGATGTTCATTCCTTTGCAGCCGCACTTTTTTGCACTGCAAGGACTCTCAAAATTGTTGGAGACCACGGCGCTGATTACGCGGCGGCTGAATCGCGGACTGCGCGTCACGGGAATCATTCTGTGTCTGTATGAAACGGGCACGCGTCTCGCGGCCGACATCACCGACGACCTGACCGGGTTTCTCGACAAGAGCGATCCCGACGCGCCGTGGGCGACGGCCACGATCTTCCGCAGCCGCGTCCGTCGCAACATCAAGCTGGCCGAGGCGCCGAGTTTTGGCCAATCGATCTTCGAGTACGCGCCGCAGTGTCCGGGCGCGACCGACTACTCTGCGCTCGTCGGGGAGATTGCCAGCGCAGAAACCGGCGCGTTGCCTTCGCGAAACATGCACGCGGCCTAAGTGAGTGCGCGGCCTTTTAAGGCCCGATTCGCGCTCCCCGGTTTCTATTTCGGCGCCATTTTCCTAATCTCGGCGTGAGCGATGCGTCGGGCTCGGGAACTTTGCGACTCGATCCCGCGTCTCAACCTGGACGAAGCTCAAGTCGGACCGGCCGCCATGCGCGGCTGTGGTGGCATTTCTTCCGCAAATCCACAAGAGAAACTGGCAGACAACGTCGCCCCGAACGTAGATAGGGTCGGGCGCTGTTCGCCATTTGCCAAGCACTATTGAGGCTTTCGATGGGTTTCCACTCCGTGCGCAAAGTTTTGTGGTCTCGATCAATCGGTTGGAAACCAATCCTTGTTCTCGCGGCCTGTGTAGCAACGGGACATTTCCCGCATCGCGGCTTGGCGCTTGCCGCCGATGATCCAAAACCCGGCGCGCAGGCGCCGACCTCGGACCCTGTGAAGAAACCGTCCGCGACGTCCAGTGAGGGTTGGGAGAAATTGATTTACGTTCCCTACCGAGCGCTCAAGAGCGTGCTGCAGGATCCGAAGGCGGCCGCGATTGTCCCGCTGGATGAATACTTGCGTTGGCTGCAATCGAATCGAACGAGTAGCACTCGGCTGCCCATCGCCGCCGTCGTCACCGAAGCTCATTACGACGCCAAGCTCGACAAGGACGTCGTGCGAATCCACGGCGTGCTCACCGTGCAATCGTTGGAAAAACATTGGTCCGGCGCGACTGTCGCCTTCGGCGATGCGGCCATCGGCAAGATCACGTCAGAAAAAGATCGCGTGCTCGTGCGCGGATTGGGGCGCGGTCTCTACGCTTTGCTCGTTCCGACCGAGGGAACGTACAAAGTCGAACTCGAGCTTTCGGCGGCAGTCCGTACGTCGCCTGAAGGGCGCAGCTTCGATTTCGATTGTCCGACTACCGGCATTTCGACGTTCGATCTGACGATTGCCGAACCGGATCAAGCGATCGAACTGGTGCCCCGACCGGTCATCGAGGCTGCCGATTCACCTCAGGGACAAACGCGAATTCGCGCCAATCTTGCCGCTACGCCCCACATCGCGGCCCGCTGGCATCCACGCACGAGCGCGCGGCCAGACGCCGAGCTGTTGATGTCGGTCGACAACCTGCTGACCGCGACGATCGGTGACGGCGTGATCCATACCGATGCAGCATTAACCTACAAGGTCTTAAAGGGTGAAACGAATCGCGTAAAGCTGGCCCTCCCCATCGATGACCGCATTCTCGATGTCTCGTCCCCGCAAGGAGGAGTTCGCGCCTGGAAGGCGGTCCGTGAGGCAAATCGGCAACTCGTTACGGTTGACCTCTTGTCGAGCGTGTCGAAAGAAGTCGTCGTGGCCGTGCATACCGAACGACCGATGCCGACCGACGGATTCGACGTCGCAGGCATCGATGAACAGGGCCACGTCTTCGGAGTTCACGCCGTCGACGTGTTGCACGAGAGCGGCCGGCTGATTGTTGCCCATCGCGAGGGTATTGACGTCGCCGCCCAATCGGAAAAGGGAGTGGTGCGGATCGATGGGTCCGACCTTCCCGCAGCCAATCGCGGGCTCAATTCGCTGTTCTACAAATTCTACAGCCCGGCTTTTCGGCTGCGCGTCGAGGCTCGGCCCATCGAGCCGCAGATTGTGTGCACGCAGAATGTGCAGCTGATGTTCCACGAGGACGAGCTGCGGTTGAATTCCCTTCTGAACTATGAGGTGACGAGGACGGGCGTTTTCGAGATCGACTTGAAGATTCCCGACAGTCTCTCGATCGATTCGGTCGAGTCTCCGCTCATGCGCACGTACCGTGTCGACGCCGCCGCTCACAAGCTGATCGTCACACTCAATGAAAAGCAGCAAGGGACGATTTCACTCACCGTCGCCGGACACCGCGACCTGCCCAACGCGGGCGAGATCGATCTGCCCTTGCTCGAGCCGATCGGCACATTTCGGGAGACCGGAAGTGTCACAGCTTTCGCGCCCGAGGGGATTGAACTCGTGGCGGACGACAGCAAGCTCGCCGGCGCCCACCCGGAGCCGTCGGCCAATCTCCAGTCGCCCGCCGGTTTGCACCCCGCCGGGAGATGGTCCTATCAGCATCGCCCGGTGACGATTCACGTCCGAACGTTTCGCAAACCGACTCGTCTGACCGCCCGCGTCGATACGACGATCAACGCGCGCCAGGACTCAGCCACACTGACCGCGCACATTATCTTCCAAGTGGAAAACGCCGCGATCGACACTTTCCGGATCTCCGTCCCCCAAGCGGCCGCCGACCGAGCCCAGATTCAATCCGAGAGCGCAGACGCCGGCATCAAGCAACAAATTCGCGATGAAAAAGCGGCCGACGGTTGGGTCGGCTTCACCATCACGTTGCAAAAGAAGGTGACTGGCTCGCATTCTTTCCTGGTGAAATACGATCTCAAACCCGACGGAGCTCCCGATGCCGGCCCTAAGAAAGCCGATCATGCAGGCGCCGCCAAGGCCGAGTTTGTCGTCCCAGCGCCGCAAGCGTTGGGACTCAAAAACGCCGACAATAGCGACCGAGTCCCGCTGACCCGCATTGATGGCGAGATCTCGATCACCAAAGATGCCTCGCTCTCCGCGGCAGCCACCGCAACCGGCGGCGACGTTGAGGCCATCGACGTCCGCGAGTTGACGCATCTCGACCACAACGGCTATCTGGCCTTTCGTTACGAGCGTCAGCCCGTGCAGGTGCGTCTGTCACTGGTCAAATACGGCGTGCAACCGGTCGTGGAAACAGTCGTTTCTCGAGCCCTGTTCGAAATCGTCGTCGGCCGTGACGAGACGGCCCTGTATCGCTGCCGCTATCTTTTGAAAAGCAGTCAACGACAGCGGCTCGTGCTCGATTTACCAGCCGACGCGCAGCCGTTGGGAGTGTTCCTCGATGGCCGCACCATTCCGTTGGAGAGTGACCCCGCCGCACCCCATTCCGACGAATGGAAATCGTACTTCGTCAATGTCGTCCGACCGACGTCTTCGGACGAGACGATCCATCTGGCGGTGCAGTTTCGGCGCAAAATCAGTCCGACACCCTTTGAGTCGCTCGCCGGCGGAAAGCTGGCACTGTTCTTGCCTCGGCTAGGTGGCGCCGCGGGCGAGCACGTCGCCGTGCAGCAAATGCGGACTGCCGTCTGGATTCCGAAAGACTTTTCGATCGTCCAGACTCCGACCGGATTTCTGCCGGAATCACAGACTCAGCAGCGACTCGGGCGGCTCGATCTCACATCGATCGGTCCCACACCCGCGGACCTCGAAACTTGGATCGGTGGCAGCCGCGGAGCCCTCTTCGAGTTCCCGCTCGAAGGAGAGGCCCATGTCTATCGACGGGTCGGACCGGCGGATTCGATTTTGCTCACCTGGGCTCGTATGCCGGTCTCGACCATCGCCGTTAGTCTGGCGCTTGCCATCGCAGCCTGGCTGCTCCGAAAG
>DASRXU010000017.1:0-4785 GCA_035687365.1 Planctomycetaceae bacterium | reverse complement strand
GTCTCGGAGCACAGCTCGCACTCGCGATTGTGTCCGCTGTCGCTCGAGCAGCCGTGTCGGAATCCGGGGCAGAAAATAGAGCGCTCCCAGTCGCAGCAGCGAAGAGCCGGCGAACAGAATGAAATAGACCTCGCGACTTGTGCCCAACAGAATCAGCACGGCGCCTCCCAAGAGCGAGCCCGCCACCATTCCCGAGGTCGTCGCCAGATTAAATACGGTCAACACGCTGGTCCGCTCCTCGGTTCGGACCGAGTTCACTCCGACGAGAAAGACGGCCAGTTCGTAGGCAGCCCAGGCGGCTCCGCTTAGAAGTTGGACTGCGATCAGATACCAAAACCGGTCAGACAGCAGCCACGCGCCGGCGGAGGGCACGATCCCCAGTCCGCCAATCCACAGCAATCGGCGAGTGCCGTAGCGCGCCGCAATCGTTCCCCACAACGGCAGCGAGATCACCCGCGCCACGTAGGCCGCGGCGATCAAAACGACGTATTCGCCGTACGAGAGCTTGAGCACGCACAACATGTACGGCGCGAAATAGGGACTCGCGAAGTAGGCGGCCGCCTGCACGAGTGATAGATACGTCAACCGCTCCGCCTCGGCGCCGCGAGAAAACCGCCGCACGAGGGTCGGAAGGCGCAAAAACCGAATGTTCGATGGCATCGGATCGGGTTCGCTCGTGCGGGCCAGGCACGCGACTGAACCGAAGCGGCTCAAAGTCGCCAACGCGAAGAGCATGCCGAAACCCGCGAGTGCGTTTTGAGCCGAGGCTCCGTATTCGATTGCCAAACCACTGACGAGAAATCCCGTCAGCACGGCGGCCTGCTGCATCCTCGTGCGTCGCGCAAAATACCGCGGGCGGACGCACCGCGGAATCAGGCTTCCCATCCATGTGTTCCACGGTGGGCCCGAGGCCAGTCCGGCGCTCCAGTACAAGGTGGCGGCCCCGAGTACCATCCACGTGGTGACACCGCCGTACCAGGCCGCCAGCGCCAGCGGAACAAAGGCCAAGCCCTGCACCGCGGCACACGTCACAACCCATTTGCGATGCGATCGGCTGAGGCGCACCCCGTGCGGTGACACCAATTGCATGATCCCGCCGGCTAACTGCGGCAGGCTGGCAATCAAGCCGGCGAGCACTTCGCCCAGGCCCGCCGCCAGCGCAAAGGCCGGCAGATAGGTTTCTCCGGTGCCGACCATCATTCCCGAGCCGGCAGCATCTCCCAGACTGGACCGCAGGTCGTGACGCAGCTGTCCGGCGCGCGACCACGAGCGCTCTCCCTCACAGGGGAGCGGCTCCGTTACGGTGCAGATCGTCTCCGCGACCGAAGACTCTGCGACGGCGGTGTCCGACATCGGAAGTGGGAAAACTCAATGCGGCCGCGAACTGCGGCGTGGCAAGACATGGTGAGAACAGAGAGAGAAGGGAAGGGGCGGAATCGTATCAGAGGGGTTCGCACCCGAGAATGGCAATGTGCCGGCTGGGAAGGGTGTCCAAAGGCTTTACGACCACCGGAACTTGGACTTTGTCGCAACAGCCTGCTAAAACCAAAGGGTAGGGGCAGACTGCGGCTTTATTCGCAGGATCACAGAGATGCGAAAAGTGAACGAGCGACTTTGGGCAGGATGCCAAAATTCTCGCGGGCATGCGACCTGCGTTGTAACGGGCTTCCTGGTCTTCGCCACCGCCGTAATCGTCATGGCGACTGCCTCGCTTGGCCGCGCCGACACCCTCACGTTGCGGTCGGGGGCCCTCGTCCGTGGGCGCGTGCTCGATGCGACGGCCGCCTTGGGACACCGACCCGCCTCGAAGGCCGAGCGTGAAGAAGCCGCCCGACTGGTGGGCGTCTCGACTTTGACTGGGGGACGGCTCATCCTCAGTGCCGCCGACGTCGATGCCGTCTCGAAGCGTCCGCTGGTGCTCGAAGAATTTGAGGTACGAAAACGCCACACCAACAACGATGTCGAGTCTCAGTGGCATTTGGCCGAGTGGTGCAAGAGCCGGGGACTTAGGTCTCAGCGTGAAGAAGCGCTCCGCGCCGTGCTCGCCCTCGACCCCGATAATTTGCCCGCCCACCAAGGACTCGGACAAACCAAGCGCGACGGGCAGTGGCGGACGCACGACGAAGAAATGCGCTCCCGCGGTTTCGTCAAGTTTGAGGGACGGTACGTTGCTCAACAGGAAGTCGACATTCTGAAGAAGGCGCATCTGCGCAAGCGTCAGGACCAGGATTGGCTGGAGCGAGTCCGCAGCGCCGTGCGCTCACTCGCATCGAGCGATGGCGAGAAACGCCGGCGGGCGATGGATACGCTGCTGAGGATCACCGATGCCGAGGCCATTCCCGCGCTGAACCGCGTACTCCTTACGAACAAGGATGGGAGTCTTCGGGAACTTTACGTACACATTATGTCGAGAATCCTAGACACGAATAGCGCGACTCCTCCCTTGGTGGAGCTCTCGCTGTTGGATGGCGACAAATCGGTCCGCGTTGCCGCGCAGGAGGCCATTCTCGGACGGCAGCGGCCTACGGCCCCTGGTCTCTATGCGCGCCAGCTTCACCACGCCGACAACGAGGTTGTGCGCCGCGCCGGCCTGATGCTCGAGAAAATCGGCGACCCTTCGGTCATTCCTCAGTTAATCGAAGCCCTGGTCACCACGCACGGAGTGACCCAGCAGGTGGTCGATAACTCCAACACCTACGGCTTCAATCGCACGAATAGTCCCACCGGCGGACTGCCTCCCGATGTCTACACAAAGATGGTCACCGGACAATATGCCGGCCCGGTGCAAGTGATCCGGCGTGACGGCCCGCTCACCGATGCCAACGTCAAAACCGTGGTGGTCGATCGGGAGTATCGCAATGCCGAAGTCCTTTCGGCTCTGCAGTCTCTCACCAAACAGTCGTTCGGCTTTGACAAGGACAGTTGGCGACGCTGGTGGGGCGCCAAGCAAACGGCCGGGCCGTTCAAAACCTCGAGCACTCAGTAATCGGCAGGATGTCGATTGATGGCGAAAAATCTGGCTTCGCGCCGAGCGGCCGCGCAACAACTTGCCAGTCTGCGAACGGCCGGGGTCACACGCGTTTCGCGATCCGCGCGCGTGCAGAAGGTCGCCGCGGAGGTCGAGAGTCCAGCGAGCGACGCGCGCGCAAGCAATGTGTCGTCCGAGCCGACCACTGCGCCCAGTGATTCGGTTGGCACTTCCCTGTTTGACGTGAAGGCTTCGGGCCTGCCACGGGCCGAACGGGAGGAACGGTTGCGGGCGATTGCCGCACGAGTCGCCTTGTGCACCCGCTGTCAGGAACTGGCCCGCGCACGCGCGCAAACGGTTTTCGGCGTCGGCAATCCGGAAGCCGAAATCATGTTTGTCGGTGAAGCCCCTGGCGCGGACGAAGACCGGCTGGGGGAGCCGTTTGTGGGCGCGGCCGGACAACTTCTCAACCGCATTCTCGAAGCCTCACGGCTAAAACGATCCGACGTCTATATCTGCAACATCCTGCGATGTCGTCCGCCCGGAAATCGCAACCCGCTTCCTGACGAAGCAGCCAACTGCCGAGAGTATCTCGACGGTCAGATCGAACTCGTCGATCCCGATTACATCGTTTGCCTGGGAAGCGTGGCGGCCAAGAACCTGCTAGGGCTGGCCGACTCGATCGGCAAACTTCGCGGTCGAATGCTCAAGCACGGCCGCGCGAAGGTCGTCTGCACTTATCATCCGGCCTATCTGTTGCGCAATCCCGCGGCTAAGAAAGACGTCTGGGATGATATGAAATTCCTGATGCGCGACCGCGGGATCGATTTGTCGTCGCAGTGAACGGGCTCGGACCAAGATGCATCTGTTCGTGTACGGCACGCTCAAGCGCGGCCAGCCGCGACACCCGTTTCTGGCCAACCAAACCTTCGTCGCCACAGCCGTCACCCGTCCGCTGTATCGTATGTTCAACGTGGGCGACTATCCGGCGCTGGTGCGGCACCGCGAGGGGCGTTCGATCGAAGGTGAGTTGTGGGACGTTGACGAAGCGTACATGTTCCGACTCGATCGAGTTGAAGGTTGCGACGTCGGCCTTTATGCACGCGAGCCGGTCGAACTGTTGCCGCCTTACGAGGCCCTTCCCGCAGTGACCTATCTCTACCAGCCGCCCGTCGATGGCCTCGTCGATTGCGGCACGCGTTGGTAAACGACCGATTCAGTCGCCGATCGGTGTCAGATCGCCGCTCGAATGCTTCGAGCTACTTGGTCTCGGTCGATCCATGAGAGCCGGTTGGGGACGAGGATGAGGAGGCCAGGCCTGGTTGCGGAGCGGGTGCCGACAACTTCACGGTGAGAGGGTTCGCGACCTTCACATCGCTTTGTCCTGTGCCCGAAATCGTCGTGTCGAGCGTGGCAGAATTGTTGGTCGACGAGACGGGATTGCTGGCGCCAAACTGAGGGCCGATGACGGCGAACACGTTGGTTGCGAGGTTGCTGAGATCCGTTCCGCTGACGGTGAGAGCGTGCGTCTTCGGATCGTAGTTGCCACCCGCTGTTCCCGTGCTCATCGGTTTGATCGCGATGGTTACGGGGGCAACTGTAGTGGTCGACTTTCCTTCGAGCGTCATTTTCAGCGACACGTTGCCATCCGAGGGAACCTGGTAGTTGGCGCCTAGATTCAGCGTGAGCGAGGTCGGCGTAAAGCTAGCCGGTTCGGACAGGGCAATGCCAGAGCTCTTGCTGGTGTAACCGACCGTCCACGCTGATGTGCTCCATTGGGCCTGCGAGCCCGCGATGGACCCACTTCCGCCGCTCGA
>DASRXU010000016.1:0-17671 GCA_035687365.1 Planctomycetaceae bacterium | reverse complement strand
GATCCAGCCCCAGGTCCCCCAAACGCGAATGCCCGGGAAGTCGCGCTTCGAGTCGGCAATATTCGCGAAGCTAATCGAATTGGTCAGTGCCAGCGTCGGCATGTAGCAGAGCGCATAGGCCTGCATGATCGGAAAGAGATGTCGGAACTCTTTGGCGAAGGCTGCCGCAAAAAGCAGCACCGTGCCGACAAGGTGCAGGCCGAACAGCACTTTCTCGGTCGAAAAGAAACGGTCGGCGATATAGCCCACGAACAGGGGCGAGATCATCGCGGCCACGGCAGTGGTCGAAAAAATCCACCCGACCTGCGTGCCGTCGAAACGCAGCGTGCTGTACATGTAGCCGCCGATCGAGACGCCCCAGGCGCCCCACACGGCGTACTCCAAAAACATCATGATGCACAGCCGCAGTCGGATGCCGAACATCCCAGTGAACCCTTCTTCTGCACGTGGCCGGCGGAAACGCGGGCGGATCCCGCAAAAGTTCGTTCGATCATGCCGACTGGCCCGACGCCCGGCAAGACTCAGAAGGCTCACTCGTCCCGAAATGTCGAAGGCGGCCGGCTACAATGCCAGGCGAGCGGTCGACGCGGCGGATCAGCCCGCCGCTTCTTTCCGACAAGTGACTAGGCAATACCCATGAAGAGCAGTGACCGCACTCGGCTGATGCCGCTCCGTCCTCTCACACGCGACGAGGTTCGAGAGGTCGATCGCAGGGCGATCGAAGATCTTGGCCTGCCCGGCATCGTGTTGATGGAAAACGCCGGCCGCGGTGCCGCCGAGCTCTTGATTCAGTTGGGAATTGACGGTCCGGTCACGATTGTGGCGGGGAAAGGCAACAACGGGGGTGACGGGTTTGTGATCGCCCGACATCTCGCAAACCACGGTATCGATGTGCGCGTGTTGCTATTCGCCGACCCGCACGAACTGGCGGGCGACGCATTGACGAACTACCGCGTGCTGTGCGCCTCCGGACTGTCGACTCGCAACTGCGCCGAGGGCGGCTCTGCCGACTGGGACGGCGTGCTCAGGTCGGGCTCTTGGATTGTCGACTCGCTATTGGGTACGGGCACACAGGGCACCGTGCGCGAACCATTCGCGACGGTCATCGAACAGATCAACGCGGCGGGCGTTGCTGTGTTTGCGGTCGACCTCCCGTCGGGGCTGGATTGCGATACCGGGCAGCCGTTGGGGCCGTGCGTGCGGGCCGCTCACACTGCAACCTTCGTCGCGCCCAAACACGGCTTTGGGGCACCCGGAGCGGCCGCCTACACGGGCACTGTCCACGTCATCGATATCGGCGTTCCCCAGTCGATGCTGCAAGCCTTTGCGCTGCCTGAGATTGGCGAGCCTTCGGTCGACTGAGGCGACTAACAGCAGCCTCCTCCTCATTTGGCCGACTTGGCGGCCGCGGTCGCCGTCCGGATAATGGATTTCCCGGTGCGCAGCGTCCCGATCGCTCGCGCCTTGCTCGGAATCACTCCAGAGGCAACATCGTGCACGACGAAACGGCGGGAGGGCCGCCCGCGGAGGCGACCGCGGTCGCAGAAGCGGATCACGAGGCGGTCGAGCGGCTTAACCAAGCCTATCGCAAGATCACCGAAGAACTCGGCAAGGTCATCGTTGGACAGCGAAAGGTCATCGAAGAGCTGCTGATTGCCATGTTCGCGGGCGGGCACTGTCTGTTGCAAGGCGTCCCGGGGCTGGCCAAGACGCTCATGGTCCGCACCCTCGCGGAATCGCTGCATCTGTCGTTCAACCGCATTCAATTCACCCCCGACCTGATGCCGGCCGACATCACCGGCACCGACGTGATTCAAGAAGACCGAGTGACGGGCAGCCGCGAGTTCCGCTTTCTTCCCGGTCCGATCTTCGCGAACGTGGTGCTGGCCGATGAGATCAACCGCACGCCGCCGAAGACCCAGGCCGCCCTGCTCGAGGCGATGCAGGAGCACCAGGTGACGGCGGGCGGCAAGCGGCACAAGCTCCCCGACGCCTTTTTCGTACTGGCCACACAAAATCCGATCGAGCAAGAAGGCACCTATCCCCTGCCCGAGGCCCAGCTCGACCGCTTTATGTTCGAAATTCTGGTCGACTACCCGTCGGAGGACGAGGAGTTCGAGCTGGTTCGCAAGACAACCAGCGACCGCACCACACAAGTCGAGAAGGTCCTGTCTGCCGAGGAAGTGGCCCAGTTGCAGCAGGTGGTCCGCCGCATGCCGGTCGCTGACCATGTGATTCGCTACGCCATGCACCTCACGCGGCTAACGCGACGGCAGAATTCCGACATTCCCGATTTCGTTCGCAACTACGTTTCGTGGGGAGCCGGCCCGCGAGCCAGTCAGTACCTCATCCTCGGAGCCAAGGCGCGGGCCATGCTGAAGGGGCGAGCCTTCGTCAATACCGAGGATGTGCGCGAGGTGGCCGCCCCCGTGCTTCGCCATCGCATCATCACCAATTTCAATGCCGAGTCTGACGGTGTCACGCCCGACACCATTGTCAGCCGGCTGACCGAGCTGGTTCCCGCCGACTCCAACAAGGCGACCCGGGGTGGACGACTTTCGGAAGTATTTCGATCCGCAGACGCTGGCGAAGCTCGCCGGCCTTGACCTCAAGGCCCGCCTGATCGTTGAGGGCTACCTCACCGGCCTGCACAAGAGCCCGTACTCCGGCTTCTCGGTCGAATTCGCCGAGCACCGCGAATACTCGCCTGGCGACGACGTGCGCTACGTCGACTGGAAGGTCTTCGGCAAGACCGACCGTTTTTACCTCAAGCGGTTCGAGGAAGAAACGAATTTCGCTTGCCACATCCTGCTCGACGCCAGCGCCTCGATGGCGTACCGCTCGCGAGGTGCAGCAGTCTCCAAGCTGGAGTATGCCGAGTACATCGCGGCGGCGATCGCCCATCTCGTCGTCCGACAGCAGGACGCCGTGGGCTTGGCGACCTTCAACACGTCGGTGACCCAGTTTTTGCGACCGTCCAGTCAGCCGGCTCACTTGAAGGAATTCGTCCACGTCATGGAGCACACGGTTCCTGCCGGCGAAACTGCTCTGGGGCCGATCTTTCACGACTTGGCCGAGCGAATCAACAAGCGGGGCTTGGTCCTCATTCTGAGCGATCTGTTCGATGACCCGGCCAGCCTGATGTCGGGCCTCAAACACTTTCGCCACCGCCGCCACGACGTCAGCGTGCTGCAGATCATCGACCCGGCCGAGCAGGATTTCCCGTTCGACGAACCGACTCGGTTTCGTGGCCTCGAACAATTCGAGGAACAAACTGCCGAGCCCCGCTCGCTGAAACGGGCGTACCAACGCGAATTTGAGGGTTTCTTGCGCGAAGTCCGCGGGCGCTGCGGCGACCTGCGGATGGACTATTCCCTCGTCCGGACTGACCGTCCGCTCGACGTCGCACTCCGCGCGTTTTTGACGCGGCGGATGCAGCGGGCAGGGAGAACGTGACGTGATGGGTTTGGACCTCACGTCACGCGCGGCACAGGGCCTCTTGGCCTTCGGGTTTGCCAATCCCTGGCTGTTGGGCGGGTTGGCGCTCGGGGCCATTCCGATCGTGATTCATCTGCTTTCTCGGCGCGCCTATCGTGAGACCGATTGGGCAGCCATGCGGTTTCTGCTCGAAGCGGCCCGCAAGAATTCTCGACGGATGCGGCTCGAGCAGCTTATCTTGCTCGCGGTCCGGACGCTGATCTTGCTTCTGGCGGCGTTGGCCTTTGCCGAGCCGTTGGTTGAGGCCGTCTCGCCACAAGCGCGGCCGCGCACGTTGCTACATCGCGTGATCGTGGTGGACGCGTCGTTCAGCATGGGGGCGCGCACCGACAATGGGACGCGATTCGACCGGGCCAAGACCCTCGCGAGACAAATCGTCGCCGATACGCAGCCGGGTGACGCCGTGAGCATTTTGCGAATTGCCGGGTCCACGTCGCCGTCTGTCGTTCGAGAGCCCGCCTTCGACCAGAACGTTGTGCTCCCCGAGATCGACCGCCTGCAACTGACCGACGAACCGGGCGACCTGGCGCCGGCCCTCGCCGAGGCAGTCGAAATCCTCGCCGACTCGCGCGCTCCGCGAACGAAGGAAGTGATCTTTCTCAGCGATTTTCAGCGCGTCACTTGGGGCGGAGAGACCTCGGCGAAGTCCGACGTGCCTGCCCTGCTCCGCAAGATTGGCGAAAAGGCCAAGATCGTGCTGATTGGAGTTGGGGACGGCCGAACCGACAACACGGCCATTACGTCACTGACGGCCGCCGACCCGATTGTACTCCCGGATCGGCCGGCCCGGCTCCGTGCGGCAGTGCGCAATTTTGGACCGGCGCCGTTGGCGAACCTCCGCTGCGAACTCTACGCGGACAACTACTTGGTCGCATTCAAAACGGTCGATCTGCCGGCCCGGGAAGAAACAGTCGTCGAGTTTCCCTACGAATTCCGCCGCTCGGGCGAGCATGCGGTCGAGATGCGGCTGCCCACCGATCGGTTGGCGGCCGATAACCGCCGGTGGCTCAGTGTGCCGGTCACGGATCAGATCCGCGTGCTCGTGGTGAACGGGCACGAGGGAAGGCGTCCGGTCGAAAACGCCTCGCACTACGTGCGAACGGTCTTGGCCCCGTCGACAACTCGCGAAAGTTGGAGCGGCGCCACGCAACCCAAGGTTATCAACGAAGCCGACCTGACCGCCGAAGATCTCTCGAAGTTCGATTGCGTGTTCCTGTGCAACGTCGCGCTCGTCACGCGGACGGAGGCTGATTTGCTGCAGGCTTATGCGGAGGCCGGCGGGGGGCTCGTGTTCGCCCTGGGCGATCGCGTCAAGCCCGCGAACTACAACTCGGTACTCTACCGCGACGGAAAGGGCGTGTTGCCCGCTCTGCTGGAAGGCCCCATCGGCAATGCCCGCGATCCGGTGCACGGCGGATACACGTTCGACGCGTCCGACTTGAGTCATCCCATCGTGGCACCGTTTCGTGGGAATCCGGGTGCCGGTCTCGATCGGGTCGTTACGCTCGAATACATCCAGTCGAAACTCGCGGCCGGCTCCCCGGCCCGCGTGGCCCTGAAATTCAGCTCGGGAGATCCGGCAATCGTCGAGCGACCAGTCGGACGCGGTCGAAGTGTGCTGCTGACGACGTCGGCCGATGTCTCGTGGAGCACATGGCCCGTCCATCCGACGTTCCCGCCGATGATCCATGAAACGGTCCGCTATGCGGCTGAGGGGCGTTGGCACCAGCGGCAGCATTTGGTCGGCGAACCGTTGTTGCGGACGCTGACTAGTCGCGAGGCAGGAATCAAGGTGACCGTGAAATCTCCCGACGGATCCGAGCAAATGCTCCGACCGATCGTTGGTGAGAATCGAGCTGACATCACATTCGCGGGCACGAATCACCCGGGAATCTACGAGATGACCCTCGAGACGCCCGCCGACGCTACCCCACCCCAAGCCTCGACGGCCGCCGGCAAACCAGCGGCTGCCATGCGTCACGAACTCTACGCTATCAATGTCGATCCTCGCGAAAGCGACTTGGAGATGGTCGACGAAAAAGTCCTGCGCACGACGACTCTGGCCGGCGTGCCCTACGACCGCCGTAGCGATTGGTCGCATGAAACGCGCGAACTCGGCGGTAGTGAGCCGGCAACGTCCGGGCTCTCTCGGTGGTTCCTCGTCGCGATGTTGGCTTTGTTGTTGGTAGAGCCGCTGCTGGCTTGGAACTTTCGGCAGGGTTTCGTCGCGTTGTGTCTGCTGGCGGTCGCCGGTTTGGGATTTGCGATCGCCCCAGGACATCCACGATACGCGGCGATGTTTGGCGTGCTCCTCGGGGCGGGCGTGCTGAGTGCCGCACTCGTTCGCTGGTTGTCCGCGCGGAGGCGGAATTAGCCAATCACGACGCTGCTTCCCAGGCGAGCCGACTCGAGCAATGCCTGTGTGAAATCAAATACGGGCAACGCGCACTCCGCCGGCGCGACATTCTCGGCTCCGTTCAGCATCGAGTCGAGAAAGGCTGTAATCGGATTCGAATCAGCCTCGGCAAGCGCAACACGTTCAGAGTGGCTGCCGCTCGCACGCCAGATGTCTCCGTCCCGTAAGACGAGATCGGCCTGGGCACAGTGTACGGACAGCAGCTCGCTGAAGTGTTGCGCGTGGCCCACAAAATCCATCGTGAGCGGCACGCCGTCCGTCAACAGCGCCGAAACGGAAGCCACGATTTCCACACGGCTGCCGCAGCAGTCGGTGCGCGCGAAAACGGCCGCGGGCAGCAAGCCGGTCACGTAGAACACGGCATCGATCTTGTGGCTCCCCGCGTCGCCGACGAATCCGCCGGGGTTCATGTGCGGGTCATTGCGCCACGTCCCGCGGATCGTCGATTGCCAATTCTCGACGTTGTGCGAAACGACGGCCCGCACGGGGCCGTATTTACCCGAGCGAACGAGCCCGCGGATTGTCCGGTAGGCAGCCGACATGCGGCGTTGATAAGCAACCGACAACAGCATGCCCGAATTTCGCGACAGTTCGATTAAGTCGAGGATCTCCTGCCGCGAGCGGGCGAGGGGCTTTTCGCACAGCACGGGAATCCCGCGAGCCATTAGCACTTTGGCCTGCTCGAAATGCAGATGGGTCGGCGAGGCGACAACAGCCGCGTCGAACTGAGCCTCAAGCAACGTTTCAAGACTGGAACAGACGATGGCGGACTTGGCGACGCCGCTTCGTAGCGATTGGGCCGCGCTGGGATCGGGATCGAACAGAGCCACGATTACGGCTCGGTTGTCGGCCGACACCCGCTCAGCGTGCAGGTGCGAGATGCGACCGCAGCCGACTAGAGCCAACCGCAGTTTCTCTCGCGGCGATGACGAAGACTCGCTCACGGCTTCTCGCCGAGATCGCAACTGCAAACCATCTGGCCACACCCCGGACAGCCGCGGCCGTACTTAGCGAGCACGGCTTGCTCCAAGTCGATGCCAGCCACGTTGGCGATCGTGACTAGCCACGCCAGGACATCGGCAAATTCGGCGGCGAGATCTTCGCGGGAACCTTGTCGCAGCGCCCCGGCCAGCTCGCCCACTTCTTCCATCAGCCACATGAATGTGCCGTCGATACCGCGGGCCGCATCCTTTTGCGAGTACATTTCGGCAATCAACGTTTGAAAGCCGGCAATCGTCAGCGGCACGGGCGTTTCTCGTGAATCCACTACGAATTCCTTCTTAGTTCAAAATCCACCGCTCATTTCAGCGCGTCGAGGGCGACACGGGCCGCCGCGTTCTTTCCGTCGCGATCCAGAATCGACTGGAGAAGCTTGCGAGCTTCGGGAGCGCGGCCGGCCGCAGACAGCGCTTTCGCGAACGCCAGCTCGAGCTCGGCATCCTGCGGCTTGAGGTCGACCCCGGCCTCGAATTCGGTCAGCGCCTGCTTGACCTGTTTCGCACCGAGGTAGGCCTCGCCCAGATCACGGTGGATTTCGGCGTCGAGCACGTCGACGTACAACGCCGACTTGGCCAGGCGGATGGCGTCGGCAAATCGCTGTTGCTTCAGTGCCAGCTCGGCCAGTCGTTTGCGCGGGGCCGCATCATCGGGCGCCAGCTCGCACAGATGTGTCAGCGCCTCGGCGACGCGTTTCTCGTCACCGAGCTGCCCCTCGGCGGCGGCAAGGCCTCGGACAAAGTCCGGTTGCCACGGATAATACTTGACTCCCAACTCGCACAGCTCGGCCGCTTGTTTGGGCTTGTCGTCCAACAGATTAAGCTTAGCCAATGTCATCAGAATTTCGGCATGGGGAGCCGTGCGATCTAAAAGCGGTTCGAGGCGGGCGATCCCCGCGCTGTATTTTTGATCCTCGGCATCGAGCCGCGACAAGACGAGGGCCGCCCAGCGCTGCTTCGGATCGATTGCTAGAGCGTCCTTAGCAATCTTCTTGGCCAATCCGGTGTTTCCCTTTTCCAGAAGCGCCCACGAGTAGGCGCCGATTATCGCCGCATCCTTGGGATGGGCTTCGACCTGTTTTTCGAGGTCCTGGACACCCTGCGACGGAGGCCGCTCGGCCGCGTGAAACCCGGCCACCTTCGACTTGAGAAAATCGAGATAGCCGCGCTCGAATTCCGAAAGTTCGACGCCAAACACCTTTTTGATGGCGGCCGCCGTGGAGGGATTCTCGCGATAGGCGGCGAGCAGCTTTCGCAACGACTCGGCTCCAGCCCTGTGGATCATGTATTCCGCATACAGGCGACTTTGGCAGTAGGCAAACTGCCAATCGTCCGAATTGGCGGGACGCTGGAAGCCCCGATCGAGGGTGGCCAGTGTCCGCAACTGCTCCGGAAAACGTCGAGCCAGCAACTCCATCCACTCGGAAGGCGGCGGATATCCTTCGTTCAAAACAGCCAGCGCCTCGGTGAACCAGTGTGGGATGTTGAAGCCCGACTGCTGCACCGTGATCACGTGCACGAATTCGTGCCGCAGCACGCGGGCCCAATTAAACGGCACGGGGGCCGATGTGGGCGAAGCGAGAGCCACCATCACGCCGGTCGACGCGCCGATGGTTTGAATCCACGGTAGGCCGACCATCCGCGCGCTGAACCACTCGTGCCCCGAAGTTCCTTCCGACTTGTTGAAAATCTCGATCTGTGTTCGCTGGGGGGGCGCGAAGCCGAACCGCTCGACCAGTTGCGGATAAATCTCCTCGAGGTATTCGGCGATGTAACCGCCCAACAGCTTGTCGAGCTTCGAATCGACGCGAACGACGAAATGCTCGGTCGAGATCGCCTGGTAGCCGTCGAGCAGCTTGAGCACCTTGCGAAAATTGCTGACCCGCGTGTGATACGGATCGGCCTTAAAGGCTTCGTCCAGAATCATGCGGGCCTGATCCGTGCGGCCGACCCGCATCAGCAGCATGCCAAGGGACGTCTTTGCCTCAGGAAGCTGAGGAGCCAAGGACATCGCTCGGCGATAGCAGACTTCGGCCGCATCGAAGCGACGGCGCGCTTCGAGGAGCTGACCCAGGTTCGCCAAGAAAACGCCCGGCTTGGGATCCGTGTTGTTGACATCGGCCCAGATTTTCCCAAAGTCAGGCGACTCTCCTGGGGACTTTGGCTCGCCGCTCGCTGTTGGCTTGGACAGCCATGCCTCGAGAACCTGGCGCGATGGCACGCCGTCGGTTACCAGAGCGCAGGCAGCGACCCGCGCCAATACGCCTTCATCGTGAGGATTGATCGCGAGGGCCGACGTGGCCGCGGCGAGCGCCGGCCCAATTCGCCCGGACAAGAAACAGGCATCGGCCTTCAATTGAAGGGCCGAGGGGCAGCGCGGGTTGATTCGCAGGGCCTCGGCAGCCTTCGTCTCGGCCTTCTCGAAATCGTTGCTGTCGAGAGCATCCTGCCCCAACAAAACGATCGCCTCGGCCGCACGCGGATTAATCAACAGCGCCTGCTCCAACTCGGGCACGGCCTGCTCGCGATTGTATTTCTCCAGCAGCAGGGAGCCGGAAATCAGGTGGGCCTCCCAAGCATTCGGATCGTTCTTGAGGGCGTCCGGGCAGAGCGTGTTGACCACAAAGTGGAAGATCTGCGTATTGTGGTTCCAGCGCGCGTATTGCACCGATCCACGGGCAACCAAGACCAGCGTCGCGGCATCTTCGGGCTGGCGTGCATTGTAAAAGCGGATAAACCAGCGATAGCCTGCGTTGGCTTGGGGAAAACGTCCGGTTAGTGCGTAGATGTCCGCGAGGACGAGCCGCGCGACGGCGTTATCGGGTGAAGCGGCCACAACGGCATTGGCGGTTTTCTCCGCCTCGGCCAAGCGACCCCGCACGAACTGCAGCTCGGCCAAGCGCGCCTGGAGCTGCGGCTGCCCCGACTGGTGCGCAAGCGCGTCGGTAACGACTCGCTCTGCTTCTTCCCAAGCACCAACCGCCTCTTTCGCACGACTTATGCCGAGGGCCACGGCAACCGGATCGGCCTTCGCGGCGGCCGCTTTGCCGAAGACTTCCTCGGCTTCCTCGTAACGCCCCTTGGAAAGGTGCGTCTTCGCTTTGGCCAACAAGTCATTCGAGGTGTCAGCACCGAGCGCCGAGGCGCTCAGAATTAGGGCGATCACGGAGAGCGCCCACCACGAAGAGCGGCTAAGCAACTTCGATTTGTTGTTGTCGGCCGAGGAGTTGTCGAGTTCGCATCGGCACATCGTTGAGCAACCGGCCATCTGCCCCAAAATCGTTTCCGCTTCGCCCACGGGACGTCGAGGAGGTGTCCTTGGTCAGCGGCTGCGGCAGCTCGTCGGTTTGACGTCGTCGACGGAGTCAGCCGCGCAGCTCCAGTATATGCGGCGGCGCGCGCAAAGAAAAAACCGCGGGTCCTCGTGAGACCCGCGGTCTTATGATCAAACCTCTCGGAGTTGGCGACGGTGGAGTCGCTTTGAGAAGGACGCGGATCGGGTAGTGACTAGCACTCACCCGTGGTGACCCGGGTCCACAGTCTGGTTTTGGCACCTCCGTCGGAACGATTGAGAGGCTTGTTTCTCTGCCCTGCATCTGGCCAATTTTCGGCCAGCTTCGGTGCAATTTCCGCAGTCAGTCGATCTTTGCCAGGGCCTCTTCTCGGTCGCCCTGTCGGCAGGGCTTCGCGTCAATAGCTTTCGCCGCAGTTCTCTTTCGAGTGGCCACAGCGATCGGCTGCATATTGATCGGCACGTGCAAGGCCGCTTCGTCGCTCAAAAGTCGAAAAATCGCGCGCCCGATTCACGGCATTTTTGCTCTGAGCCCAATTAGGGCCCATTCAGGGCTCAGACTCGTGGCAAAAACTCTGGCCGCGAAGACCGGCGACTGCGCTTGAGAAACACTAGCACGCCAATCCAGAGCAGGAGCGGAAATAACCTCAAGAATTGGTCCAGGCCTGCGTCGTTCGGCCGGGTAAACGTCCATGTTTCCGCGAGATTGTAATTGGGCAAATTCCAAATGCTGACGGTTCCATCGGTCGAACCAGCGGCCAGTCGGCGCCCGTCCGGACTGAACTGGATCGATTCCACAGCGGGAACCTTCAAGTGGATGGCCGTTTTCTTGCGCTCGGGCAGATCCCAAACGGTCACGCCATCGAACCGTCCGGTCGCCAATCGCTTGCCATCGGGGGAGAGGGCGAGTGCCAACACCAAGCGCTCGGGAAGCACCGCGGTCACCTTGCGACTGGCGAGGTCGGTGATCTCGACGGTTTTGTCATT
Source organism: Planctomycetaceae bacterium (assembly GCA_035687365.1). Lineage (GTDB taxonomy): Bacteria > Planctomycetota > Planctomycetia > Planctomycetales > Planctomycetaceae > DASPSM01. Next base: position 6,483 of record DASRXU010000016.1, on the reverse strand, counting down.
GGCAGCTATCAGAGTTTTGCCATCGGGCAACCAAGCCAGCGCGGTGATGCTGGGAGGCAAATCGCCGGTGTCGGGCGGTTCAGGAGCTTCCAACCGTTGCAGCAACTTTCCAGTGCCCGCGTCCCAGACCTCAAGATCGAGGGAGCCCAACCCGCCAATGGCAAATCGCGAGCCGTCGGGCGCCGCGGCCAGAGCCAGGATGTTCACACCAACCTGAAGCGAGCGAACGGACGTGCCGTCGCGAAAGCTGCCCACAGAAATGAAATGGCGAAAAGCCGCCGCATACTGATCGTCCTTGGCGAGCGAAGCGAGCGTTCGCAAATGCAGTTGCTCGGTCGCTTGACCAAACAACCGATGCCCGTTGGCCGCGTCCCAAAAATTGAGCGCGCCGTCGAACCCGGCTGAGAGCAGCACAGTGCCGTCCGCCGAGAATGCGACCGAGGGTCCAATGAACACTTCGGGTAAAATATTGAAAATGCCCGGACGGCTGTCACGACTCAGAACCCTCGCGCCCTCGAGGTCCGTGGTGTCAGCCAGCGCGGTCGTGTGATAAATGTCCGAAAAATACCAGCGCTCACGCAGCGCTCGAAATCGTCCGCTGTAGACGCCAATCGCGAGCCGTTTGCTGTCGGGCGAAAACGCGAGGCCGCTAACCGACTGCCAGGCGGACCCTCGATTTTGCGGCCAAAGAAGAATGGCCAAGCTCACGACCAGGCCGGCAGCCATCGCTGCCTGTCCTTTCGAGACGCCCCTTAACCATTTTTTCACGGCCGGAACGAGATTCACCACGGAGCCTCGGCACGCCAGCAGAGTTTTCTTACACTTCACCCACGGTACACTAAGGGCGCCCGGGAGGACATTTCGGGCAACCGCCAGTGGGCTGGCCGAGAGTCGCGGTTGGTATCGAGCGGCTCAGAGTCTCCGACGGCCTTTGGCCCTCGGCTCGTTAGACTGAAGCGTAGATCGTCTCAGCGGATAAGTCTTACCGGATCGTATCGAAGGGCCCCCACGCGATTTCCGAACGCGGATCGACCATGCCGAAGAAATCCCACGACGAACTGGCTCTCGGAGCCCGCGTCCGCGTGAAGGCGGGAACCACAATGCCCGAATTCCCGGACGTCGCGTGCGGCGGATGGGTCGGCTCGATCGTCGAAACGTCGGGCAAGAAACCCAACACCAAGTACATCGTCGAATGGGACGAGGCCACCCTCGCGACCATGCCCGAGCCTTACCTCAAGCTCTGTGAAGCGCAGGGGCTCTATCATCGCATGGCGTGCCTCGAAGGCTCGGCTCTAGAGGCCGCCGGCTAATCTGAGCGACCCAGCGCTGCCCGAGCCTTTCTGCTCCAAATTTTGCAGTCTCGCGCCTCGCAGTTCTTTCGGCGGAGCCACTCGTAGACGGGCGTGGAACAGCCAATGGCGCTCGGCGCCATCTCCCTTCGGCGGACCTCCTGCCAGGCGCTCCAGTCGGAAAAATCGGGTCGTTCGGCCTAGTCGGAAGGCGACTTGGAGCGTGTAGCCACCTGCTGTGCGCTTGGCGAAGGGCGTGCGCACGTTGCAACCCGCGCGAATTGCCCAGCGAGGGCAACGGATCGCCGATTCCGATGAGTTACGACAGCATGAGCGAAAAATACAACCTAAGCTCAAAACGAAACGGACAGCCGGTGTCCAAAGTGGCGTCGAGGACCTGCGGAAGCGCGATCCACATGGGCCCTGGCACCGGCAACGCTTAGCCCCTAGCAAAACACAGAGTGACGTATGATCGATTGGAAGCATCTACGGGCGCAAGTGATGGGCAAAACGGAAAAGCCCCCCCTTCCCCCGCGACTCGAAGTTCCAAAACTGCCCCAAACGGTGTCCCAAGTCTGTGAGCGATCACAGCGCCCCGAGTGCACGGCCGCCGATCTCTGCGAAGTCTTGGAACAAGACCCGGCAATCACCGTCGACCTGCTGAAGCACGTCAATTCGGCCGCAACGGGTTTGCGCACCAAAGCCGCCACGGTTCGACAGGCGGTGGCCCTGCTGGGAGTGAAGAACACGCGGCTGTTCGTGACCACCACGGTCCTCGAGCAGCATATGCGGAATACAAAGTCGCCGCTGATTTTGGGACAGCTTTTCTGCCTGTCGGCACTCGAACGAGCTCTGCTCGCGCGAGAAATCGCCAAGGCCACCAATCGCGATACGGATCTGGCCTTCGCCGGTGCGCTCATCCAGGACTTCATCCTGCCGTCGTTCACAAAGCAACATGTGACCGAATACGCGAGCTTCATGAAGCAGTTATCGACCGGAGAGGGCGAGCTGACCGATCTGGAAAGTGCCTCATTCGGATGCACACACGCCGACTGCGCCGCCTATCTGATGCTGAATTGGGGTTTCCCCGACGATCTGATTTGCTGCGCGCTATTGCATCACCGGCCGATGCAAATCTGGGCCTTGGAATCGCTGCGTGAGACGGCGTTGCCCGCCCTCGCGGCGACGTCGTGGCTCCCCTCGGTGTTGGCACCGTCGACGGCCCACTTGCCAAAGCTGTGTCAGTACGTGACCGACAATTTCAAGCTCGATATCGCCGTCCTCGCGCAATCGGTCGACGAGCAACTGCGAGGCCTCGTTCCGAATCTGGCCACCTACGTCACTTTGAATCAGCACCTGGCGACTGCTGCAGTGAGCGTTTGAGATGAGCACGGGCAGCCAAACCATCACTTTTTCGATCGATCGACTGCATCCCGGGACGACCCTGGCTGGGCCGATCTACGAAGACAGCGAAGGCACCATCCTTCTGTTGCAAGCGGGCGTTTGCGTCACGGAAGAGCAAATCGATCAGCTTCGCAACCGAGGCATCCAGCAGATTCGGATCGAAAAGCGATTTGCCGATGCCCTGTTTGCACAACGCCGTCCGAGTGGACGGGCGATTCGTCCACGCCGACCTACGGGTGCGCAGGCAGCCAAGGCGGAAAAAATGGTTCCGCCCATCGGTCGTCCCGCCGCGAAGGCGACCTGGTCGGCCCAGTTGTCGCAGTCGGTCGAGAAGCTCCGTGGAGCGCAGTCCGAAAAACTCGCGAACGTCTATTCGCTCCTGGACAACCAGGGTGGATTCGACGCAACGGTGCTCGACGAAATTGGACAAGAGTCGATCGATCAACTGTCTGTCGACATGGATCTCTTCATCAAGGGCTCGATCCAACCGCAGCTCAGCGAAGCGGCTTCCGAGCACTGCGTCCGCGTCTCACAGCTCGCGGTTGCGGTCGGAGCCATGGCGGGTCATACGCGGGAAGAATTGCGCTGGCTGGCAATGGGATGTCTCGTTTCTCGCTGCTGCGCGACTGAGTCGGCACGAGAGCTCAGCGAGGAGCCGCGGCGGCTCACCGCCGTAGAGTTTGCCGAAATCAAGCGAACACCCGGCCGCGTGTTCGACATGCTCTCGACAATCGACTTTCCTTTGGTGGGCCGCACCGTGGCCTACCAAATTCACGAACGCTGGAACGGAACCGGTTATCCGCGAAAAAAAGCGGGCGTCCAAATCCACCCGCTGGCGCGGATCGCCGGCGTTTGCGACGCCTATGTCTCGCTGAGTTCGCCCCGCCCGCACCGAGCCGCATTTTCGCTCTACGCGGCCGTTGTGCAGATCCTTGCCGACGCTCGGGCCGGACTCTTCGACCCGCACTCGATCCGCTGCTTTCTACGCACCGTTTCGCTCTATCCGATCGGGGCCTACGTCCGACTGAACACGGGCCAGCTCGGCCGTGTGGTACGGACCAGCCCCGACGCATACGACCGACCGACGATTGAGATTGTGGGCGAGACACCGGCAAACGTCATCGCCCTGGTCGAGGCGCCGGACGTTCAAGTTGTCGAAGTGATCGACCCGGAGCAGGCGGCGGAGGAGATCTTCGTTCCTCAAGCCGGCCAGCTCGATTCCAATGACATCAATTTGTTGCTCGGGCTCAGAGGGTCCTAGTGACCCCAAGGTATATGGCCCGCGGGGCTATTTGGAATCTCGGAACCGCTGCCAGGCCAAGCCGGGCCGATCGACGCGGAACGTGACCAGTCGCGTGTGCTCCACCTCGGTGACGTAGACGTTGCGTCCGTCCGGTCCGCCGAAACAAAGATTGCTGGGCCGTTTGCCCAGCACGTCGATCTCGCGCAGGACTTCTCCCTGCGGCGTCATCTTGACGACTGTGCCCTTGCCGTAGCGGCAGATGTAAAGATTGCCGTCGACGTCGCACCGCATGCCGTCGAAGCCGTGGTCTTCAAACTTTCGGATCAAGCGACGATCCGCAAGCGTCTTGTCCGGTCGGATGGTGAATCGCCAGATATTCTTCTGGTCGCTCTCATTGACATAGAGCGTGTTCCCGTCGGGGCTGACTTCGATGCCATTCGACGTTCCCTGGCCGTCAGCCGCCAGCGTGACTCGGCCATCGGGGTCGACTCTCCAGACGCGGCCGGTCCCGGCCTTCCAGTTTGGATCACTGGCAAAAATCGTCCCGTCGGGTGCAATCGCCAAATCGTTCGGTTGAGCCATCCGCGGTTCGTGGGCCAGGATGCGGATGTGCCGCGTCTTGGGGTCGATCGTGAGCACGTTGTGCCCCGTGTAATCCGCGACATACATCGTCCCCTTGCGATCGAAGACGATTCCATTGCCATCACTGCCCTTGGGCAACGTGACGTAAACGTCGCCATGACCCTCGGGCGTCACGATGCCGATCGTTCCCTCGGTGCGAAAGTTGACCGCATAGATGTTGCCCCGCGCATCGCAATTCGGCCCTTCGATGCCGATCGTAAATTCTCCCGGCTGGGTGAGGGGCCGCGCCACGAAGAGTTCGGAGGACTTGTCGTCGGCGCCCGCGGAGTCGGCCACGGAGATCCAAACCGCGAGACACAAAAACCCCAGAATCAGATCTCGTGCGCTCATGGGAATGTCCGTCTTGGCGATGTCTCGTGAGAGTAAGGGCGTGTCACGAAGGCGTGGGCTCGTCGTCGCCGACCAGTGGTATCGTCGGATAGGTCGGTTTGCCGTCGCCAGGTTCAACCAGCGAACCCGTCGCGTCGGCCATCTTTGAAAAATCGGGCGGCACTTCGGGAGTTTCCATGCCGCGGTCGCCGTAGTAGAACCGACGCCAGACTTTGCGATCCCCCACGCCGATGATCAGAGTCTTGCGGAACGTTCTTAACGTGGGATAGCGGGTGCGATTCAAATGTTCGCGGCAGCGGCGGAAGCGAATGGCCACGATCGTTTCGCTTGCCGACTGATAGCCCACGAGAAACCCGATCACTAGCCCCAGCAGAATCAGCCAGCGACCCTCGGCACTCCAAAGAAAGAGCCAACCGATGCAGCCGAAAACCAGCCCGAAAACCGGAGCCAATAAAGCCCAGTTGAGATCGGGCACGCTGCGATGCTCGCTGTTCCAATCGCACTCGGCTGGCTCACCGCAGACGACGCAACAGTCGGGCAACTCGGCCGTCCACCGATCTCCATAGAGATAGACGTGGTCGTTGTGATCGTCGGCGGAGACTCGCAGCTCTTTGCGACTGCCAGGCTCTTGCAGGAAGGTCAGGTATTCGGTTGCCAGTTGTCGCAGTTCGGGGAAATTGCCCCAATAGAACAGGCCAACCCGCTTCAGATATTCCCAAATCGCGACGCAGCCAGCGCGAATCCAGCGTCCGATGTGGAGCAGCCAACGCTGCCACTCGGGCTGCGCACCACCAAGCGTCGTGCCCTCGGGGAAGATCGGTGGCTCAAAATCGATCGCCGGCAGCCAAGTTTGGCCGTCTAAAGAAACCTGATCTCCGGGCCGCAGCTGTCCGCCGCGCGCGAACTCGCGCAACCGGTCGACGGGGAAGGGTCCCTGAACGTCACGCGGCGCTCGTGGGTCCCGATAAAAGACCTCGCCGGACATATCCGCCGTTGTACCAAATCTTTGGGGAACGTTAGAAGCCACTCGCGGCCAGCGAGTCGCCTTTCCAACTTTCGCCAAGATCGTGAGGTCAACGCGGCAATGATTCGAAAGGGTTGTCGCTGCTCGAGGCCGATCGGCTCGGTGCGACGCTCGAGGAGGGAGTTGAGCGATTCGGAGTCTGCGACCCCACAGCCGGCGGCGGATCGGCAAACGGGTTGTCCCCAGTCGCGCCGCGGGACGCGCTCGCGGCAGGCGCCTGTGATGCCGATTCTCCGTCGAATGGGCTCGGCCCATTTCCCCGCCCTGTCGAAGCCGTCGGAGGCGCTTGGATCGGTTGGTTCCACTCGCTGCTGCCATCGGCTTCCGGCCATGAGCCGCTCTTGTTCCCCGGGCTGGCACTCGGACGACCGGGACCAGCCAAGGGAGAGGGTGCACCGAATTGGGCGGGCGGACCCTGAGCCGTGCTTGACGCATCGGCTGTGGCAGACGCCGCGTCGACTCGATCTCCACGCGCGGGGGACGCACCGGCCATTTGAGACCGCTTACGGCTCATCGCTCCGATGTCGAAGGCGGGATAGTAGGGCTTCTTG
>DASRXU010000015.1:0-10443 GCA_035687365.1 Planctomycetaceae bacterium | reverse complement strand
CTCCTAGCCGCGTGCCTGAGAATCCTCCTTCCACTCCGTAGAGGAATCGCGACACCTGAGGGCTCATCCGGATTTCAAACCAACAGATCGGTATGTAAATCAGTCCGCCGATGACCATCCCGACCGCCAACTCTTTCAAGGCTTCTGCATCGGTGAAATAGACTCGGCCAATGAAATAGGGCATGCCCCAGGTGATCATGCGATTCACCGACCACGACAGCGAATCGTACATGTCGATGCCTTCGACCTCGTTCGTGACGAAGGGCATAAAGCACCAGACGAGTATCGGTAGATCGAACCAACGTGGACGGATCGACAACAGCGTGTCGGTGTCGAAGACGAGAGCCGCCAGCAAGATTCCCGCACACGTGGCGGCCATTTTCGAGTAGTCGGGAAGGCCGGGAAGATCGAACGTGGCGGCGGGAAGAAACAGCCAGCCAGCCATAAAGGCCGTGATCACCGCGCGGCGCGGCGGAAGCCACATGAACAGCAAGAGGACGCACGGCACCCAGCCGAAGAGTGTGATCGGAACGAGAATTGTCATGCGTTGGCTCTGGGCCGTTGCGATCCGCGGGCTGCCCCTACCCTGCGGCGCTTCAGGACTGCAGCGTAGGTTTCGAGCGTCTGTTCCGCAATCGATCTTGGGGCGTAGCGGCTCGCGATGTCTTGGCGGCCGGCTTCACCGAGCTGTGCGGCCCATTCCGGCGCGTCGATCAGTTTCGCGATTTGATTGGCGAGCGACCGCGGCTCGCCACTTTCGAAGAGCAGGCCCGTTTTTCCGTCGCGGACGGATTCCGCCAGCCCCCCCGCTTCGGCGGCGATCACCGGGCAACCGAGCGTTAGGGCTTCCACGGCCGTGTACCCGAACGTCTCGTACCGTGAAGGGACCACCGTTACCAAGCCGCGCCGACGCAACGTGCCGATCGCGTCGGGCGTCTGCTGTCCATGCACGACGATTCGCCTGCGGACGTCCGGATTGGGAACGTGCGCCGCAAGATACTCAGCAAGGTGAATTTGCTCACCCGCTTGATTCAAAATGCCCCGGTCGGGACCGATGAAATCGAGCGTCAGCGCGGGCCGTTCGCTTGCGAGGAGAGCGAAGGCGTCGATGATCACGTCGGCGCCCTTGTGCAGATCAAAACGACCGACAAACACGATGCGATTGCGATCGCATTCAGCCAAAGACCACGGCGACTCGTTAGTGTTGCAATCGACCGGTGGCAGGATGACCCGCCCGTGCTCGAGCAGCAATCCGTAGTGGCTTCGCGTCTGCTCGAGGACATCTCGCGAGGGCGCGGTGACGGCGTCGGCATTTGCGATCACCTCCCGCTCGAGTTGATCTCTCCGGGCGAAAGCCGCGTCTTCCTTCACCCCGAGCGCCCGGCCGTTGAGAAACCACGGACCATGCAAACGCACGACAATGGGCACAAGCCCCGAGCGAATGACGGGCATTGCCAGGCCGAGCGCTTCTTCAATCTCGATCAGCTCGATCGGGAAGCGCGTCACCGCCACCCGAACGGCTCGGTCGAGCATCGACAGGCGCGTCTTGAGCAAGGTGTCGGAGCCGAGGCGGCGGCCCGCCTTTTCGATCACGCGATTCAATAATCTGCGCCGCGGCTGGAACTCGGAGATATCGACGACCTCGTCACCGGCCGCACCGTTTTGAGCCTGAAGGACGGGGTCGACATGCCATGACAAAATCACGGGGCGTGCGCCGCGTTCCCGAAGGGCCGCCTCGAGTTCCGCGGTGTAAGTCACGATGCCGTTGGGCGACGCGCCACGAGGCCAGTCGGGGGTCGACAAGGCGACGCACGGCGAGCCGTGTCGCGTGGGAGTTTCCGCAGTCATGCCAACAGGATGCACTCAGTGGACGAATCGAGCGAAGACCAGCCCCAGCGCACAGCCGGCTGCAATCATGCCGATCGGCAACAGCTCTCGACTGAATCGCAGCAGGCCCGCGCGATACAAGGTCGCATACAGCACGATGAGCACGGGAGTTTCTGAGAGTGCCACCGCCCAAACCACGCCCGTGAGTCCCCACAGATACCAGGCTAGCGGAACAGAGACCACAACCCAAACGGTCCGCACAGCGAGGCTCGCCGCAATGGCCCGCGTGGCGTCAATGGCGAGGCAACAGGCGGAAAGCGGATTGAACAGGCATTTCATCGCAGAGCGCACGCACAAGACCTCAAACATCCAGCCCGCTTCCCAGAAATTGGGGGCGAGCAAGAGTTTTACAATCGCGGCGCCCCCCGTCATGCAAAAGCCAAGCGCCGGCATGTGCAACAGCTCCATCAACGCTCGCATGCGGTAAAAGGAGCGGATTAGATTGCCCGAGGCACTGCGAAAAGCCGAGCTATAGGTCGGAAACAGGACCTGCCTCGACAGCCGCTGATTCAAAGAGACGAGTGGATCCGCCAGCTTGATCGCCAGCCCATACACGCCGATCTGGCCGATCGGAACGAACCGCGCCAAGAGCAGGATGTCCAACTGGCGAGCCGTGAAGTCCAACGCACTGTTGACGAAGATCCATTTGCCAAAGTGGAACTGGACCCGCGCTGCTTCGCGCTCGAAATGAAATCGGCTGGGCGGACCTGGCAGCGCCAAGTGCGACAGGACCAACACGAGGATACAGCCAACCGTTGTTCCCGCTGTGAAAGCCCACACCGAAGGCCACATCCAAGCCCAGGCGACCGTGATCAGAAAACCCGAGAGCTGCCGTAAGAATTCGAGCACCGTCACCCGCTCGAGCTTCATGTGTCGAACGCACCAGTGCATGGCGGACGAATCGAAACTGTCGATCAGCACCGTAAGTCCGACTACAGGAATCAGCACAACCAAGATCGGTTGCTTGTAAAACCAGGCGTAGGGAATGCCGAGTGCGCAGGCTGCCAGCCACAAGCCGACTCCCCGCACGACTTGCAACGTCCAAGCTGTGTTAAGAAAGGCGGGGTCGTCGCCGCGCGGGTCGCGAATGATGGCGGGCCCCGATCCGACGGCGGTGAAATTCGCCAAGCCCTCGAGAAAGACCATCGCGAGCCGGTAGAGGCCGTAGGCATCGCGATTCAAGAGCCGCGTCAGCACAACGCTGCTCACCAAACTGAGCGCCTGGCCACCGCCGAAGCCGACCATCGTGACGGCAGAGCCGCGCAGAATTTGGGGCCGACCGATCGACTGCCGGGCATCGGCAGGAATCGACCCGACTGTCGCCGTTGATGGCGCAGAATTCTCGGCCGGAGCAGGATTGCCGGACGGGTCTTCGGGGGATTCGGCACCCCGTCCAGCGCTGGCGGGAACTGAAGCAGAAGATGCAGCCATCGCAATGCGAAATTAGCTAGCCACTCGCAAAGAGTCCAGTCGCGCCGTTATCAAATCAACAATGTCAAATCAACAATCGTCTCTGTGTTAACGAACAGCGGACACGTGAAATCGGCGTTGGGGAACGCACGGTTGGTTGTGGCACGAATTTCGCGTACGTTCGCGCAATTTCAACCGGGTTGAATTTCAGACAGTCTTCAGTCTGATCATTTACGCGCGCCGAAACGTGATGTATTCTCATCGTCGCGCAGAATTGAAACGTCGCGCAGAACTGAAACACAGTATTCCAACACGGGGCGCGGGCATCGACGTCGGCGCGAGATTCTCAGTCAGAACGGCGGGCAAGTCGGTTCGGCAGGGAAGGGAGTTGGCAAGGATGTGCCACGTGAGTTATCCGCTGTTTGAAATTTGAGAGCGACCTTGCATGTCCCCCAATGAGCTGTTGAATCCCATCGACCGGGATGCGCTGCGGAACCAGGTTCGAGCCTCGAAGCCGGTTCCGAATTTCGTCATCGACAACTTTCTCAAGCCCGATTTCGCCCAGCGCGTTGCCGAGGCATTTCCGCCTTACGAGCAGGCACTCGCGGTTGGCCGTTCGTTTCAAGCCGTGAACGAAAAGGGAAAAGTTCAGGTCACCGAATCGTCTCGGTTTCCCGAGCCGCTTCGCCAGCTCAACGAGGTCCTCGCGTCTCCTGAACTCTTGGAGTTGTTGGCCTACGCTCTTGAGATCCCCGAATTGCTCGCTGACCCGCAGCTCGTGGGCGGCGGAATGCACCAGACGGCTGCCCGCGGCCACCTCGATGTGCACGTCGACTTCAATTTTCTCGAGGAGCGGCAGTGGCATCGTCGGGCCAACCTCCTGATCTTTTTCAATCGCGAATGGCCGACCGAGTGGGGTGGCGAATTCGAGTTGTGGGACGAGGACGTTAAGGTGCGGCACCATGCCCACCTGCCGATCTTCAATCGGTGCGTCGTCTTTGAGACGAACGAAATCAGTTTCCACGGCGTGTCGGCCGTGAAATGCCCCGCGGGCCAAACACGAAAATCGTTCGCCGCCTACTACTACACGACGGCGGCCCCCGCGCATTGGAACGGCGAATCGCACACGACGATCTTCCGGGCCCGGCCCGACGAGTTCCTCAAAGGGGCCGTCGCCATGCCAGCCGAAAAAGCGAAGCGCTGGTTCCACAGTGCACTGCGACGGGTGAAGCAGCGCACCGTCGGCTAACTCATCGTCGCCTGTTCAGTTGCTGGCTGCCGTATTCTTGATCGTGTTCTTCGTTGCGGGTCAACAAAGCAGAAAAACATGAAGCCGAATTATCTCGTGATTGGGGCCGCCAAGTGTGCGACGACCACCATCCGCGTGTTGCTCGGACGCCACCCCGACATCTTCATGGTTCGACCCGAGCCGCAGTTCTTCAACGACGATTGGGTCTTTAAGCGCGGCTTCGCCTGGTACGAATCTCTGTTCAACGAGGCGGGCGACCGTCCGTGGCGCGGTGAAGGCTCAAACGCCTACACAATGCACGAGAAATTTCCACAAGCCTTTGGACGGATCACCGCTTACTTGCCGACGGCCAAATTGATTTACGTCGTGCGAGAGCCCTTCTCGCGCATCCAGTCGTTTTGGCAAGAGCTGCGCTCGCAACATCCTGACTACGCACATCCCGACTTCAACAAAGCGGTGTTTTTGAATCGCGCCGACCTGACCGACGCGTCGAACTATCTCAAGCAGTTGGCGCCTTATCGGGAGCACTACGGCGACGAGTCGATCCACGTGGTGTTCTACGAAGATTTTCGCCGCGAACCCGCGAAGGTGCTCAAAGGTTGCTTCGAGTTTCTGGGCGTCGATCCAAACGTGGAAGTGGCCGCGGGAACAACACGGCTCAACGAATCGGAAGGAAAGACCGTCGCCGATCCGTTCCTCTCGCACTTGCGATCGATCAAGACCTATCGGCGGGCCGTTGATCGCTTGCCATTTTCATTGCGCGACCGAGTGGCCCGCACGTTCTTCTATCACAAGCTGCGTCAGCGTCCGAAGTGGCAGCCGGAGACCCGCGCCTGGGTGTCTCATCTGCTGAGGGACGATCTGCGGAGCTTTCTGGTCCAGTACGGCAAACCGGCCGACTTTTGGAATCTCGAAGCGGCGATCCCCGAAGAGCGACCGCGTGCAACCGCCACACCAGAGAAGGTCACCGCTTAGGTCGAGCTGTAAAACCGCGGTCCGCGTGATCGCTCATTGAAACGCCGAGTATTCTTTGCCGAGTACCGACTGCGCGACCTTGAGCTTGAGAATCTCGTCGGTCCCCTCGTAGATGCGGCAAACGCGAACGTCTTTCCAGTGCCGGCCGGGGCGATACAACTCGGAGTAGCCGCGACCGCCGAGCACTTGAATCGCCCGATCGGCCGCTTCGCAGGCGGCGTTGCTGGCGAAATACTTCGCGTGCGCGGCCAACATGTCGGCTTTCTCGCGCAGTTTTGCATCCTTGCGATCGGCATTCGAGGCCTGCTTCGCGGCGACGGCGGTAAACAGCAAACTGTCGGCTGCTTGCCGGCTGATCTCGATCTGAGCGATGTGCTCCTGAACGAGCTGGTGCTTGGCGATCGGCTTGCCGTGCTGGTGGCGCTCCTTGGCGTAGGCGATCGCCTCGATCAGGCAATCTTCGATCACGCCGACGCATCCGGCCGCCACGCTCAACCGTCCGCTGATCAGCGTTGTCATTGCGATGCGAAAACCGTTGCCTTCCTCTCCCAGCAGGTTATTGGCCGGCACTGGATGGTTTTCCAACTCGAACATCGCCGTGTTGGAGGTCGGCAGGCCGAGCTTGGCCGTGAGATCCTCGCAGTGGAACCCGGGGCCGTCGGTATCGACGATAAAGGCGCTGACACGATCCTTCTTTGCCTCCGGATAAGCAAAGCAGACGATCGTCTGCGCGATGCCACCGTTCGAGATCAGATACTTCACTCCGTTGAGCAAGTAGTGATCGCCTTCACGGCGATATGTCGATGTCATTTCCAACGGATTTGATCCGGCATCTGGCTCGGTGAGCCCGAAAGCCATGATTTTCTCGCCGGTCGCGGCCGCGGGAAGATATCGCCGCTTCTGCTCCTCATTTCCCCAGTCCATGATGGGCATCTGGCCGATCGAAATGTGGCCGGAGAACAATGTCCGCAGCCCGGTCCCTTCGCGGCCGATGCGGATCAGCGCCTTCGCATAGGTCTCCAGGTCGCAACCGCGCCCGCCGTACTCCGTCGGCGTCAGCATGCCGAACAGGCGATGCTTCTTGGCCAGCTCGACCGATTCCGAGTTGAATTTGTGCTCGAGGTAGCAGATTTCCTCGACCGGACGAATCTCTTGGCAAAACGCTTCGACGTCGGCCAAGAGTGCGGCATTCGCGGAGGTGCTCATATTGGTGCCGTTGTTGGATGCGAAGGGAGAATTGGTTTTGAAACCGCTTTATGATACGAAGACCGGTGCATCATACGAAGAGCAGATTGCCGCGGCTATTCCAGCTCCGGCATGACAGACGACTCGAAAAATCGCGCGCATTCTCGGTTTGCCCGTTACCGGTTTGGGAAACTCATGTCCCTGAATCTCGCTTCGATTCTGCGGAATTCGGCCGCCCGTTATTCGAGCGTTACAGCCACCATTAACGACGGCGAGCGTTTGACGTACGCGGAGTTGGATGAAGCGGCCCGACAATTCGCGGGCGAACTTCTGGCGATGGGTGTGCAACCTGGCGACCGCGTGGCGGTCATGGTTCCGAACGTGCCCGGTTTCACGATTGCTTATTTCGGCGTGCTTTACGCCGGTTGCGTCGTCGTGCCGCTGAACACGCTGTTGGTCGCCAACGAGGTCGCGTTTCAACTCGAAGACAGCGAGGCGCGGGCGCTGGTCGTTCACGCGCAAACTGCCGCCGTCGCGATCGAGGCGGCGCAGCGAGTGGCCGGTTGCCGACACATTTATACGGTGGGCTGCGACGCTGCAGCGCATCCAGTCGGCGCGAAACGGCTTGAGGAGGTAATTCACTCGGGCCCCGCCGCCGATCTCGCGCAAACGGCTGCGGACGATACGGCAGTCGTGCTCTACACCAGCGGCACCACGGGCAAACCGAAAGGGGCCGAACTTACTCATTTCGGTCTCTACTACAACGCCCAACTCGTCGCCGAGCGGGTCTTCAGCCGCTGGCCGGATGCAATCGCCGTCCTGCATCCCGGCGACGTCGGCCTGGCGGCTTTGCCGCTCTATCACGCGTTCGGCCAGACCAACATCCAAAATGGTTTGCTTTATAGCGGCGGAACGATCTCGTATCTGTTGCGGTTTTGTGCGGCGGATGCCGCGGCGGCGATTGCTCGCGACCGGGTGACGTTCTTCGCTGGCGTGCCGACGATGTACATTGCGCTGCTCACCGATCCCGCAGTCTCCGACGGGCAACTGGCGACCCTGCGGTACTGCGTCTCCGGCGGATCGGCCCTGCCCATCGAAGTGAAACAGCAATTCACAAAACGTTTTGACTTAGCCGTGCAAGAAGGCTACGGCCTCTCCGAGACTTCCCCGCTGGCCTGCATCCAATCGATCGACGAGGCGGCCAAAGCCGGCACAATTGGCAAGGCGGCCTTTGGCGTCGAAATGAAAATTGTCGACGACCAAGACCACGAGGTGCCGCGCGGCGAACGGGGCGAAATCGTGATCCGCGGCCACAATATCATGAAGGGCTATTTCAAACGGCCCGAGGCGACGGCGGCCGCGATGCGAAACGGCTGGTTTCATTCGGGCGACATTGGCTTCGTGGATGAAGACGGGGACTTTGTGATTGTCGATCGCAAGAAGGACCTCATCATCCGCGGCGGCTACAACGTCTACCCGAGAGAAGTCGAAGAGGCCCTCTACACCCATCCGGCAATCGCCGAAGCCGCGGTGATCGGCGTGCCCGACGCGCGACTCGGCGAAGAGGTGACAGCGTTTGTCGCGTTCAAGCCAGGGATGTCAGCCACGGTCGATCAAATTGTTCAGCACTGCAAAACGCTGGTCGCCGCCTACAAGTACCCGCGCGTCGTGACGATTCTCGATACGCTGCCCAAAGGCCCAACGGGAAAGATCCTGAAGCGAGCCCTGCGCGAGTAGGCAATTTCAGCCCGGCGAGCCGCCGGCGTGAGCTGGCGGGTGCTGCTAACTGTTCGACGCGGTTTCTATCCCGTCGCGCGAGGGACATCATGCGACGGGTCTGTCGTATTGACCCGTCCCGCGACTGGTAAATCGGGCGCATACGAAACGCCGCCTAACTCGGCCAGCCGTCGCATCAACAAGTCAGTCACTTCGCGCAGCAAAGTCCGCGTTCGCTTTTGATCATAGTAAGCTGACAAGTCGATCGGCTCGCCGTAGACGACTTTGACTCGGCACCGCGTATAAAACGGCTTGACCATGTTTTCGCTGGTCGGCGAATCGCGTAGAAAAACTGGAAAGACCGGGACCTGCGCGTGCAGTGCCAGCCAGGCGATGCCGGTGTCCCCTTCGCGGAGTGCGGTCTCCTCGTTGATTCCGCCTTCCGGGAACACGCCGATCAGATCCCCCCGCTTCAGCCGCTCGAGCGCCTCGCGGGCCGGCCGCATGTCCTTGCCTTCGCGGCAGACCGGAATACACTGCATCGCGCGGCCAACCCAGGTTAAGCCAGGAATGTCGTAATACTCGCGGGCCATCAGGAAGCCGGTCACTCGGCAGCGGCGCGGGCGCTCTCCGAGATGGTTGTTCATCCAGATCAAAAGCGGGTCGACCGGACTGCGGTGGTTCGCCAGGATCAGGGCTCCCTCTTCCCCGGGAAACGGGCATCTGCGGTTCGCCCGCCAATGGAACATGAACGGCACATACAGCCGTTCGACGACCCAAAGGAACCAGGTGCTCAGTCCGAGGCCTGAACGTCGGAACTGCCAAACGACGATCCCCACGCCAATCGCGAGGTAGGAAAGCAGAACGAGTCTTGCCGAGGAATCCGGCGTCATTTTGCACCGAAGATTCCGAAGGAAGGGTCGAAGAACAGAAGGGAGCTTCCGAACACCGCCAGTTTAGAACCAACGAGCCAAGTCGGGCAACGGGATTTTCGTTGCCTGCGGCAAGTCGTAACCGGCCCGTTGGAAGCGCACAGCCGCTCTAAATGGCGCGCTCGGCGCCGACCCCCCGTCGTTACTTCTGTCTTGCCGTGAAAGTCTTCGCCATGTTGCCGAAACGCAACCTAGATTTGGGGTAGCCAGAGGTCTGTTCCCTGTAGACCCCGAAGGAGTCTGGCCATGCAAGTGATGGTCGAAGACGTGATGACGCGTTGTCCGGCGGCCGTTTCTCCGCAAGCGACAATCGACGAAGTTCTCAACACGCTGGTCACCGAAGGGTTGGCTTCGGTTTACGTCACAACGACGGAAAACCGGCTCGCCGGGGTGGTCACCGACTACGATGTGCTCAAGCACCAGGTTTTGGGCGGCGACCCGACGGCCAAGGCCGAAACCCTGATGAGCCGCAGCGTGCCGACAGTACTTCCGAGCGAGAGCGCGGTCGCCCTGTGTCCCAAGTTTCGGGATGGATCCTTCGCACGGATGGCTGTGATCGACAAAGAGGGGCACCTCGTCGGGAATGTGAGCCGCCGCGAATTGATGCGGATGATGGTCGCGATGGAGCGCGTCGAACCCACGTCGTCTGTTCCTGCAGCAGCTACGCCGGGCACAGCGATCCGATCGGTCCCCGCGCCGCGCGGTGCCCAGATGGCCCGCAAGCCTCTGGCGACGGTCTGAGCCGACCGGCGCGAGGGCCGAGCCCTCTGCTCCTGAGCCGAAATCCCGCGGATTTGCGTCGTTTGACGGCGCGCAACGGTGGGGATACGATCGCGCACGCATCGGGTTCCCGCTTTTCGCGTGAAGGATCGACCGCTCATGAATGCCTCTCCGTCCGCGCCGCTTCGCAAGCGGGCTTTGATCAGCGTCCACGATAAGACCGGTCTTGCAGACTTTGCGGCTGGGCTGGTTGAGCTCGGTTTCGAGATCGTTTCGACGGGCGGTACGCGGCGGTTTCTGGAAGAGAACAAGATTTCTGTCATCGACGTGTCGTCGTACACCGGCTTCCCGGAAATCATGGACGGGCGG
>DASRXU010000014.1:0-16854 GCA_035687365.1 Planctomycetaceae bacterium | reverse complement strand
GTCTTGAAAGACGATGCCGAAGCGTTTTCGCACCTCGTTCTGGTGCGCCGTCGGATCGAGTCCGTCGATTTCCACTTTGCCGCTGGTCGGGCGAAGCAAGGTCGTCAGAATCTTGATCGTCGTCGTCTTGCCCGCGCCGTTGGGACCCAGAAAGGCGAAGATCTCACCGGCTTCGACGTCGAACGAGATATCCCCGACAGCCGTGAAGGTGCCGTAGTTTTTGACCAGGTGCTCGACGTGAATCATCGGCGGCATGAACGTCGCTCGGGAAAGGCGTTCAGGCTATGTGATCGGCGGACAGCGGTCCAGGGAACCGATTCGCGCGTCGTTAGTCGCCAGCCGCATCCGCCCGGGGGAGCGTCGACGACCGAGGCATCGAGAAAGCCGGCAGCGGCTTGCCGTGCAAGACGGGAATGAACCAGGAAAAAAATCCGGCCACGATGCCGCAGACAATCAAGTAAAAGGCGGGAGCCACCGCGCTTCCAGTCTTTTCCACAAGCCAAACGGCAACCAGCGGCGCGGTGCCGCTCAATACGGCTTGCCCCACGTTGTATCCGATCGCAACGCCCGTGTAGCGCGTCTGCGTCGGGAACAACTCGACCATCGTGGCTCCCATGCAGCAGCCAAACAGACTGCTGCAGAATGCGAAGGTCAGGCCTCCGGCAATCGCCGTGGCGAACGTGCCTGCAGTCATCATCGTCATCAGCGGATACGACAGCAGCACGTAGCCTGCCGAGGCGGCCAGGTACATCGGGCGGCGCCCGATGCGATCAGAAACCATGGCCAGCGGCGGGATCAACACGAGTAATGCCAGGAGCGCAATCGTACTGCTCGCGAAAGCTTGTTGCTCGGGCAGGCGATGCTCGATCGTGTGCGAGAGCCAGGTTGGCAGCCAGACGAAGGGCAGATAAAAGCCGACGGAGCTAAGGCCCGTCAGCCCGATCGTCGTAATGATGGGCCGGCGATCGCGGCGGAGCGCTGCTGCTATCGGGTTTGCTGCCAACTGACCTGTCTGGCGCAGGGCGGCGAAGTCCGGGCTTTCGGCCACTCCCAATCGCAGCCAGAATCCCGCGACACCCAGGACCAAACCGGAAATGAAGGCGACGCGCCAACCCCAAGCGTGTAACTGCGATGGCGTCAAACAGAGAGTCGCGAGTCCCGCCACTGCGGAGCCAAGCAACGTACCAAACACAACCGTCACACCCGTCCAGCTGCCATAGAGCCCCCGCCGATTGGCTGGAGCGTGTTCGGTCAAAAAGGCGATCGACCCGATATATTCGCCGCCAACGCTGAGCCCCTGTGCCATTCTCAAAACGGTGAGCAGCACCGGGGCCGCCAGGCCGATCGTGGCGTAGCCTGGCAAGAGACCCAACAACGTCGTCGAAACGGCCATCAGCAAGACCGAAAGCTCGAGCGCCCGCTTGCGTCCCAAGCGGTCGCCGACCAGCCCGAAGAGCAATCCGCCGATCGGCCTCATCAGAAAGCCGGTGGCGAAGATGCCGAACGTGTCTAAGAGCGCGGCCGTCTTGTCTTCACCCGGGAAGAACTCGGCGGCGATGACCGCGGCGAAGTAGCCAAACAGGCCGAAGTCGTACCACTCCAAGACGTTCCCGATCGCGCCGGCGAGAATGGTCCGCGTCCGGGAGACGTGCGGTACTTGCCAACTTGTCGCTGTGTCGGCGTTGTTCTCCATTGGCCCACCAAGCATCACAGTGTCGGGGTTCTTGGGCAAGAACCTACCACTCGCGATGCGTGGTTGCAAATTTCAAAGGGCCTCAGTCAGACAAGCTCTTCGGCGCGTACTCGCTTGGGGTGGGGATTGGATCTTTTCCAGCCACCGCCAGGCTGAAGTCGTAGTCGGTCCGTCCGGGGCCTTGAACGTCCAGCACGAAGTTCGGATCCGTCTTATTCTTTCTCGGATCGCTGTACAGATTCTTGAGTTCATCGGGGCCGGCGTAAGTACGCATTCTGTTGGGAGAAACGCCTCCGAAGCCTCCTTTGCCGTTCCTTCTGGTCGCGCTGGTAAACGAAACGAATGTCGCGACATACTTCCCGCAGGGAATACCGTCGCCCGTCACATAGGTCTTGAACGCGAAATTGCCCTCGGCGTCACAATGGGTGAATTGTTTGGGGCCCTCTTTGTCAGGCATCTCGGGGTGCTCGAAATCGCTGATGATGATGTAGACGCGAGTGCCTTTCGCAGGAGGTTGGCCATCGATACTGACGTGGCCGGAGACCGGAGCAACGGCCACTTTTTTCAGTTTGGGATTGTTTTTGAACCAAGCGTCAACGGTTTCTTGTTCACTCGGACGCGAGTAACACCCCTGGAGAGTGCCCGCTGCCACGAACAGGAAAGCCAACGATAGGAACGAGAGTGGCGCGCGACGCACTGTGGAAAGCATCCCTCGGTCTCCCGATTGCATGCAGCGGCATGCGGTTGAAGAGAGATCCGAGCTGGGAGGGGTGACCCCCCATCCCAGCCTGGATCGTAACCGTCCAAAGCGACCTGCGAGCCCAAGTTGGGCCGCGGGCCAAAGACTTAGAAGCTGCTGTCGGTGACCGGAGCGTGACCCTTATAGGTCTGCAACCGGCAAAGCACCGTGATGCTGGTGTTCTCGCTGATCATACGAGCCGAACCATCACATAGTGCGATGCCGCACGAGCCCGGATGGAAGCTGAACCAGTTGACCGACCACACGTTGATGCAGTTAATGAAGCAGACCGGCGTGCCCGCGTTGATGGACGCACGCGTCAGGCTGAAGCCGCCCGCCACGTCCGATCCGCCGAATTGCTGGAAGGCGCTGTCGAAGCAAGCCCAGCATCCGCCAAAGTTCCAGTTCTGACCGAGCAAGGGCAGGATCTGCGATTGCGGCTGTTTCACGCCTTTGATCCACAAGTCGGGACGGCCGGCGAGTTCGGCAAACATAACCGTGGTCGACGAGCCGTCGGTGATCTTATCGATCCCGATATTGAACTGGAAAATGTTAATCGGGCCTGCCCGGTACAACTCGGGCTTCCCGCAGTTCTGGTGGAGATACTCGACCCCGATGATCGTGTTATTGCTGTAGCCGCCCGACGCCGTGTAGTCGAGAGCACCGACCAGAATTCCGGGCCCAAAGAGCAACGGCCGAATTCCGCATTTGCACCCGTTGAAGCAGGGGCACGATTCCGAACTGAACTTTTCGACAAATGGGTTTTGGGTCCGTGGCGACGATGGGCAAACATAGCTCGGGACTACCTGGGCGGCCGCACGTTGCTGCGAGCAGGGATCTTTGCACGGGCAACTGGCGTTGATGAACGTGTAGAGCGGCTGGCACGCGCCGCCGCAGGTGATGCAGCGCAGCGGAATCGCGTGCTCGCAGCAGGGCGCCTGCGCCGGGCTGTTGAAGCAGATCTTGCGGTAGACGTTCGTCGCTTCCAACTGGGGAAGCAGTCGTTCGCCCCAATAGTGGAACGCAAAGCAGGCAAAGAAAACACCTGACTTGCAGGGGCAGGGCTGGTAGGGCACGCAGGGGCCGCAACCGAACTTCGGCGGGCAGCAACAAACATCGCACTTGGGAAGCATTGGTGGATATTTGTATATCATCGCCGGCGTGAACTGGTTGTTGATGTCGTGGTAGTTGTGCTCGGCCAACGCCATTTGCTTAAGGTTGTTTCGGCATTGTGAGCGACGAGCCGCCTCGCGGGCTGCCTGCACAGCAGGCAGCAACAGCGCGATCAAAGTTGCGATGATGGCGATGACCACCAGCAACTCGATCAGTGTAAACCCTGACTTTCTCTGTCTTGGCATAACTGTCCCCCTAGCGGAATGAAAGAACGACTCCGTGCTGGCACTAAGCCAGCGTAAAACTTCAAGCCTCAAAACAATGCGAAACCTTCGAGCCCGAAGGGACCATCAGACCTGCTAAAAAATTTGCTGTCAAGACGTTGGGCAGTCAAAAAATGCTAAAAAACTAAAGATGCTAAAAATTTTGTGAAAAGTGTTAGTTTTTTCACACATTGAACCCGGCCGAGTGGAAGAAAACTGCCAAATGGGTTCTCGCGGGTCGCCTGCGAGGACCGCCTTTTCGCCGCGACTGCGGCTGGGAAAATGGCCCTGGCGGGCTCGGCAGTAGGCGCGGGAAGTGCCTAATCCTTCATCATCACTCGACGCGAATCCCCAGACCGAGCGATGTCCCGCCCACGTGCGGGACGATTGGGCGCCGGCGCGGAGACGCCCTTGAGCCCCCCATCGCATCCAACGAGCGGCGGTGGCGCCTCTGGAACGAAGTGCTTCCGAACGGGGATCAGCTGGGCCCGACTGTCCCGAAAGCGTGGCGACCCCTAGGCCCGGCCCACAGTCACGCCGACGAGGCTGGGGCACGGCTGACACCCGCGTGGAGCCTCATGGAATGGCGGGTGCAGAGAGAGAGGAGCCAGAGTCGAGGCATCGGCTCGCAAGCGACGCTGCCTCCGTGCGGCGACATCGCTACCGCGGTGGAAAGACGGCCGGCGCGCAACCAGCGGCCGTCTGGGCGCTTGAGCGAAAGCGACCGAAGCACCTCGAAACGCAGCAGTCAGAAGGTCGCGATAAGTGCTGGCTGAGTGACGCGGCTGTGGCCGGCTCAGTCGCCGACATGGGTTGGTACGTATTGACTTGGAGCGATGACTTCGTCTTTGCCCGCCACTGTCAAAGCGAAATCGTAGTCGCTTCGACCCTTACCGTCGACGTCGACCTGTAGGGTTGGGTCACTCTTGTTCTTCATCGGGTCGCTGTACGTGTTTTTTAGCATGTCGGGAGCGGCGAATTCTCGTTCGCGACCGGCCGCCACACCGAAGCCTCCCTTACCATTCCTGCGGGACGCATTGTGAAAGAGTACAAAGGAAGCCACATATTTTCCGTAGGGAACGCCGTCGCCGGTCACATAGGTCGTGAACTTGAAGTTACCCTCGCCATCGCAGTGTGTGAACACTTTCGGGCCTGTCTTGGTGATCGGTTCGATGTGATCGACGTCAGTCAAAATCACGAACAATCGGGCACCCTTGGGAGGTGGCTGACCATCGACACTCACGTGTCCCGCGACTTGAGCCACAGGCTCTCGTTTGAGTTTAGGGTTGGCGTCGAACCAGGCATCCACAGTATCCTTTTCGCTCTTGCTTCCGCCGCATCCCAGTGCCGCCGCTGCCAAAAACAGCGCCACGGCAATTTTCATCGAAGACGGCGCGCGGCGCGCAGTGGAAAGCATTCCTCGAACTCCCGATTTGCGTGTGGTTTAGAAGTAATCCGAGCCGGGATGGGTGACCCCATCCCGGCCTGGATCGTAACCGTCAAGAAGTGACCGGCCGCCCAATTTGGACCGCCGGCGAAAGACTTAGAAACTGCTGTCGGTTACCGGGGCGTGACCCTTGTAGGTCTGCAACCGGCAGAGCACCGTGATGCTGGTGTTCTCGCTGATCATACGAGCCGAACCATCCGCCAGTGCGATGCCGCACGAGCCCGGATGGAAGCTGTACCAGTTCACCGACCACACGTTGATGCAGTTGATGAAGCAGATCGGCGTACCATTGTTGATCGCCGTGCGACCAACGCTGAAGCCTCCCGCGACATCCGAGCCACCAAATTCCTGGAAGGCGCTGTCGAAGCAAGCCCAGCAGCCACCCCAGTTGTTGGTCTGGCCAAGCAACGTGAGAATGGACGCTTGCGGCTGTTTCACGCCTTTGATCCACAAGTCGGGACGGCCGGCGAGTTCGGCAAACAGAACCGTGGTCGACGTGCCGTCGGTGATCTTGTCGATCCCGATATTGAACTGGAAAATGTTGATCGGACCCGCGCGATAGAGCTCAGGCTTCTGGCAGTTCAGGTGCAGATACTCGACGCCGATACGCGTGTTGTCGCTGTACCCGCCAGACGCGGTGTAGTCCATGGCTCCAGCCAGGTAGGCAGGCCCGAAGAGACACGGACGAATCGGGCAGCAGCAGTTGAAGACGGAACAAGCTTGCGAGCTCAGCTCGAGGAACGGGTTTTGAGATCGCGGCGACGACGGGCAAACGAAGCTCGGAACGACCTGCGCGGCCGCACGATTCTGGGCACACTTGTCTAAACAGGGATTACTGGCGTTGATGTACGTGTACAGCGGCTGACCGGCTCCGCAGCAGGTGACGCAACGCAGCGGAATCGAGTGCTCGCAGCACGGCGCCTGCATCGGGCTGTTGAAACAGATCTTGCGGTAGACGTTCGTCGCTTCCAATTGCGGGAGCAATCGCTCGCCCCAGAAGTGGAAGGCAAAGCAGGAGATGAAGATGAAACGCTGACAGGGGCAAGGCGTGTAAGGCACCTGGGGGCCACTCCCCTTCCCCGGGGGACAGCAATTCACCTGGCAACTCGGCAGCGTTGGCGGATACTTGTACACAATGGCCGGCGTGAATTGGTTGTTAATGTCGTGGTAGTTGTGCTCGGCCAACGCCATTTGCTTCAAGTTGTTCCGGCACTGCGAACGACGAGCGGCCTCACGGGCTGCCTGCACAGCAGGCAGCAACAGCGCGATCAAAGTTGCGATGATGGCGATGACCACCAGCAACTCGATCAGTGTAAACCCTGACTTTCTCTGTCTTGGCATAACCGTCCCCCTATCGGAATGAAAAAACGACTCCGTGCTGGCACGCAGCCAGCCTAAAACTTCAAGACCTAGAATCACTGCGCCGACCTTCAAATCCCCGAAGGTACCTATAAGAATTGCAACAAATTCAAGTGTCAAGAGCGGTGGCAAACGAAATCGGCCCAAAAATGCAATCTCAGAAAAATATCCTGAATTGTGTTAGTTTTATCACACGAACTGACCAAAGCCGGAAGCAAAAAACGCCGTCTCAGAGCGAGGTGAATCTCGGGGTCGGAGGTGGCCGAAATGGACCTGCCCAAGCAATTGGCGTAGGTACATATACCGATTCAATCAAAACCCGGACGACTCCTCTGCCCTAATACGCAGCACACGAGCTGCTAGTTTTTTCGCACTCACTTCGCGCTGCACACACATTAAGGGGTCACCAAGGTCCGATTAAAGACGGGTTTAGGACCGAAATGAAGGGGGAGGATTGAGAGGAGAGGCTTGTCGAGTCTTGCCTGATCCAATATATAGGAGGATATGTCTATCATCACAGATGCTGTCGGAGGCGTGAACCAGCGTATCGCTGCGCGAGTTCGCGAGGTTCGAGCGGCGCAGGCAATCTCCCTCGACGCGTTGGCCTCGAGGAGCGGCGTCAGCCGTTCGATGATTTCAGTCATTGAGCGTGCGGAATGCAGCCCGACGGCCGCGATCCTGGAGAAGCTCGCGGCCGGCTTGAGCGTGACTCTGGCTTCGTTCTTCGAGAGTCCAAGGTCTGCCGATCGCGCGAATGGCCCCGTAGCGCGACGGGACGATCAGCCGCAGTGGAAGGATCCGGCCTCGGGCTACATTCGCCGCAATGTGTCGCCCTCCGGAGTGCCTCAGCCGATGCACATCACCGAGGTGCATTTCCCGGCCGGCGGACGCGTCGCCTTTGAGGCTGGCTCTCGCCAAACGCGAGTCCACCAACAGGTGTGGCTCCTCGAAGGGGCCATCGAGATTACGCTGGAAAACGAGCGCCACAGCCTGGCAGAGGGTGACTGCCTGGCCATGGAACTCAACCAACCTGTGATGTTCCACAATCCGACGCGAAAGCCCGCTCGCTACGCGGTCGTGACCGTTTGCGACACCCCTCCGAGCCGACGATGAATACACCCACTTGGACCACCCGACGTTTGCGCACGCTCGACGATCGGCGGACCGAAGAACTCGCGGACGTCTTGATCGACTGCGTGGAAGGGGGCGCTTCAGTGAGCTTCATGCAGCCACTGTCGCGTGATCGCGCTGTGGAGTTTTGGCGTGGCGTCGCGAAAGACGTGGCAAGTGACGATCGCCTGCTCTTGGTCGCCGAGGACGCGCAGGGCATCTGTGGCACGGTGCAACTCGTGCTGAAACAGCCAGAAAATCAGCCGCACCGCGCCGATTTGGGCAAAATGTTGGTCCATCGCCGCGCACGCCGGCAGGGACTCGGCGCCGCGCTGATGCGAGCCGCTGAGACCGCGGCGCGCGAATGTGGTAAGACGCTCTTGGTGCTCGACGCAGTCACTCATGGCGCCGCCGCGCGAATGTATGAGCGTCTCGGCTGGCAGCGAGTGGGCGATATTCCCGGCTACGCGCTGCTGCCGAACGGCAGCTTGTGCGGCACGACGTACTACTACCGAAGACTTGGCGATTAGAGCGCGCAAGTCATGGCCATCGACCCGGCTCGCTTGGCCGTTGTCGCATTCTGCCAGGGTTAAGGCGCGCCCTCTAGTTAGATAGATCGCTTCAGTTGCCAGCACTACGTTGATTGTCTTTGGCTTTGCTCAGATCGCTACGGTCCTCAAACTCGGTGATGCGGCTGACGTCGTTCAGCGCAATCCAAACCGTCCGTCCGTTGTACCAGCCCTTTCCTGCGTCCGCGGCGAACCCTTTGCCAACCAGAAACGTTTGCTCGCCCACCCGTTTCAGGTGGACCTCTTCGAGGGTCGCCCCGTAAGTGGGGTTCGATCGCTGATCTAACACCAGAATTTTCCCCGCAAAGGGATCATCGAGCGGCGTTGCCAACTGCGGCGGATCGGCCCGAAGTGTCAGACAAAAGACGAGCGCCAGAGGAATTGCAACGACGGCCAGCATGGCAAAGCGACTGCGAGTCATGGAACGTGCTCCCAAGGGGACCTGAACGGCGGATCCGGCAAGACGGCAGTCTCCGGAATCCGCCGATTCTTGCAAGATCCGTTTTGCGGTTTGCGTCGCACTCGTCGGGCGCCCAGCCCGACCTTGATTGCTCCACCGTTCGCCACGATCATGATCAACGCGGATGAAGACGTTGCCGGTCGAGATGCGGGGGCAAGTTCCGGTGCTCACTGAACGCACTAATCGTCAGGCTGCTGCGCCGCATTGGGAAATCCTGGCGATCGCTTCTTTAACGATCTTCCTTGCACTGCTGCTGGAGGTGCGAGCCGACGATCGCGTGGCCTTCTTCGCCTTGCCGTCTCAGCCACTGCCCGAAACTTGTGGCTGCCGGATGATCTTTGGCATCCCCTGCCCCGGCTGCGGGTTGACGCGTAGCTTCGTGCATTTGGCCCACGGCCGCTGGCTCCCGTCGTGGCACGCGCACCATTTGGGATGGCTATTGGCTGGAACGCTGCTGTTTCAGTTCCCCTATCAGTTCGCCGCACTGTACTGTCCGGAGCGTCAATTCCTTGGCGCCGGTCTTCCGCGCTGGTTCGGCCGGATCTTGATTGCGCTATTCATCGCCAATTGGGTGATCGTGCTGGCCGGAATTTCGCGAGCCGGCGCGTCTCTCGGCAGCTTTTGAAATCATTCCGCAAGTCAATACGCGCGGACATTTTGCGGAAACGCGGGTCCGAACCAGCCTGACCCCGTTCAAATATGTCGACGCGGGCCAAACTCGGCCTTTTTCTTTGAATTCCTGTCCGGTTGACAGCCGGAACACGCTTGTCATTTTGGACGCCACCGTTGTCGAACGCGCGAGTCGATTCATTTCGCTCGATTCACGGCTTTAGATTGAGATGGAGATTCTGTTATGTTGGAAGGGTTCGTGTGCCGAACCGCGTTGCAGTCAACATACTTAAGCGACAGCGACGCAAAGACTTTCTCCGGTGGAGGAGCCGGTGGCGGAAGACGTTCCGTTTGTCGAACTCATGCGACGAGTCCGCGCGGGGGACCAGGCCGCGGCGCTTGAACTCCACGCCGTCTATGGCGAGCAACTGCAGCGGATCGTTCGGGTTCGGCTCACGCTGCCGGCGATGCGTCGGCAGTTCGATTCACTCGACATCTGTCAATCAGTCTTCGCTGACTTTTTCGTGAGAGCGGCCCTGGGACAGTACGACCTTCGCTCGCCGGCAGAACTCATGAAGCTCTTGGCGACCATGGCTCGCAATCGACTCTTTCATCATGCCCAAAGGCAGCGAGCCGACCGCCGCGATCTGCGGCGCGTCGAGGCGGGGCCAATCGAAGACTTTGGACTGCGAGGTGCCGATGCGACGCCCAGCCGAATCATTTCCGCTCGCGATCTGTTGGACTGTGTTCACGAACGCTTGAGCGCAGAGGAACGGACGCTGGTCGAATGCCGGCGGAGCGGCCAAACGTGGGAACAGATCGCCGCCGCGACCGGGCGGGGCGCGGACGCGGTTCGCAAACAGTACGAACGGGCGATCAATCGCGTCTCGGCGGAACTCAAGCTGGAAGAGATCGATGAGTGACGAATGGACTCCCTCCGAGCGCCTGCAGCAGCTTTACGAAGCACAGCGCGAAAGCTGGCGTCAGGGAGAATTCACGCTCGTTGAAACCTACATCGAGCGGCAACCCGATCTGCGTCACGACGAAAAACTGTTGCTCGATTTGATCCTCTCGGAATACACGCTACGGCAGGAGCGGGGCGAACAACCGACTGCAGCAGAATATCTCGGACGATTTCCCGCTTTCACCAAACAGCTCCAATTGCTCTTCGAAGTCCTGGATGGGATCGACGACACGAATGGCGACGCTTTCGCGACGGACGAGACTCAGGGTGGCACGGTCAAACGTGTGGCCCGGCCAGCGGTCGATCCCGCCAACCGTGCCTCGCGCCTCTCCGCTGATCAACCGTCGATGGCATCGACCCGCTTCGGCGCCTACGAACTGATCGAGGAGATCGCCCGCGGCGGCATGGGTGTCGTCTATAAAGCGCGACAGAGCAAGCTCGATCGAATCGTTGCCCTCAAAATGATTCGAGCCGATCAGTTCGATTCCGCATCGTCCATCTTGCGCTTTCAAAATGAAGCCGAGGCGGCCGCCAAGCTCGATCATCCCGGGGTCGTCCCAATTTTCGATGTCGGAGATCAGGACGGGCAGCCATACCTGTCGATGGCGTTTATTGATGGCGAGAGCCTGGCGGCGCGCGTCGCGCGCGGCCGACTCGAGTCCCGCGAGGCCGCGCGGATCGTGCGGGACGTGGCTCAGGCTATTCAACACGCGCACGAACGAAGCATCGTGCATCGCGACCTCAAGCCGGCCAACATTCTGCTCGACGCTTCCGACCGGCCGCGTGTGACCGACTTCGGCTTCGCCCGTCGCGTTGACGTTCCCATTGGGGTCTCGCTCGACGGCAGCGTCATCGGCACTCCCTCTTACATGTCGCCCGAGCAGGCCGCCGGCGACATGTCCCGAGTCGGACCGGCCTGCGATATCTATTCGCTGGGGGCCGTCCTCTTTCACCTGTTAACCGGGCGACCGCCGTTCGTGGGCGCCAACGTGCTCGAAATCATTCGTCAGGTTTCTCAGAAGCCGGTCGAGTCGCCCCGCGCGATCAACCCATCGGTTCCGGTTTCGCTCGAGCGGATTTGCCTGAAATGCCTGGCGAAGCAGCCCGAGCAACGTTACGCCACCGCAGGGGATGTCGCGGCGGAACTCGATCGCTATTTGCAAAGCCCGCCGGATGTGATTCCACCGAAGCCCGTCTCCCGAGCGACAATCAGCCGGTCTGCTTGGTTGCCAATCGCTGTTGCGGCGTTGTTGCTCCTGGTGGCTTTTGTCGCATGGCGGGCCAATCCCCGCCCGGCCAATTCTCAAGCGGCTCAAGCCGACACCGCGCAGGTGAGCAACGCACTGGCTGAAATTGGCCACGCGCCAAAAAAGGAAATGATAGCCGCGGCGAATTCCAGCTCAGGCGAACCGCAGACGGCCGATCTCAATGTGATCGTCGGGGACGAATCCAAGAGTCAGACGTTCGATCAGCCTGGCGCGTTGCCGTTGCGAACTGGCCAACAACTGCGGATCGAAGCCACCACCAATCGGCCCGCCTATTTGTATTTGGTTTGGATCGATACGCAGGGAGTCGCCCAGCCGGTTTATCCCTGGAAGCCGGGGCATTGGGAGGCTCTGACCACGCCTGAGAAGCCGACGAACCGGCTGAAGTTTCCGCCCGATGCTGGCGGCAGCGAATGGGGCTATACCGTTCAGGGGGGCGCGGGAATGGAAACGCTGGTGCTTCTCGCGCGAGACACACCTCTCCCGCCGGGCGTCGTGTTGAAGGATCTGTTCGCCGACTTGCCCGCGCAGCCGATTCAAAACGGACAATTGCTGGTCTGGCTCGAAAACGGCGAACGTGCGGAAAGCGGCACGCGCTCGCTCGATTTCGAGAAGGTCAAGCCGCTGAACAGTCAGTCTGTTAAACTCAAACTACTCCTCGAGCAGCGTTTGAAGTCTTACTTCCCTCTGTTTCGCGCTGTCAGTCTCGCCAATCGCGGCTCATGAATTGCTGACCGTGCGCGCGTGGTCCGCAATGGCGTGGTTCCAACCGACCGCAAAGAATCGAGCCGTCACGCGGGTGCCGTTCGCACTGGTCGGTTGCGCGACGTTGTCGATTGGCTTCCTACAGGCGGCAGCGGGTTCGTTTGCCGAAGACAATCCACAGCCAACACCGGCCGCTGCCCCTGGTGCTGAGAAACCACCACGCGACAAGAAATCAAAGCCGGCGGGGAGCACTCGGCAGACGCCGAAAAGCGGGCGGACGGACTGGCCCAGCTTGCGCACCGACCTGCGTAAGTTCGGGCGAAACGGGAACGCGATCGCGGCCGGCGAAGCGGCGGTCGCTGCGAGCCGTAAGACCTTTGGTGACGTGTCCGATCGGCTCGCCTCCGATTTGACGTGGTTAGCGACCTTCTACGTTGAGGTGGACGATTTTAAGTCCGCTCGTCCCGTTCTCGACGAAGTCGTTGCAATCCACCTCAAGCTTCACGGCGAGAAAGACTACCGCACGGCCGACGCGCGCCGCGCCGTGGCGGAGGCCGATTTGCGTTCGCGCCTCACGCCGGCCGAACGCAAGGAATTAGTTGAAGCCGATCACGAAAGCCTGACCGGCGCCGATCGATCCATTGCGCCCGCCGACTCGCTGAAGTCGGCCACCCACTCCTACGAAATCCGTCGACGACTGCTTGGTCCCGGACATCCTCTGGTAGCCCGCAGCTTGCGTTGGCAGGGTTTGGCCTACCAGCGGCTGCGGCAATTCGATCGGGCCGAGTCCAGCTTGCGGGAATCGGAGAAAATCCGATTGAAGGTCCTTGGCGACAACCCTGATACCGCGGGCAGTCTCGAATCGCTGGCACTCTTGAAAGAGGAACAAGACGACATTCCCGCCGCGATCGCACTCTGCCGCCGCGAGCTCGACATGCGTCGCCGGCTGTTCGGCGAAGAGAGCACCCGAACTGCGGAGAGCTGGTACAACCTCGCGCGGATGGCTGCCCGGCGACCCACTTTCGCGGATGCGGAGACTGCCTGCCAGCGCGCCCTGGCGATTCGCGAAAAACTGCTGGGGCCCGACCACTTGCAGACGGCGTTCACCCTGAATCTCTTGGGGCAGATCGAGCAGGGACTTACTCGGTTCTCCCAGGCCGAGGACGCTCTCAACCGAGCGTTGGCAATTCGACAGAAGCAACTCGGCAACGACCACCGTGTGACCCTCGACACGAGAGTCGATCTGGCCCGGCTGCTCGAGAGAATGAGCCAGTATCCACGAGCCGCTCAGATGTTCCAACAAGTGCTCGATGCGCGCCGCCGACTCTTGGGGGAAGAGCATGCTTTGACCGGCGACGCATATAGCGGATTGGGCTTTTGCTACATGCTCATGGGCGAATATGCCAAGGCCCGCCCGGCGATGAAGCGGGCCGTGGAGATCCTTCAAAAAAGCCGCGGAGAGGACCACGCGCTCACTTGCTCGGCGAGCTTGAACCTGGCACGGCTGTATTCGCGGGTGGGTGATGCCGCCAAGGCGGAGCCGTTGTTTCAAAAAACTTTGCTGATCGAGCAGCGCGTGCGGCCGGGCGGCCTCCAGGCGGCCCGTGTCAGGGATGGGATGGTCGAGTTTTATCTCACCCGGCGGGACTTTCCCCATGCGGAGCAGCTTTGCCGCGATTCGCTGGAGATCAAACGGCGGGTTCTCGGCGAGCAGCATCCGGATTTTCATGTCACGCTCGATCAGTTGGGGGCGGTCTATCGGGCCGAGGGACGATACGTCGAGGCCCGCGACACTTTCGAAAAAACGTTGAAGTTCGCACAACAATCGCTAGGCGACGACCACCTCTTTGTCGCAAATCTTTTGTGCGAGCTGGGCAACACCGCTCACGACATGAACGACGATGCCGGTGCAGCTCATCTGTTTACGCAAGAGTTGGACGTCGCCAAAAGGTTGTATCGAGGCGACCATCCGATCACCGCGCGGGCGTTGTTTGACTTGGGGTCAAACCAGTACTGCGTAGGCAGACGTGAGAACGCTGCGTTGCTGTTGAGCGACGCGCTCGTCATGTGCCAGAACGTTCTGAGAGAGAATTTCGGCGTTCTTGCCCAACGCGAACAGCTCGCCCTCGAAGGTCAGCATCGTCGGTATCTCGACGTTTACCTTTCGGTCACCGACGAGCTGCAAGTACCCGCTGCCGCGACCTATCGCCATCTGTTGGCCGCCAAAGGGGCCGTCACGGCCGATCAATGGCTGTCGCGACTCGAGCGCCGTCGTCCCGAGCTTGCTCCGCTGACGGAACAGATGCGCGACATTGGCGCCCGTTTGGCGCATCTCTCGTTTTCCACGCCGGATCGGTCACATCGCGAAGCGTGGCTCAAAGAGATCAGTGATCTCACCGAGCAGAAAGAGCGAGTCGAACAAGAACTGGCGAACAAGAGCGCGGTTTTCCGCGACGGTCGGCTGACAACCCGGCCCGATCCGAACGCGCTGCGCAAGCTGCTCCCGGCGAATGCGGCGCTCATCGACATCTTGGCTTATGCGCGGAGCTTTTCGCGCAAGCCGGACGAGAAAACGCGCCGCAAAGCCGAACTGCGATTTGTGGCGTTCGTGTTGCGGCGCGATGCCGAAATCCGCCGCATCGAGTTGGGGCCCGCCGATCCCATCGTGCAGAAGATGAAGACGTGGCGGGAGACTTACGGCGCGAATCAAGGTTCCGTGGATGTGGGCCGCGAGTTACGCGATCGGATCTGGAAGCCGCTCGAGCCTGAGTTGAAAGGGGCGGAAACGGTCTTGCTGTCGCCGGACGGAGCTTTTTGTTCGTTTCCGCTGGCCGCCCTGCCCGGCTCGAAACCTGGCGGCTATCTGATCGAAGAGCGAAACATCGTCATGGTTCCCGTCCCGCAATTGTTGCTCCAAACGAAAAACGGAAGTCTCGATTCGGAGCCAGCAATGCCTACGAGCTTCGACGCGCCTCTCTTGGTCGGCAACGTCGACTTTGACGCCGACCCTCGCACGCTGCCCGCCACAGCCGTCGCCGCTCGAGGCGAGGCGCCGCAGGGTCTGTTCAGCCCACTGCCCGGGACGAGCCAAGAGATTGATGACGTGGCTGGCATTTATCGTGGCGCCTTCCATCGGGAACCGCTCGCGTTGACCGGCAAGCGCGCCTCGGAGCAAGCCGTGCGTGGTGAAACTCCACGTCACCGCTGGCTCCATTTCGCCACGCACGGATTCTTCGCGCCGTCGAGCGTGCTGACCGCCGAGAAAGCCCAGCCGGTCGCTGACCGGGCCGCCGGCAATCTGATCGGTTCGGTGGAAGCCGCGCGTGGATTTCACCCCAGTTTGCTTTCGGGAATTGTGCTCGCGGGTGCCAATCGTGGTTGGGCTTCAAGAGACCGCCGATCGAGTAAGGAAGTCGAGGATGGCCTGCTCACCGCGCTCGACGTGGAGCAAATGAATCTTGCCGACACCGAGCTTGTCGTCCTCTCGGCCTGCGAGACGGGGCTGGGTCGCCTGGCGGGCGGCGAAGGGGCGCTCGGGCTCCAGCGTGCGTTCCAGGTTGCCGGCGCACGCAATGTGATCGCCAGCCTGTGGAAGGTGGATGATCAGGCCACCGCCACTCTAATCCATCTCTTCTATCTGAACCTCTGGGTGAAAAAGCAGTCGCCGGCCGACGCGCTTCGCAACGCTCAACTGGCCATCCTGCACGCCCCCTCATCGGTGACGGCGATCGCGAGTAATCGTGGTCTGGATTTCGACAAGCAAGGGAAACTGGCCAAGCCGCAGAAAGCAACGGCGACGGTTCCCACGGGCAGTCCCCGGCTTTGGGCGGCGTTCGTCCTCTCGCAGTCGGCGGTCGGTCCAGAAAACCGGCCCCCAGAAACCAAAAGCCATCCGGAGAACTAAGTTCCCCGGATGGCTTCGGCGGCCCGGCTTGTCGAGATGTCTCTTAGTGATGGCCCCCGTGCCCAGCTTGGCCGGCTGGGTGACCAGCCGGGTGTCCAGCTTGGCCCGCGGGGTGCCCAGCCGGATGCCCCGCCGGGTGGCCCGTCTGCCCGTTCGGTTTCGCTTGGCCCGGGTGGTGGGGACCATCGACGTGGCCGTGGTGTCCCTCACCCTTGTGCCCCTCGTGGTGCTCAAAGTGCCTACGACGAACTCCATCGCCGCCGAAGTACTCCGACGAGTCTTCGCCGACCGGTGCATAGGTTTCGCCGACGGCGTCCGGCGCTCCCATCTCGGCTTCATTGTCGGTGACAACGGGATCGACGTTGAGAACCGATTCGACCAGAGGTGCCCCGTAAACATCGACTTCTGCATCCGCATTGCCTACCGGGTACCCCCACGAAGGACCGTAGAACACGCGACCCACGTGATGCCCGTGGGGAAAGTTCCTGCCGTGTCGCTCGACGCTATTGGGGAAGTGCTTGCCGGGATGCCCGACCACCTTTCCGCCAGTCGTAGGATGATT
This sequence comes from Planctomycetaceae bacterium, assembly GCA_035687365.1. Classification (GTDB taxonomy): domain Bacteria; phylum Planctomycetota; class Planctomycetia; order Planctomycetales; family Planctomycetaceae; genus DASPSM01. The sequence goes on along the minus strand of DASRXU010000014.1, from coordinate 92 downwards.
GGTCCCGGTGTTGGCTGGGTGTCCGGTGTTGGCTGGGTGTCCGGTGTTGGCTGGGTGCCCGGTGTTGGCTGGGTGCCCGGTGTTGGCTGGGT
>DASRXU010000013.1:0-24053 GCA_035687365.1 Planctomycetaceae bacterium | reverse complement strand
GACGACGAATTGAATCCATTCCCGCGCATCATTTCCCAACCGATCCTGGTAACCATCTCGCAGCAATTCGACGAAGCCTCGGATGGCGCGCAATGGTTCGCCGAGATCGTGTGACACCGCCGAAACGAACTGCTTCAATTCCCGGTTGCGCTGCTCCAGCCTTAAGCTGACCTGCTTCAAACCGGTAATGTCCTTGACGATGTTGGCGATCGCAACCGGTTGATCATTCTCATCGGTCAGCAGAAAAGCCGTGCTCAGGATGGGAATCAACTGACCCGACTTTGAGCGGACGACGCCTTCGGCATTGCGGACCGGTTCGCCTGCCAAGCAGCGCGCCATATTCTGATCGGCGAGATCATGCCATTCCTGCGGCAGGAGGTGCTTGGCAGGGAGTCCCAGCAGATCCTGACGACTCCAGCCGAAGACCCGCTCGACTTCACGGTTCGCATCAACGATTCGGCCTTGCAAGTCGCGGATGACGATCGAATCGGCTCCATCCATGAAGACCTTCGTCATCCGGCGCAGGTCGGCCTCGATCTGTTTCATTCGCGCAAAGTCGTCTGGTGGGGCCATAGTTGATTCTCCGACTTCGGCGTGATCTGGCCCCTAGCGACCTGCGAGGTCGTCGGATGACGATCCAGTTAACGCAGCACAGTGAGCGCAATCGATCGTGACCGGCCAGAGCGATCTTGTCAAAACCTTTTCGTCCGACCTGGGGGGGAGCGACTCCATGCCGACCTCGGACCCGACCCACCGATGTGGATCAACCGAGGGCTAAACAGAACGTCCCGAAAGTCCGCACCCGTGGCTGCTCGGAACCAGACAAAGCGCTCGCCGATAATGCCCCCCAGCCGGAGACCATTGCTTTCCGCAAATGGGTCGTTTGATGGCGTTCCCAAAAAAAGGAATGAGTTTATGAGACACCGTCCAGACGGGATCTGCCGTGTTCAATTGCTGACCCGCCAATGCGAAGCGTTAGCGATCTGATCGAGAGTCGCTCGTAGAATCCGGATTGGCCGGCCTTTACGATAGCTGAGCATGTCAAAGGGGAGACCGTGGACTAACTCAACTCCGCCCGGCGACCGCCAATTTGGGGAGACTCGTTGGAGCATTGTGCTGGCGGCCGGCCATCGATCTTCGCCCGATTCGAGGCGGGCGCTGGAATCGCTTTGTCAGACGTATTGGTATCCGCTCTACGCGTATGTTCGCCGACGAGTCCTCGATGTTCACGAAGCCCAGGACCTGACTCAGGCGTTCTTTGCGTCGTTGCTGGAAAGAAACTCTCTTGAGGCCGCCCATCGGGAGCGCGGCCGGTTCCGCTCCTTCCTGCTGACGGCATTCAAACACTTCCTCGCCGACGAATGGGACAAAGCGAAAGCCCTGAAGCGTGGAGGCGGACGGCGGGCGATTCCGCTCGACCTCGACTCGGGCGAATCGCGTTATGCGCACGAAGCCACGGAGAACGTGAGTCCCGAGCGCCTCTACGAAAAACAGTGGGCGTTGACCTTCCTTGATCGCGTGTTGAACCGCCTCGGCGATGAATTCATCGCCAAGGGGAAGGAAAGGCACTTTGAGGTGTTGAAACCATTCCTTGTTGGCGAGGCTCAACAGAACAGTTACGAAAACGCGGCTCGGGCCTTGGGCATCAGCGAGGCCGCCGCCAAAGTCGCCGTTCACCGGGCCCGTCGACGGTATCGCGAAATCCTTCGGGCAGAGATCGCCGAAACGGTGGCCGGGCCACAAGAAATCGACGACGAGATTCGCCAGCTCCGGGCAGCACTTGGTTGAAATCTCTGGAAACTCGGAAAAAGGACTGTAACCGGGAGCGCCGTTTTCCTTAGAAGAGGGTGAAAGCAATCCGCGAGGCCCTCAATGACCGACCAACGCCACTGCCCGAAATGCGGAGCCGAGCTCTCGGCCGACGCCGCCCAAGGGCTGTGCCCGAAATGCCTGCTGGACGCCGGGCTTGAGAGTCACGCATCCGGTGCTGCCGGCGGCGCGCCGACCGGACCGTTCATCACGCCGAGTCAGGCGGCGTCCCCGACCATTCTTCCTACGTCCCGGTTCCCGACTCCTTATCTGGAAACTCTCGCCCGGCAATTTCCGCAGCTCGATAGCTTTGAACACCTCGGCCAGGGGGGTATGGGCGTCGTCTACAAGGCGCGGCAGCGGAACTTAGACCGAATCGTCGCCGTAAAGCTTCTGCCGCCGTCTGTGGGCGAAGAACCGGCCTTTGCCGAGCGCTTCACTCGCGAAGCGCAGGCACTGGCCCGGCTCAATCACTCCAACATCGTGCAGGTCTACGATTTCGGCCGGACCGACGAGTATTTCTATTTCGTGATGGAATACGTCGACGGCGTGAACCTGCGAGCGCTCATCCGCGACCACAAGCTCGATCCAGAAGCCGCGCTCAAGATCGTGCCGCAGATCTGCGAAGCCCTGCAGTTTGCGCACGACGAGGGAATCGTCCACCGCGACATCAAGCCCGAGAACATCCTCGTCGACAAGAAGGGGCGGGTGAAGATTGCCGACTTCGGACTGGCCAAGCTCCTCGGGCGGGCCGCTGAGGATTTGTCGCTGACCGGCACCGGTCAGTTGATGGGCACGCTGGGTTACATGGCCCCCGAGCAATTGCAGCAGGCCCACTCGGTGGACCATCGAGCCGACATCTATTCGCTGGGCGTGGTGTTCTACGAGATGCTCACCGGCCAGTTGCCGATCGGCCGGTTCGAGCCGCCCTCGAAGAAGGTGCAGGTGGACGTTCGGCTGGATGAGATCGTCCTGCACTCGCTCGAATCAGAGCCAAGCCGAAGGTATCAGCACGCCAGCGAGTTGAAAACGGACTTGGAAACAATAAATGAATTTGCGGCACAACCTCCTCGATTCGTGTCCGACTACCAAACATTGGAATCGCCTCGGCGGCGATTGGGCGCCAGCATTGCAGAGCATCCCCTGTTGTGGGCGATGGCGGTCTTCTTCAGTTTGCCGCTGCTCTTCGCGTTGGTGGGACTCGCCGAATCCCTGATCGCTTGGCGAGCATTGAGCAATCCAAATCCATCAATAGGCCCAAATCCACCAATAGGCGGCTTTATCCAACCCTACGCGATATTGATCGTTCTATTCGGCCCGTTCGCATTCCTAACTTGGGCCTACTTGTGGAGGGCCTTGCATCGCGGAAGGGACGAAGGATCGCGAACAGCGTGACCAAGCCCATTGCAATTTCACGGTCGCTGCCGATACCAGCTCTCCAAAGACAGCTTCTTTACGATCCCAGGCCGGAATGCCCTCTCACTCGCCCGCTGCGGAAATCCACCAGCGACTGAACGCGCCGGCGAACGGGCTTCTCGTTACCGGTATCGTTGACTGCGCGTTGCTGCCGCTGCGGCTGATGGCCGGGCTGGCCATCTTTGCCTGCGAAATGCCGAGTCATGGTTCTGGCAACGTCGGGGCGGCGTCGGGAGAGCTTGAAGTCCCAGAAATCAACAACGTGACCCCGGTCAAGCGCGCATCTGGTCGGCCCGATCGGTGAACCACGAATCGCGAAAACGCTGATGCGGGCCCGGTCCACAGGCTTAGCCGAGGCGCCGCTCAATATTTGAGCGGATACAAGTCGCGGTATGGTTTGGCGGCATTCCCGAATCCCAAGAGGATGCGCTTTCGCGCACGATCGTGGAACCCGAAGCCGCTCGACCGCGATGGCGGACCGTGGGGAAACACATACCCCTTCCAGCGTTCGCGGCTGGACCGAGCGTCGAACACCCACAGATCCGGCTCGGCGCTCTTCGCGTCCTTGGTGCCGCCGAAGACGAACAGCCGCTGCTCGGCCGGGTCATATACAAAGCAACCATTTCGTCGGCCTGGAGGCCTCGTTTCACCCAGTTGTTTCCAGCTGGGCGGCTCCGCCCGAACGGACAGCAGCCACGTGTCGCGCGCCGGGTTCACCTCCGCAGTTCCCTGCGCCCCGCTGAACACGATGAGCCGGCCGAGTTCCGGGTCGTAGCCGTAGAAGAAACCGTATCGCGGCAATGGCGGCATTTCGACGTCCAGCTTGATCCACCTGGCGCGACCATCGGCCAGCTTCATGGTCCACACGTCGTTGTAAATCTTTTCCCCGGCGTCACCGAGCGTGACGCCGCCGAAGAGGACGAACTTGTCCAACTTAGCGTCGTAAACGAACGCATGGAGCGCGCGTGCCGAGGGCGGGTTATCTTGCGGCACCTCGGCGAACGCTGGGGACTCCTCGGCGAAGTCCACGCGGACGAGTTCGTTGTGAGTCTTCGACCCTACCCCGTAGCCTCCGAAAAGATAGGCGACTTTCTTGGCCGGGAGTTGGGCGACCCGCCGCGAGCCACCCGAGGGAGTCGGCCCCGTGGACTTCAGCGGCGACCATTTGTCAGTCTTCAACGAGAACTGCCAGACGTCGGCGAGCGGTGTTAGATAAGGCTCATACCCACTACCGCTAATGAGAATGGCGCGGTCTCGGTCCTCATCGACAATCACCGCTCCATGTTCGCGGGCTTCCGGTCCTTCCTTCTCGCCCCACTGGACGGGCTTATCCCAGCGGTAAGGAAGGTCCTGCGAGTCGGCAAACGACGGGAAGGCAACGATGACCGCGCCAACGGCGATTACGGCCGCGAGCAGACCCCAACCCTCGTTATGGGTATCATGGTCCATGGCAACCCCTTCCGTCACCGCCATCGCGGTCTCCCTGAGTTGGCAACATCATACCGCATGTCTGAATCTGCGCCACTGAGCTGAAAACTTTTGAACTGTGCAGAACGCAATTGGAGAAAGCAGTTCCAGCGAATGGCGAAAAGAACCCCTCCGATGAGCAGGGAGAATTGAAACAGCGAGACCGCCCGTAGGCGCCCAAATTTCAAGCAAAAAAGCCGACCGGAAACAACGATAGCGCTCGTTTGAAAATCAAATAGTCGCGGTGAATGGATTCTGCGGCTGATTTTCTGCTCGTTTTGTCCGCTCACACAGCTTGAAGCCGCATTCCACCAAAACGTATGAGAATCCGGCACGCGTAAAGTTGTGCTGAAATACGTATGAGTTTCCGGTGCACGTCACGGCGGCACTTATCGGTCGATTTTCTATGTGTCCGGGAAAAGGCTTGAGTTGATGCCGGGGCAGGTTTCAACAGGGGAGAATGGCCTGGACGGAGATTGTCAAACGGCCCAAATTCTAGCATGGCCGATGTCATGCTGCCGGGGCGTCTTTGGCCGCAGGTTGGGACTCCCGATCCGCCGCTAGAATGACGACATGGAGTGTGCGTCAAAATGTGGATTTGACGAGGTCCAGCATGCGTGCCTTCCACGCCCAGAAGCTGGACCTAGCCTCGTCGCGTCTTGACTGGTACATCTGAGGTCAGGTGACAAACCCGACTCGAAATCGTTCCGGTCGTGCGTCAAACCTAGTCTCCTCACGAAGAAGTCTGCATGCCTCACCACGTCAGCGCGAGCGACTCTTGTCTTTCAGGTGGCGGCGCGATGGGTCGCCTGATGCGGGCGCAGGACTGGTCAGCCACCCAGCTCGGTGCCATCAGTGATTGGCCGCAGAGCCTCAAAACGGCAGTGCAGATCATTCTCGGTTCCCGCTACCCGATGTTCATCTGGTGGGGCCGCGACCTGATCAACCTTTACAACGACGGTTACCTGCCCATGCTGGGTAAGCGGCACCCGGCCGCTTTGGGTCAGCCTGCTTCCGTGATCTGGTCGGAAATCTGGGACATCGTTGGCCCGCAGACCGAGGCGGTCCTCCACGAGGGCCGAGCAACGTGGAACGAAGAGCGGCTGTTGCTTCTAGAGCGGAATGGTTATCCGGAGGAAGCCTACTTCACTTTTTCCTATAGTCCGATTCGGGGCGATGGCGACGGCATAGGCGGCATTTTCTGCGCGCTCACCGAAGACACGCAGCAGGTCCTCGGCAAGAGGCGGATGCGGACACTGCGAGAATTGTCGACCAGGACAACAGCTGCTAGGACCGTCAAACAAGCTTGTGAAACATCCGTCGCGGTTTTCGAAAACAACCCCTCCGATTTGCCCTTTGCGGCCATCTACCTGACCGATGATGAAGCCCGGTCCGCTCGATTGGCCGCCTGCACAAGGCTCGCCGAAGGATCTCCGGCAGTTCCGCAAATCGTCGATCTTACCGGCTCGGACCAAACCCGATGGCCACTGCGGACTGTGATGCAGACGGGCCAACTCGAGGTCGTCAACGATTTGCCCAGGCGATTCGGAGAATTGCCGGGCAGCGCGCTGCCCAAGTCCTCTCAAAACGCCGTTGTCCTGCCCATCATGCAATCCGGTCAGGGCCGACTGGCCGGATTTTTCGTGTCAGGCGTCAGCCCGCTGCGTCCCTTCGACGACGACTATCGCGGTTTCATGGAATTGGTGGCCGGACACATCTCAACGGCCCTCGTCAATGCGACCGCGTATGAGTCAGAGAAACGGCGCGCGGAGGCCTTGGCAGAAATTGACCGCGCAAAGACGGCGTTCTTCAGCAATGTGAGCCATGAGTTTCGAACCCCGCTCACTCTGATTCTCGGCCCCGTCGAGGATCTCCTGAGTCGCGGCGCGGTTGAGCTGCCGCCGTCTCTTAAAGGGCAACTCGACCTCGTCCGTCGTAACGGACTGCGGCTGTTACGGCTGGTGAACTCGTTGCTCGACTTTTCGCGAATTGAGGCCGGCCGAACGCGGGCCACGTATCGGGCGACCGATCTCTCCACCCTTACGGGCGATCTGGCCAGTGTCTTTCGCGCCGCAATTGAGCGGGCCGGGCTGACGCTGACGGTAGACTGCCCGCAACTGCCCGATCCGGTGTTCGTAGACCGCGAGATGTGGGAGAAGATCGTTCTCAACCTGATCTCCAACGCGTTCAAGTTTACGTTGGAAGGTGAGATCACAGTCACGCTTTGTCCCGCAGTCGATCGCGTGGAGCTGCAAGTCAAAGACACCGGGACCGGGATTCCTGCGACCGAGATGTCCAAACTCTTTGAGCGGTTTCATCGCGTCGAAAATGCAAGCGGACGTACTCATGAGGGGAGCGGCATCGGGCTGGCGTTGGTCCAGGAGATGGTCAAGTTGCACGGCGGCTCAATCCGTGCCGAGAGCGCGGTGAGTCGCGGGACGACGTTCACCGTCTCGATTCCTCTCGGCTCGGCACACTTGCCGCCGGATCAGATCGGTGACGATCGGCCGATCGTGACATCGCCCGCTGGTGCGGGCGCCTTTCTCGAGGAGGCCCTGCGATGGCTGCCCGAAGCACAATCGGGGCAGCTTGATTCTCGAGCGGCGGTTCCAACCACTCAGGCTTCCCTGGACTTCCGTGCCTCACAACCGGAGTTGTGCGGCGCGGATCAAAAGCCGCAAGTCCTCATCGCGGACGACAACGCCGATATGCGCTACTACATTGTTCGGCTGTTGAGCGATCAGTATCGCGTGGAAGCGGTGGCCGACGGGCTGCAAGCGCTGACCGCCTGTCGCAAATCATCGCCCGATTTAGTGCTAAGCGATGTCATGATGCCGCGGCTCGACGGTTTTGGGCTACTCCGAGCACTTCGTGCCGACGCACGGACTCGCGACATCCCTGTGATCATGCTCTCGGCCCGAGCCGGCGAGGAGAGTCGCATCGAAGGCATGGCGGCGGGTGCGGACGATTATCTTGTGAAGCCCTTTAGCGCCCGCGAGTTGGTCGCCCGCGTTGCCGCGCACTTGCAGATGGTCCGCATCCGGCGCGAATCGGCCGGGGCGCTACGCGAGGCGGACCGGCGCAAAGACGAGTTCCTGGCCACACTGGCCCACGAACTGCTCAACCCGCTGGCGCCAATCCGCAACAGTCTGCACATCCTTCGGCTCGCGAAAGAGGACACGTCCTGCCACGAGCACGTCGTCGAGATGATGGAGCGGCAAGTCAACCATATGGTGCGACTCGTCAACGACTTAATGGAGGTCTCTCGAATCACTCGTGGCAAAATCGAGCTGCGAAAGGAAATCATCGAGCTGGCGGCCATCGTGCGGGCGGCGGTTGAGACGGCCGAACCCACGATCGAATCGGCCGCTCACCAGCTCGCGATCAGCCTGCCTCCTCAATCGATGTTGCTTGACGCGGACCCCGTGCGCCTGACTCAAGTCTTTTCCAACTTGCTCAACAACGCCGCGAAGTACACGGAACAGGGAGGACAGATTTGGCTCACCGTTCGACAGGAAGGCGATCAAGCGGTCGTCTCTGTGCGAGACAATGGGACAGGCATTCCTACCGAAATGCTCCCCCACATCTTCGATCTGTTCACACAGGTGGATCGGACGTTGGGCCGGTCCCAAGGCGGGCTTGGGATCGGGCTAGCCCTCGTCAAGAGTCTGGTGCAGATGCATGGAGGGAGCGTCGAAGCGCACAGCGGCGGTCCAGGTCAAGGCAGCGAACTTGTTGTCCGCCTCCCGCTCGTCGAATCGTGTGCACCCCACGATGACGAAAGCACCCCGCCGGCGCTAAAGGTGGCGAGCGCGCTAACAGGTCAACGAATTCTCGTGGTCGATGATAGCCGCGACGCAGCCGACAGCCTGAGCTTATTACTTCGCCACCTCGGGGCCGAAGTCTCGACCGCCTACGACGGTCTCTCTGCTCTGGAGGTGGCCCGAACGCATCGGCCGACAACCGTGTTCTTGGATATCGGAATGCCAGGGATGAGCGGCTACGACGTGGCCACTCAGATTCGCAGCGATCCGGCGACCCGCGAAATTACGCTGATTGCATTGACAGGTTGGGGCAAGGAAGAGGACCAGCAACGCTCGCGGGAGGCCGGTTTCGATCATCACCTTACGAAACCGATCGAAGTCGCTGCAGTTCAGGAGCTATTGTCTTCATTTGTCGCAAAGAGCGCGGGAGCAGTTTGTCCTTTGAGGGACTGAACATCGAATGAAGACTCGGCATCTGGCTGGAAGAGCGACGGCCGCAAACGTTGGATTTCGTTTGATCCGCTCTCGCTGCGAGAAGTCGCATTCCGCGATATCGTATGGCAAGCTGTGTCTCAAGTTCATCCCGAGAATCGCATGAGTTTTTAGCTCGGCTTACCCGTCGGTAGTAGTCAAGGACGGTGATGCCGCGACCGGACCACCCGTCCTGTCGCGATCTCCACATAGCGGTACAGGGTGGTCTTCGAGATTTTTAGTGTCGCGCAGATGTCGTCCGGATCCACTGTCTTGTCGGCGAATAGCTTATTGGCCAGCGCTACCTTGGCATCGTTTGGAGTCAGTGGCGGCCGACCACCGGTGCGACCCCGAGCACGAGCGGCGGCGAGGCCGGCTTTCGTCCGCTCCTGGATGAGCCGACGTTCGAATTGGGCGAGCGACGAAAAGATGTGGAAGATTAACTCCCCCGAGGGCGTCGTCGTGTCGATGGCGCCATCGCAGACGGATCGGAATCCCACGCCAAGGTCCCGAAGCTGATCGATCAAGGTGACCAGGTGGTGGACCGATCTTCCCAGTCGGTCGAGACGCCAGACCAGCAAGATGTCGCCCGAGCGGAGCTCGCGGAAGCAGGCATCGAGGCCTGGTCGATCACGCTTTGCGCCAGACGCCTTGTCGGTGAATATTAGCTCGTTCGCGACTCCGTGATTTCGCAGTGCATCGAGTTGGACTGCCAACTCTTGGCCTTCCGTGCTCACCCGAGCGTATCCGACAAGGCGAGCGCCGTCGGAAGAGGCAATCACGTGTCAGCCTTAATTTGCGGCTGGATATTAGACGCCGAACGGCTCCTGAGCGTTCCCGGATCCCCGACAAGGAGTTTCAAAAATAGGGTCGTTTGTCAGCTTGTGCGGAAAAGGGTTGAGATTTCGGGAATGAGTCCGCAGGACGCAATCGAGTTCACTCGAAGCGCGCGTGGCCGCGTCCATAGCGAATCTGCCTGGATTTCTGCCTTTCGCAATCGATAGGCTGAACGGGCTACTCGCAACCGCGACGACTCGACCCGTCCCAGAGGCTTTTCTGAATGTGTCTCCGCGAGAACGATTTCCAACCGGCCGATGACATTTGTGCGGCAAGCACCGATTCCGATCTATTGAGCGCGGCGCGGCGAATGGAGGCCAAGGCCTGGGAAGATCTCGTCGAACGATATTCTTCCCTTTTGACGCGATGGTGCCGAGCCTCGGGCCTAAGTCAGGACAATGCGGCCGACGTCGTGCAGGTGGTCCTGGCACAGGTTGCGATTCACCTGCCCCAGTTTCAACAAGACGGCCGTCCCGCCTCTTTTCGACGGTGGTTGCGACAAGTCGCGCGCAGCAAGATCGTTGACTTCCAACGAGCGTCGGCGAAACAGCCCCGGGCTCAGGGTGGCTCCGCGGCCCAAGCGATACTCGCGGCAATTCCCAGCAGTGCCGACGTCGGGTCGGAGACGGCAGGCGGCCCGGATCCGCTCTTGGAACGATTTTGGAAGCTGGTCGAGCGCCTAGAAGATCAAGTCGAGAACCAGACGTGGCGGGCATTTTGGTTGACGACCGTCGAAGATCGCACGTCGGCAGATGCCGCAAAAATCCTCGAAATGTCGCCGAATTCCGTGCGACTTGCCAAATCAAGAGTTCTGCGAAAGCTGCGCGACGAAGCGGCAAAACCCGAAGCCAATGCTGCCGAAGACGGCAGCCTTTCCGCTCCGTGACGCGCCCCTGCGTTAATACTAATAGACCCCACTTAGCGTTTGTGAGGGGCGGAGCCAAAGACTCTGGGGTCGTCGAGACCGTTTATGAGTGATATCCCGAGCATGGCGTGTCCCACAGGAGCGGAACTCGCGGCTCTCGTTCAGGGCCGGCTTTCGGTTACCCGGCACGACGAGCTGGAAAAGCACCTGCGCGACTGCGAAACCTGCCAGATCGCACTAGCTACGCTGGACGATCGACCGGTCGACCTGCATTCATTGCTGCGGGACGTCTTCGGAAGCGCGACGGTTCTCGGAATCTCATCCCCGGATCAGGAACTCGATTGTTCTCGCGCGTCCGCAGAGCGTTCGGCCCGTAGCGCGGGCCCTTGGCGCGGAGTCTGTCCGGCCTGCCTCGTGGAGCTCGAAGCCAACCAGCGGCCGGCGAACTGCCCTTCTTGCGGCGCGGTCCTGGGAAGCAACACCGATCTGACCCAGACCGAATCGAAGATCGATCTGCACGACAGCACGTTCTCGGTCCCCGACGAATTCTTGTCGCCGCAGCTGGAGCAAAACGCCTTCGAGACGATCGGGCGCTACCGGTTTGTCCGCAATTTGGACGGTGGGGGCTTCGGCAGCGTCTATCTCGCTCTCGATGAGCAGCTCAAGCGCCTCGTGGCGATCAAGATTCCGCACAAGCGGCTCGGCCAAAGCCTGAGCGGCCGATTTGCACGCGAGTACCGAAACGCGGCGCAGCTTCACCATCCAAACATCGTCGCTTTGTACGACGTCGGAGAGTACCAAGGGGCTCCGTACCTGGTCTACGAATTTGTCGACGGCGTGACATTGAAACACGTAGTTCGCGAAGGCTCGGCCAGCCGCCGCGAGTCGACGAGGATCGTGGCCGAGGTTGCCGGAGCCCTCGAATACGCGCACTCTAAGAACGTCGTCCATCGCGACGTCAAGTCTGCCAATATTATGCTCGACCGCAGCGGTCGCGCGCGACTGATGGATTTTGGTTTAGCCAAGCGCGAGGCGCACGACGAAGATCTCACGGCGACGGGGGCCGTAATGGGAACGATCCCGTATATGTCACCCGAACAAGCCGCCGGCCGTCTCAGGGAGCTTGGGCCCGAAAGCGATGTTTACAGCCTGGGCATCGTGCTGTACGAGCTCTTGACCGGAACGCTCCCGTTTCGGGGAACTACCGAGTTAGTGATTCGCCAAATCTGCGACACCGCTCCACCCAAGCCATCCTCCGTCAATCCTCTGATCGAGCGAGACCTCGAAACGATTTGCCTGACGGCGATCGCCAAAAGTCCATCGGACCGCTACCAAAGGGCGGGCGCATTCGGCGCTGATCTCACGCACTGGCTGAATGGAGAACCAATCGACGCGGTCCGGCCGAGCCTGGCGAAACGCTTGATTTTGTGGCGACGGCGACAACCCACGCTGGCAAATCTCCTGCTAACCGTAGCAGCCCTGTTGATGTTGATGATCCTCGGATCGACGTATGGATTTTTCTTTCAATCGCGAATGCGCCAGAACGCCGAAAACTTACTGCACGAACGGAATCGCTTGCTGGCACACCAATACAGCGAGAATGGCATCCGCTCATTCGACTTGCTCGACGGAGCCACCGAACAGGACGTGGTTCGGGGATTACCTTGGATGGTTGAGGCTCTGGCAGTGGCCGGGGGCGACGACCCTCGATACGAGGCGACTGAGCGACTCCGTGTCGCAAGCCTCTTTCGCGCTGCGCCCCGACTCCTCTTTCTGGCGCCGTTACATCAGGACTCGATCGAATCGTGCACTTTGAGCCAGGACAGCCAGCGACTGTTGACGACGGGCGATGATGGGTTGGCCTGTGTGACCGATATCGAAACTGGCAATCCCGTCGTCGCGCCGTTTCAGCACGGGTCAATGGTCACTTGCGGCGATTTCCATTCGAATGGCCGTCTGGTTGCCACCGGCACCGCGGACGGGATCGTTCGTACCTGGGACTTGGATGCGGGGAACGAGCCGCGACGACTGCCACTCGAGATACATTCCAAGCAGGCCGGCGCTCCAAGGATCTCTTGTTTGAAATTCAGCCGCGACGGTCGCTATCTCGCAATAGGAGATGGTGCCGGTGTTGTGACGCTCCTACGGGTGGGAAGCGAGGGGAAACCAGTTGGGATCTCCACCTTTGGCGGAAACATTGCGTCAATCGATTTTACAGTCGATTCCAAATTGCTAGTTGCGGCCAGCGCTGACAGTGTGGCCCGCGTTTTCGAGTGCGAGCCATGGAAAATGGTTACCGAATACGGACAGCGCGGAGCGATTCGGCAAGCCTTCTTCAGTTTCGACGGCGCTCGGGTGGTCAGTGCGAGCTCGGTTGACAGCTCAGTGTATGTCTGGACGGCGCGCAAGGGCGAACTCATCTATCCTCCACTGGCGGATCGCGGCGGAGGGCCGTCGCGCGTCGCACTCAGTCCCGACAGCAAAGTGCTTGTCACTGCGGATCGTGACACCGGCCGGATCCAGCGTTGGCACCTCGACGCCGAGAAACCATTTGGGGAAGTGATCACTCAACGGGAAGGGATCCTCGATATCGCGTTTTCCGCGACCGGTTCGATGCTGGCAACCGCGGGTCGCGACGGCGGGATCCGCCTGTACGACGCCGCAAATCTGCAGCGGCACGGGCCACTGGTTCATCTTGCGGAGAAGGCTCGCTGGGTCCGTTTCACGCATGACGATCGAAAACTCCTCGTATCTACGGAGGACGGCTCTGTTCGCTGCTTTGAACTTCCCTGGTCACGCCCTGCCCGGCGACTCTCGCACGAATCCGAAGTCGCCGCGGTCGCGATCTCCGCCGATGCCCGTCGACTTGCGACGGCCGGTGCTGCCGTCCAGGATCCGATTCTCGTAACGGACATTTCGGACGGAGTTGCCAGGCCAACCGGTGTCGCATTCCTCGAGAGCCATGGCCCGGTTCGTGCAATTGCGTTTAGCAACGACGGAACCAAGATCGCCAGCGGAGGTGACGATTCCTTCGTTCAAATCTGGGACTCCTCAACAGGTCACCTTCTCGCTGGACCGCTCGTGCATCCCGAGCCGGTTTCGTCCGTCCGGTTTTCGGCGGACGGTCGCCAGCTGGTTGCAGTGACGCTGAGCGGCCAGGCGATTCTCTGGAATCTCGACAACGACAAGCCCTGGGCCAAGCCCTTGGCACATGGGCCACGCGTACGGGAGATCTGCTTTGACGATGCTGACAGGCTTGTGAGCACGATTGGTGGCACGAAAGCGATGTTTTGGTACCTGGCGAACGGTGACTCAAACGGATCGTTCATTGAATCCAAACAAACAATCGTCGGCGCACAGCTCCTGTCGCCGGGAAAACGCCTGCTCGTCGCAACTCTGCGATCATGCGTCCTTTGGGATCGCGAGAAGAACGAGCGCATCGCGGAAGTGGCTCACGGCGGTGCGATCGGCATCTTTGTGGCCAGTCCGTCTGGAGCGCTCTTCGTCACCGCGGGCGAGGACAACCTTGCGAGGATCTGGCGCGCGGAGAGTCTCCAGTATGCGACTCCTACGCTCCGTCACGCGTCGGCCATCACCGATGCTCGGTTCAGCGAAGACGACCAATTCCTGGCCACAGCCACCCGTGACGGTGCGGTGCGGGTGTGGGACACATTGAACGGCCTTTTAGTTGCGCCACCGGTCATGCCGCTTGACCATCGCCTGATTCCGATGATTACTGACCCGCAGACTGTCGTTGGCTTGTTCTTTACGAAGGCAAGCGATCAGGTATGCATTGTTCGTCGTAGTGCGGAAATCCAGTTTGTCAGCCTCAAGTCGTCCGGCGATTCGGCGGCTGATCTGCGTGCGGCAGCGACCGCCCAGTCAGGTTACGAGGTGGATCAGTCTGGTGGTTTCGTTCCCGCGGGACGCGCCACGCTTTTGCGCGTGGCGCTGCGTTCAAACCGTTCAGCGAGAGAGCCCGCGACGTTGGCGCGGGTTCACAAATGACTGGTTGGCACGTGTTTTAATCTCTTGGCCAGCGTATCTCAGTAGAAAGGAAAGCGATGGCGAACCCGAACCTAAATTGGCAAGACATCACGAGTGATCTGCGAAAACTAGCAGGCCCTCCTCCTGTTGGCCCGGTACCTCCGGTTGGAGCCTTGTCAGTTCATCACCCACGAGTCGCCACGATCATCACCTCAATGGACGATCGCTATCAGGGAGTCACGCACATCGACGGCAAGGGACTCTCGGTGTTGACAGGTTGGGCCAAGGGACCGCTGCCAAACAAACGCCACCTGTGCGTCATGGCGACGCAGTACAACGACGACCCTGTGGGTACCAAGCCCTGGAGGCAGATGCTCGCCGTGACCTACGCCGACGGATCCGTTGTTGGGGCCTTAAAAGGCATTCACCTCGAGATGCTCGGGATTTGCCGGGATCATCCCGCACAGACTACTCCGGCCCAATGGCAACCTCATTTCGCGGATTGGTTTCGGGATATTAAAGACCTCATCGCCAGGACGCTTTCCGGTGCGGCGAGTGTCGATGTGGTTGCGGTAGTTCCCCCGAGCATGACATGGGCGCCCATGCAAGACTTCCACGCCTACATGATTGACTCGCTACGACATGACAACCTGATCATTAACTCTAGTCCCCCGGTCGATGGGTTTATCACATACACCCTAAGAATTCAGGCGCCTTGATGGTCGATTACCGTACTTAATAAGGTTTCAATCTAGCCCAACCTAGTGTCGAGGAAAGCAATGGCCGATTTTCAAGTTCAATGCGGTCCAGCCGGTCCTGGCTTCATTTCTACATCCCGTCCTACTTACGGTAACGAGTCTGTCCTTGTGACCGTTACGTGCATCACGAAGGAACAAATCCAGATGCAATACACCGCTAACAATTACAACGGGACGACAGATACGTGCACGCCTAACAACGGCACGGCCACACCAAAGAACGGCATGCCGGCTCAGGTGAATGTGGAAATCAGCCCCGCTCCAGGGAACGTCTTCCTACCCGGCTACAACAATGGCACCTTTATAGCAACGGGGACCTATCAGGGAATCGTGCATCCCGTTCAGACCAACTACTGATGGGTCGAGAGCCGCTTTGAAGGCATGTCCTTGCCGAGTCAGGCGCAAAAACCACGGCTAGGCGGCGGCCGTGGTGTCCGAGCCCGACTTTGACTCCTCCATCAACGTTCGGTTTCTGCCGGACTGCCATCGACGCCGCTAGGAGACCAGGAGCCCTAGCTCTCATGCTGGGACCTGAATCTAGCGTAGGCGATTCATCGAGCTTCGACGTGAGATCTTCTCGGAGTCGAAAAACTCGTTTTGATGCCGGCTCGCCAACCGACGGCCTCGGACAATATCAGTTGCTCATTGATCGGCCGCAACAATGACGCCGACAACAAAAAGGAATAAAAAACCGTCGGAGGGAGCGGGTGAGGATGCAATTCGTCCCGTCGCAGCACGTCCTCGGGCCACAAGCAAAGCATGGCCCAGGCGCCCCAAACGATCAGGGCGGCCAACCACGGTGAACGCCGACGAGCGGAAATAGAGTGCATTTCAGCGCCTTCGGCGGCGATAGCCGCAACCAGCATTTTCTCCGCTGCAGGATCGAGCCGAGCGTCAGTTCGAAAACGCGCCAACAAAAAGCACCCGACCCATAGGAGGCAAGCCACCCGTCCGCATTTCGCACTGTGGGACCGGAGTTCCCAGAAACCGTTCGATTGCTGCCGCCGATTTACGTACGTTTGGTCTGCTCTCGCACCCTGAGGCCTTATTCCGCCAAAACATATGAGAATCCGGCACGGATAAAGTTGTGCCGAAATACGCATGAGTTCCGGGGGCCGGCCACGGCGGGGCTTATCGGTCGTTTGATGGCGAGTCCGGCAAAAGGGTTGAGATTCCGGGAAAGCGGCCGGCGTAACGTGAAAAAAAGTCGGCAAGATGTGCGGCGCGAGAGAAACCGCATCGCGATCCGAAATCCTGTTGAGGTGGCAAACCAGTCTGTCAAGGCAGTGTCCGCGCCGGCCGGATGCCGACCGCCAGGCTCTCACGTTCGGTCGGCACGCCGCCCCAACGGGACCCGGAATACGTTGAAGGCAGCTCCGACCGAAAGCTAGCCCCGTGCGATGCGCGCCGTTGCGTCGACTTGATTGCAAGCTCGACTTCTTCGACGTCCTCGATCGGCCGCTTGAGGTTCTTCCACGGAAACGGCGTATAGGCACCGTCGCAAAAACAGATGACCTCTCCATGAATATCGAACAGCCCCCAATCATTCGGCTTCTTCAGTCCCACGGGCCAGGTTCGGTTCGAGGAATTCGGGAGGTACCAACCATAGTCCGGCAGCAACTCCTCAGCCCCTCCGAATGAGAACGAAGTGGTCGCACCGGCTCGTGTCGCAACCTCCATTTCCGCTTCAGTGGGCAACCGATAGCCCGTCTTCCGCAGATAGTTCGGCCGTCGTTTCGCCACCTGGCCGTCGGGACCCAGTTCGTAGCACCATTCCTCCTTCGGGATGCCTTCCTGCTCGCTCAGCCAATTGCAGTACGCTGCCGCCTCATACCAAGAGACGGCGATTACCGGACAATCGGGCGCGGGTGCGAAGCCCGGAGTTTGTTCATGCGTTGCCTTGAAGCGGTGGAATTGCTCGACGGTGACAGGCTTGGCGGCGACGGCAAACGTCCGATTGATGCGGCAAGGATGAATCCGGTCGTGCTCGGTCCAATAACTCGACATGATGTCGCGCTCCGCGAAATAGAGAGTATCGGCGACAGACAAACCCATGCTGAACTCGAGCGGGCCGGGAATCGCGACCATGGTTTGCTGTTGCCCGTTGACGAACCATTTTGGTTTCGCATTCGCCTCGTGCAGCGAACCATGGATTTCCGTCAATCGTCCCTTCGACTGCCGCGCCTGTTCTGCTTGCGACTGGACCAACCAAGCGTCCTCATTCCAGCGTTTTAAGACCCATTCGGACGCGGCGCGCGAGCCTGGGTCGGCAGCACTCAGATAGGTCAACTTCAAAAACTGGACCTGCTCCGCCCCCGGCTTCCACGCCTCCGGTTGGTATTCGCCCAGGCCCAGGATCAAAGCCTGCCGAATGGACGGGGCGTTTTCCTCGATCAATCTCCGGTAAAGCAAGGGCGCACTGACGTCATAACGCGCCAGCCGATGGATCAGAAAACTGCGAGTCGTCGGGTCGGCTCCCGTTTGCAAGATTGGCCAGGCGGCATCGCCACGACCCATTTTGAGCAGAGCCGCGGCGGCATTCGCCTGCCGTTTGGCCCATTGGACTTTCATCTCATCAACGACCAAGGGACGTTGCCAGACCGAGACGATCGCCGCATGATTCGCTTTGTCCAAATCGACTGACATCGCCGCGGGGCGGTATCCTTGAGCGATGAGCGCTTGACATTCTTTGACGTGAGCGGCCTCGTCCTTGCTGCAGACGACCACGCTGGTAAACGACAAATCCATTTCTCCGATCGCCGAGAAGCGGGGTTCGGGCGTTGTGCGCGGATCGACCGAAGCGTCGACGAGCGGATAATTCGTTGTAATCAGTTCCGTCAGGGCCGATTCGGGCACTCCGAACTTCTGGTTCCAGTAGCGCGGCGACGCATGCCGCCAGACCTGGGAGATCACGCGCCGCCCCGCATCGTCGAGTGCAACTTGCGCCGTGACCGGGAAGTAGTGCCAACGCCATAAGAGATCATATTTTGCCGGCAACTCCGCCTCGCTGAGGCCGAGCAAGATCCGCGTGTCCTCGTGTGAAGGACTCCTGGCAACCCAGACGGCGCCAAATTTCAGCTTGCCGTCCCTGTAGCCCGCGAGATCTTCAATGGCGAAGCCCTTGGTCTGCATCTCCTCGAATCGCTTAGCGACGGTCTCTCGGTTCAAACCATGGGCCATCTCCCAGACCAATCCATCTCGAGTCCAAACGGCCGCGACCTCGATCCCGTTCTGGGCCGCGTAGGGACGGAAGCGCACCGGGCGATAGCCCGAGTCCTTCAGCCGATTGGCCGTCGCCAGAAACGTCGACAGCGGCATCCGCTGGCAGAATGCGAAGCGGGACGCAATGACGCCTGAAGCGGCTTCAATTTGTTGACGCGTGTCGGCATCGGGCTCCTTCCAGTTGGGGTTGAGCGGGGCATCGTTCCATTTTGCGGTGGGCTGGCTCTGAAGCGCGCTCTGCAACAGACCGGCCGTGCGGTCTTTGAGCCTGGCGACCAACGGATAGAACAGCAAAAAGGTCCGTTCGTCGGCATCGAGCAACAGTTCCGTGACCACGCCCGGTTGGTCGGTCGCGTATTCGGCCAACACGCTTGCCGACATCGTTCGCTCGGATTCGCTTCGTTTGGAATCGTGATAGATGCCGGCCAATTCGGGTAACAGGTCGCGGCGCACCGGTTGCAAGCCGGCCGTCCAGGTTTGAAGAAAGGCCGGCGGCACATTCACCAAATCGTGAACCAACGTGGCGCCCGCCTGCTTCCACCGGTCATTCTCCGGGTCGAATCGGGCCAAGGCTGTCGCGGCTCGTAGCCGCTCGGGGTCGTCTTTGCGACTGGACTCGACCATGTCCCACAGCTGGGCCGTGAATTGCGCCTGGTGTGGCAGCAGCGCGTCGCGAATCGCCAGCACATCCTTTGGTTCGACGGTCATCATCTGGCGGAAGACAGGCGTGGCTAGCGAACCGTCGACGGGCAACAGCGCCAGCCGTGCATGCAACTCCTGGCGAGAGTCCTGTTTCTCCGTGGCCGCAGCCAGCGAGTCCTTGAGTAAGGGGTCAAGCCAGCGGCGATACGGTGTCATATCCTGCACGATCGCGGCAACTTCCTGCGTATCGGCATCGAGCAGCCGGCGGTTCAGAGCGTGGGCCTGAAACCGTTCCCGCGCTTCGAACCCGATCACACCAAGTAGGGCGACAGCGAGCACCACCGCCAAAGCCCGAAGCGCGTGATACCGCCCCGCCACGCGCATCATCCGGGCTTGCGGCTCGCTCCAGTGAGCCGGTTTCGTCAGTCGCCGAATCTGCAGCCACTGAATGACACCCGGCAATTGCCGATTCTCCCGGCGCGCGTTCCAGACGGTGGCCCGGTCCTCCAACAGCAATTCCGCGCGGCCGCGCCGCGTTTCTTTCTCCTTGCGCGAGAGCCACTCGCGCAGCGAGCGCACGAGATAATCGTGGGTGAGTTGGAAGTATTGATCCGCTCCGGAGGGCGCCGACGAAGCGAGCGAGCCTGAATCACTGGGGTCGGCCGGGGTAATGAGTCGCAACTCGGTGTCCAGAATGCGGATGAGCTCGTCAAAGTCTCGCTCGCGGTTTCCATAGCCTGAGACTCGCAGCAGCTCGGCTCGAGGCCGCATATGTCCTCTGAGATCGTCGACATCGCTCGCCACCGGGGGAAGCAGAGATTTCAACACGGCTTGGGCAGCCAGTCGGTGACGGCGATGTTGAGCCGACGCCGTTGCGGCAGCAAACGTTTCCTCGAGAAACGAAAAGCCGACTCCCTCCGCCCCCCCGATCGTCTTGAGGGTTGCGGGCGTCCACGGCTTGGATTTCATCATTTCGGCAAACAGAGCCAGCCGTACGCAAACCACCTTGCCGTCTTGGGCCATCCCCTGCACGGCGTGTTCGAGGAACTGCAGATTGACAGGGGTCGCGGCCGATTGTGACGGCAGTTTGCCGTAGGCCTGACCGAATGCCGCCAGCACCTTGATCGCGTGTTCTTGATCGAACAAATCGACCAGCCTGGCGTTTTCCGCCTCGAGCACCCTAATCTCGAGCGCCAGCATAAACCGGCTCAAGGCCAGCCAGAAATCGTCGCGAACCAGAACGAGGCATTGCAGATTGCCGCCGTCGCACTGTCGCAGGGCTTGCACAAGCTCCGAGGATTCGGGGTCCGGCGTCGCGTGCAGCCACTGCTCGAACTGGTCCAGCACCAGGACCACTTTTTTCCCAACGGGCAACCATTCACCGCGGCGAAACCCAGTCAGAATATCTTTTAGTCCCAGTTCCGGTCTCAAAAACGGAAAATGCCGCCGCAGGGCCCGTTCCAGGCGCGCTTCTATCCCGTCGCCGGTCGCTTCAGCGTAGATCGGGGTGACGTCATTGGAGAGCAGCGGCAGCAGACCGGCCTTCACCAGCGACGACTTGCCACAGCCCGACGGACCATATATGACGCCAACCGCAAATGTGGCCTGCGGGTCCGTTTCTTCGATTCGGTTTTTCCAGAAGCGAAGCGACTCCGGAATGCCCTCCCGATCGCGCGGGCCAGGCAACAGGGCCATAAAGAAATCGGCGTCGTGCGTCTCGTACGACCGTAGGCCTTTCGGCACAATTTTCAAATCTGTGTCAGCAGACGGTCTCGGCGTTACCATGCCACGGCCGCCGGAAGTCTCGAGGGCCGCTTCCACTCGCGTCGAAGCGGGGGCTGCCGTCGTCCCCTCTCCTTCCAGTGCGAGAAATTGCCGCAGATCATGGGCCATCTCGATCGCGTCCGCGTAGCGCTCCTTGGCCCGCTTTGCCACCGCCTTTTGGCAAATGCGCTCAAGCTCGCGCGGAACGGCCGGGGCATAGTCACTAGGCGGTGGCGGCGCTAAATGCGCCACCTGCAGCAGAAGCTTAAATTTCGTGTCGGCTTGAAAGGGAGGCCGTCCGGCCAGCAGTTCGTAGAGCACCACACCCAGGCTGAAAATGTCGCTGCGAGCATCGACACGGTGTCCTTCGCCGCGCGCCTGTTCCGGACTCATGTAGGCCGGCGTTCCGCAATATTCGGCCCCGCGGCCAATATCATCCTCCCGCAAGGCCAGTCCAAAATCCACGACATAGGGTTGGCCGTCATTGTCGATCAAGATGTTGGCAGGCTTCACATCACGATGCACGAGGCCGCACCCATGTGCGTAATGCAAGGCTTCAGCGACGGAAGCAACCAATTCAGCGATCTGCCGGTACGTCAGAGCGGACGAGCGGATCCGCGTGGACAGATCGCTGCCTTCGATGAATTTCGAGACGATGAAACAGGGGCACTCGGTCGTACTTCCCACATCGTAGACCGGCACAATATGCGGATGATCGAGATTCGCGACGGTCCGCGCTTCGGCCAGAAAGGGCAGCGCGCTTTGCGGATCCGAAACAAGGTCGGCGTGCGGAACCTTGATCGCCACTTTGCGGTTCAGTTGCTCGTCGAAAGCCAGATAGACCTGCCCATACCCTCCGCGCCCGAGAATCAACTCGACTCGATAGCGTCCGATTCGCTCGGGAACGCGCGGCGAGCCCACGAAGCGCACAGTGGCACCTTGCGCCGAGCCCTTCGAATTCGACTCGAACAACTTGGAAGGCAAGTCAGCCGGGCACATGATTCCGCTCTCCTGAAAGGATTGCGAACGAATCGGATTGTCGTGTTGTGGCAAAGGATTCGAATTGCCGCGCAACGTGGGTTGAGCTTTCAACGCCGCATCCTCACATCTTGGCACAAGACCTCGTGCTTCGCATTCAAAGTTCTCACGATAGGCCGCACGACCGCGATTACGGTCGTTGCAAATGCCGATTCCAGCCCCTTAGACTTCTTGAACAGCCACCGCATCAATCACCAGAATCCGGGCCATGGACCAACGACCGACGAATCCCAAACGCGATCCGGCGGTTCGTGCCGCATTCCTGCTGATCAACGAGCCTCCCGTCCTTCTGGTGGACACCGTGTCCCTGACAGAGGGGACGCATCTGGTGGGCCGCGAGCGGACAGCGGCGATCTGCCTGCCCGACAACACGGTCTCGCGCGAGCACGCGGCAATCGACGTCACGGCGTCGACGGTAACGATTCGCGATTTGAAGAGCCTCAACGGCACGTTCGTCGATGACCAGCCTGTTGTTCATGGGACGCCAGTCAAAGTAGGCCAGCATTTACGGTTTGGTCGCGTCTCGTTCGAGCTGGTGCGGGAAGACGAAGCGGGCAAACGTCGAACGGGAGCGCTCTCAACGGAGCGCTGGAAACAAAAAGACTCCGCAGCCATCTTTCACGCGATTCGATCACTCACCTCCGCCGAACGCGCGGTTTTGAAATTGATGCTCAAAGGTCATACGCACAAGGAAATCGGCAAGCAGCGGCACATCAGCATTCACACGGTTAACAACCATCTGCGCAAGATTTATCAAGCGTTCAGCGTACATTCCCGCGCCGAACTCCTGACCCTGGTGCTGCAGCGTCCACTTTCCGATAACCGAGCGACCGACAAGTCAGATGCCGGCAACTCTGTGTAAGGGCCTTTCTGCCGCATCTCGAACGCCGTGCCCCACGACTGCCGACATCTCGGACGAGTGATTCGGAAAACAGCTTCAGCCTAAGCATCACCCAAGGGCGGCACATGACACGTTCATGTCATTTTTGAGACAAATCTGGCTCAACGTGCCATCGGTCCGCCACGCATTCGGGTGCTTGTCGACAACGGTCGAAAGTGAAACTCAAGGGCACTCAGGTGTAAAGCGAGCGGATGCGGGCGCGTGAGTCACCCGACGGGGCGCGCGAACAGGGCCTGCGAGAAAGGGCTCGAATTTTGCCCGCCGATTTCCGGGCGTTTGATCGGCTCTCGCAGCCGGAGGCCGGATTCCGCAACACGTATGGCAATTCGGTGCGCAGAACCGCGTGGCAATTGCGAATGACTTTCCGGTGCCTGTCTCCGCGGCACTTATCGGTGGATTGTCGGCAACCGGAGCGCAAGGGCCGGGTTCGGTGCAGCGCATGGTTAGACCACGCCATCGGTCTTACGCTTCTGATTCATTTGTGTCGTCAGCGCTTGCGCAAGTCCACCTGAACCGCCACTACTACCGATCGCGATGTAATGGCCATACTGGTGGAGCGACTCTTCGGAAAAGAGAAACGTGGCGGCGACACCAATCAAAAGCACAATGCCGAGATTGATAAAGGCCCACTTCCACCTGCCGAGATACGCAAGACCAGCGCCGGGCAATAGGAAGCTCAATGTGAACGCGACGATGGGTTTTTTCATGCGCGCTCACTGGTCTAACGGCCCAGTTCACCAACCGGCGGGGCCGGCAGAGTCTTGGACTCACGAAAAGCCGTCATGCACCGCCAGTCAGGTGCAGCGACCACCTCGGTTGAGGACGTTGGTGTAAACCACGGAGGTCCAAACGTCCGTGTGCCCATGGAGTCCCTCCACAGCGCGGATCGCCGCTTAACATTGGAAACGCCCGGCAGAGGGCTGTCAATCTTCCGGCCGGGCAGTCCACGCACGAGCGTTCGTCGAAAATCGTTCGAATTCTGCCGCCGATTTCAGCGCGTTTTGTACGCTCGAGCAGCCTGAGTCCGCATTCCGCCAAAACATATGAGAATCCGGTACGCGAAACAGCGTGCCGAAAAACGGATGAGTTTCCTGTGCCTGCCAGGGCGACAC
>DASRXU010000012.1:0-2958 GCA_035687365.1 Planctomycetaceae bacterium | reverse complement strand
CGCTATCCGATAATGTGACGAACATGCGTTCCAGGTGACTAGGACGCTTAAAGAGCTTGCGCGGGTGTTGATACCGCACGGAATTTTGATTTGCGTCGGGATTGGCCGGACCTTCGAAGCAGATCGAGCGGACTCTGCCGCCCGCGTTCGGCGCAAAAGCTAGGTACGCACGGTCGTGCCCGCTCAGCACCCAGTTTATTTGATGGTCGATCTGGTCGTGATTGAGGACGAACGGACTAAGAGGGCAGTTCGTTTCTCTAATTTCCATGTGAACGCCCGCGGGCACCGCGAAAATCGCTACCCCGTCGAGTCTAGTTCCTCGAGACACGCCTTGGCCCTGACCAAGTCGCCTGTTTCAAAGCCCTCTGTGAACCGGTTGTAGACGGCCGCCAAAACAGAACGAGCCTCCACATCTCGGCCTTGATCCCTCGAAAACCGAGCAAAACTTGTCGCGGTGCGCAACTCCCAAGACAGGGCCTTCTGCCGGCGAGCCCAGTCAAGTGATTGCAGAAAGTGCCCCTCCGCCGCGACAGCGGCGGTCGGCGCGTCTTCCGAAAGCACGAGTTCACCCTTGATGCGCAAGAGTTCTGCAATGTACCAGCGCTCCTCGCTACGTTCCGATCGCGCCAGCGCCTCATTGACTACGGCAAGGCCTTGTCCAATCTCGCCGGCACGGCCGAGCGCTTCCGCCAACTCGCCGAGAAATGCCAGATGACGGAAGAACCTCGTTTCGGGGACCTCGGTAAGCGACGTGCGGAGAACCTGCAAGCCATTGACGAGGTCGCCTTGCTTAATGAGCAGCACACCCCTGAATGAGTTGATGCAGCTGCTCCAGGCATGCCAGCGGTCCAGCGCGCGCCTTGCGGCTTGGTCAGTCAACATCGCCACGAATCGTTCCGCTGCCCGCACATCGCCGGACCAGAGTGCAACGGGGCAGGCCGCCTGAGCTAGCGCGTAGCACAGCGACAACGGGTGATCGATTGATTGCCCCTCCGCGACATTGGTTTCGGCGGCGCGCATGGCTTGATCCGGAAATCCCTGCAGCCACAGAATCTCCGCAAGCGCAGTCCGCGCCATCACTCGCTGGTCGAAGTGAAAACGGATGATGTGCGACCGACGAACCGGGGCGACATAGCGACTGAGCATGCGCTCGATATGCCGCCTGGCATTGGGTTGGTCTCCCAGCAATTGCAATGAGAGGCCGATCATTCGATCGCCGACGGGTGGGTCAGCCGGTTCGGTCGACTTCTCGGCTATGCTGCGGAACCGTTCCGCATGCGCGAGCGCAACACGGTGTTCGCCGTTGTTGGAGCAAGCAAGCCACAGCCCCCAAAGGGCCCGCAATTGGTAGTCGGTGTCGTCGAGGCCTTCGGCGATCTCAAGCGCGCTTGTCCAAGTCGCATGGATTTCGGATTGCGCACCCCTATTCGTAAACACCATCGCTGTGGCCAAAGCAGCGAAGAGCTTCATATCGCGGCGTGTGCGGTGGCTCGCTTCGGGGTCGAAGGTTGCGAGCGCGCGTTCGACCCGACTGCGACATTCGTCCATCAACGACAACTGAAACCACAAAGGCACTGCGGCGACGGTAAGCGCCACGCCGATCTCCGTGTCGCCGCTCGGCGAAAAGGCCCAATCTAGGGCCGCTCGCATATTGTCGATCTGTGTCAAATAGACAGCCAGCCAGTCGGACGTGGGCGTCGTTTGCCATTCGGCTTCGGCGCGTTCAAACACATCCCGATGATATTCGGCGTGGCGCCGTGCTGTCGGTTCCGACTCATTGCTTTTGCTCAGCTGATCGAGCGCATAGGCCCGCGTGGTCTCGAGTAGCCGATAGTGTATGGCTGCGCCTCCAACGTCCGCCGTAACGAGCGACTTCGCGACCAGGTTGGCCACAAGTTCCACGACGTCCGACGGGGCGAAATCGGTTCCGGCCGTCACGGCGCTCGCGGACTCCGGGGTAAAGCCCCCGGCGAAGACAGCAAGGCGCCGCAAGATCACCCGCTCGGATTCGGGGAGAAGCTCAGAGCTCCAGTCGAGAGTGGCGCGCAGGGTCTGATGTCGCGGGAGAGCGGTACGTCGGCCGAGCGTCAGCAGCCGAAAACGATCGTCCAAGCGCGCCGCCAGCCCTTCGACCCCGAAGGCGTCGACGCGGCCGGCTGCCAGCTCGATTGCGAGCGCAATCCCGTCGAGCCTCCGGCAGATATCGGCGACAACGGCCGCATTCGCGTCGCTCAGCTCGAACCCGTCCAGACTCGCTGCCGCTCGCTCGACGAAGAGCTGCACGGCCGAAAAGCGGAGCGCGTCGTTCGCCGTGAGGCCAGGCGATGAAGGCGGAATGGCCAACGGCGGGAGGCGATGCACGTGCTCGCCCTCGGCGCGCAGCGGCTCACGGCTGGTCGCCAAAAGGTGCACGCGGGGGGCATGTTTGAATACTTCCTCCGCTACTGCAGCCGCTGCCTCGACGACGCGCTCGCAGCTGTCGAGCACGAGCAGCATGTCCTTGTCCCGGAGGAATGCGATCAAGCTATGAACTGGATCTCCTGAGAGCATCGAATTCCCCAAAGCAGACGCAAGTGCGCTGGGCAGCAGAAGCGGATCCGTGAGCGACGCCACATCAAGAAAACAAGCACGGTGCTCGTACGAATCGACTAGGTATTCGGCGACGGCCAAGGCCACTGTGGTCTTACCGATCCC
Source organism: Planctomycetaceae bacterium (assembly GCA_035687365.1). GTDB lineage: Bacteria > Planctomycetota > Planctomycetia > Planctomycetales > Planctomycetaceae > DASPSM01. Next base: position 264 of record DASRXU010000012.1, on the reverse strand, counting down.
GCCGGGGCCGACGATTGTCACAAAGCGTCGCTGCTGCAATTGCCCAGCAAGGATGTTGATCGTGTCCAATCGGCCGATCATCCGCGTGAGCGGGGCGGGTAGGTTGTCGGTGTGTCGTGGTCCGGGAGCGGCGGCGTCTGGGGACTGCCGCAGTTGCAGACGCGTTACGTCCGCAACGAAGCAATAGCCTCGACCCGGTATAGTCGAAATGTAGCGGTCGCCGGACCGGCCATCGCCCAAGACCTTGCGAAGGGCACCGACATG
>DASRXU010000011.1:0-24064 GCA_035687365.1 Planctomycetaceae bacterium | reverse complement strand
CGAGGTGCCCGAGGACCTGCTCGATGAACTTTACCGAGACCTGGGCTACGACGAAGTGCAGTTTCCGCTCTTCACGGCCGCCGAACTCAATTCGGGCCAGTTCGAGACCCGCTACCTCATCCCCGGCGTCCTGGTGGCCGGTCAGCCGGGCGGCATCTTCGGGGCTTTCAAAACGCTCAAAACGTCGCTCACGGCCGACCTGTTGATCTCACTAGCGAGCGGCACGCCGTTCCTTGGACAATTTCCCGTCGCCGAGCCGTGCCGCACGCTGTTTCTTTCCGGAGAATCGGGCTTGGCCGCCCTGCAATCGATTGCCCGCCGCATCAGCACGTCCCGCGGCCTCTCGCTCAAGACACTCGACAATTTTCTGCTCTCGCCCAAACTCCCGCAGCTCGACAACGACGTCGACAGGCGAGCTTTGAAACGACTCATCCGCGACAAGCGGCCGGCCTGTGTCGCCATCGACCCGGCTTACCTTGCGATCCGCGGCGAGGACAGCCGCAACTTGTTTGCGATGGGTTCTGTGCTCCGTCTGGTGGCTGAACTTGGTGACGAGACGGGCTGCACAATCCTGGTCGTGCACCACTGCAAACGCTCCAAACAAATCGCCGGCGATCCGGCCACGCTGGACGACATCGCCTGGAGCGGCTTCGCCGAATTCTCGGCCCAATGGCTGATGTTGTCCCGCCGTCGCCGCTTCGACTCCGAAACGGGCCACGACGAACTCTGGCTCACCGCCGGCGGCCGCGCGGGACACCACGGACAGTGGGCGTTGGATGTGGAGGAAGGCACGCCGGAGGGGCCCGGAGGCCGCGTGTGGCAAACGGCATTGAGCGCCCCCACCACTGCCGAAACGGAAGCCGAAGTGCGACAGCTTTGGGCCGTTCAAGGGAAACGAGAACGGCAATGTGCCGTGACGCTCCGACGCAATCGCAACCGAGTACTGGCAGCGCTCGAGGCCAGGGAATCCGGCGAAACCCCTCGCTACCTCAGGCAAAATCTCGGACTGACTTGCATCGGGGTTAACGCGGTACTGGGTTCACTGCTGGATGAAGGTCTAATCGAGCCAACCCAGATCGCAAAGCGTGACCGAGTGGAGAACGGCTACCGCGTTGTGGCCGGTCAAGCTCTTGCCGGCGGGTAAACTTTACCCGGCGGGTAAACGAACTCTTACCCGGCGAGGCGGGTAAGGTTTTCTTGATATAGGGGAACGTTACCCGCCGGACGTATCAAGGTGCCGACTTAGGAAGTCAGGATGAGTGAACCGGGGCTCTAATGGGTTGGTGGCATTTGGGACACTTCCTAACCTTGCCGGCATTGTTAGCCGGCACTGCGAGTTTCACGTTGCAATGTGGGCATCGCACAACGAAGGTTTGCGCTTGCGACTCGGGATGGGATTCGGACAATGGATCTTCGGCGCCACTAAGCAGAGCATACGCGGCGTTGATTTCCTTCATACGGCGGTGCGCGAGTTCTTGAAACTCCGGTGCGAGGGTCGCGACTTTGTCGGGATGATACATGAGAACCATTCGCCGGTAGGCGGCTTTGATCTCCACATCACTAGGAGATCCCGACAGCCCGAGCACCGCTAACGCTGCTGCGCGCGGCGAGGCTGGATGCGACTGACCAGGGCCGGAACCTGGCCGTTTCGGAGGAATGCGGTCCTGGAAATGAACCGCCTTTGCGGCCGTAGTGGTACGCGTGAATGTTGACGCGGCACTCACATTCGATGCGTGCAGGTGGATATTCAGACCGAGCGGCGAAGAGAGTCTTAAGAATGCGTAGAGCGCTACCGGAAGCTGCCGGTTGTTGCTGAAACGCCCATCAGGTCCGCCGTCGCGTCGAACGTATTGCCAGGTGTGGCCGACAATCGTGGAGTCACGCGGCACTTCGCGATCTTCGACGAACCGTGTTTCCGCGCATTCGATTGTGAGCGATTCGTAGGCAACCGCGCCGTAGATTCGTCCTTGCAAGACAAATACCCAGTTCGGAAAGAAAAGGAGTTTGATTTGGCCGCAATCGATTCCCCAAATCTCGACATTAGTCGCCAAATAGGGCGGACGCATTGGCCCAACCGTGACGACTTGTCGCGTAACCAAGGATGACGCTCCCGCATTCCGCTTCCAGTCCCAGTTTGGCTCGCTGCTCTGCACCCGCCAAACGCGTTGCGATTGCCCTAGCGACCGACACGAGTGCTGTAGCTGATCGAACCGCTGCTCAGCGAGTTCATCTAGCTCGTAGAACAACGGAGTCGTCCGTTGGAGCGAATCACGCGCTGCCGTTGGTATCGCCGCGACGACGGTGGAAGCTACGCCGACAATACCCACACATAATGAGAAGATCTCCGCGCGCTCGCCAAGCTGGGACTGCAGGAGCGCTATCATTCCCACTGTAGCAATTAGCCCGAATATCCACACAAAAGGGGCGTAGGCAAGGCGTGCGGCATTCCGGTTGATCTCGGAGAGCATCTCTTTGCTGGACGAATCGACAAGCTGTCCAGCATCAGCCGTCCAAATCTCTCCTCGCTGCACGCGAGTGTGCGATTCGTGACGGACATCTTCCTGACGATATGCCGATGACTCCGGAGGCGGCGGGTCAAGTCGTTTCCGATAATAAATCCCGTGGGCACCCATATTGATGTAGGTGCCACGCGGTGTGAACGAAACTCGTGCTCCCTTAACCCCAACAGAAGTGCCGATGCCCGACTTCGAGAAGTTAAGGCGAAGCGGCCCAAGGTTGACACTCTTGCGAAAGAATAGACCCACTAGCCTTCGTCCTGTTGCGAGCGCAGCAAATCACAGCTGCAATCGAAGTGTTCCGCAGCCATGCTACCAGTGAGTCTATCGGGAATCACTAGGAAAGAAGGCCGTATGCCGCCGGGTGTCACTGGGCGGCGGCTTTGGGCTACCCGTCAGGGCAAACGAAATGATAATTATTCCTGCCCCTCCAACGAGCAATTGCGGCCGTCCTCTTAGTCGAAGAGTCCGCCCGCCAACACTGTATTAAATTTAGGCAAATGCCGCGGGGTCGGCTAACACACTCGTCGAGCGCCCGCTTCTGTCACCTCTAGGTACAGTTGTTCTTCACTTTGGTCGTCCGTGTTGCCGAGCACGCTCGGCCACCGGTAGTTCGCGACGTCGATGCCGCTCGCGAGCAACCGCACTTGTCCCGTATGGAGCATCGCGGTGATTGCCCGCACAAAATGGTCGTGGCTGTCATACAGCGAGCGGATGGTGGCGAGCGGAAGCGGTCCGCCTAGCAATTGGTCGAGCGTCTCAAGCTCTATCGACTGACGCCACCGCTTTCGGTCTGTCTTGTCGCTCATCGCAGAATACCTGCGTTGGAATCACGGTTTGCGGGGCTGTTCAGGAATTGAGCCGGGCGACGGCTTCTTCGCGCGCTCAAGGCTCGGCCCGAAACTGTGACCGGTGCTCGATGGGAGACTCAAAGATATCCCAGTCCTTTTCGGAAGCCGCAAAGCCGACGGCCACGACAGGAAATCGTTGTCGTTCCGACACAAGAATCATGATATGGTTCATCGGCGTAGGTTTGCCGATCACAGTTTCCACCCGTCGTACTTCGTCGGGACTAGGCGCTAGAAGTTCAACGCCGTGAAGGTGCCGTGGAACAGCCATGTAATCCACGCCCACAAAAAGCAGGTCAAGGTTGGTGTCAGGCAGAGTGCCTGCGGCCCCCTTCGGGCTGCGAATCAGCAAGTTCCCGTGGGAAACCTGATACTCCCAGACTTGAAAGTCGCGGTCACTCTTTTGGAAGGTCAGATTCGTTCTCATGGTGCGTCCAGCTTCCTGTCGTCCGCTGCGCCTCCGCGCTGAATAACCCAACGATCGCCGTCATGGGAACCCGCCGGTCAATTATCTGACCTTAACAAGCGCCGTCCGGCCGACAAATGCTTCGCAGATCGAACGGCTCAGCGGGGGCTTCGCCTTCCCATCGTTTGACCGCCGTTGTCGAATTGCATTCACCCTCAAATGCAACTCGGGGGGCTTATGCCCCCCGCTCGGGAATGAGCAGAGACTGCCGCTGCGGGCCGATTTCTGGGATCCCTTTGAGCAGTTGCCCGTTTATTGTGGTGCTCTGGGAGTGGCGGTCGCGGTTGGATTGCCGCTCGGTGCTGCTTTCTTTCAACTGACTCGGCTATGGCAATCGTCGTTCGATGCGGTGAGTGTGGGGCTTCGCTCAGGTTCCGGGACGAGGCGCTCGGGAAGCGGGCGAAGTGTACGCAGTGCCGCGAGGTCGTTGAGATTCGTCCTGAAAAACAAGCGGGACAATCGCCCGAGTCAGCCACAGGGTTTCGCGACGAGTTTGCGGAAGTCGCGACTGCGCCCGGTTCTAGAAAAAACCAACGCACTTTCCGACCGAATCCCAGTCCGGCTCCCGCGGTCCCGCTCGAGTCACAAAAGTCCAGACCGGTCGAGGAGCCCTCGGACTCGCGCGTCGTGCTGGGTGTGAGACTGCGCGTCAGGATCGTCGTTCTGGTGCTGCTGCTGGTGCCGATCGTGGTGGCGTCGCGTCGCAGCTTGCTGGAACGGCTTTGGGCCTGCGTTATCCCGCTGAGCGTGACCGGGATGTATCGCACCTCGAAGATTCGAGGCGATCGGTTCACGACGCAGTTTCATATCGCGTTTTTTCCGGTGACGACGCAGCGGTGCAATTTGCGCGGCGTGACCCACATCGACACACACTACGGGCACGAAGGATCCGGGTGGGGAACCATGGTCTTATTTGGCGCGATCCAAGCGATCTTCGGCCGGATCTTTGAGTTCCTGCTGCCGTCGATTGGAGGGCCGTATCGAATCTCGCTCGTGACTGCGAGAGGCCGCGAACTCACTGCCTGGCAGGGCACGACGGAAGCTGAGTTCCGCCGGATTGTCGAGTTGCTGCAAAGCGTAACTCAGGCCGAGTTGCGGGCCGTGTAGGCGTCGAGCTCCTGGGCGCTAAAAGAATAAAGAGGGCCCGACCTGCGTTGCGTACGCTTGAATGCGACTCGGGGGGCTTACGCCCCCTGCTCGGGAATGGAATGAAGAGTGCCGCTGGTTAGTCTTTGTAGAACTTGGTCAGTTCCGTGTAGGTCAGCGGCTCTTTGATTGAGTCGGCGGTCAGGCGGACGCCGAATCGGTGGCTGCCTTCTGCTTTCGCTCGCACGTGCACGCGGTAGATGGCCGCTTTGCCCGGGTCGAGTAAGGGCAGAGGCTGGAAGGTGAGCTGGTCTTTGGTGCCGGCGACCGAGGTGGCTCCTTCGGTGCGGACGACTTCCAGCACGGACGGCAGGTCACAGGCGATCGACACGTTTTCGGCCGCCTTCGAGCCGTCGTTGCGAACGTGGATTTCAAAACCGGTCTCGACGCCGACTTCGACCGGGTCGCTCTGCTTGAGGATTTCGACCGCCAGCGAAGCGACGCCGTCGACCATGGTGTCGAGTTTTCGCTCGCTACGTGCGCCCTGCTCGGCGACGGCGGCCACGGTGTGGGTGCATTTGCCGATCTGCGTGGTGAGCAGTTCGACTTTGACCGGCGTCGACTGATGCAGGTCGAGGTGTTCGAGGTTCCACGTGACGGTGTGCGACGATTCGTCGAATTGGCCGTCGTGGTCGGCCCGCACGAAGCGGAAGCCGTCCGGCACGACGTGCGTCACGCGAACGTTGTTGAGCGGAGCGCCGCCGTCGTTGGTGACCGTCACCACATAATGGGCCTTGCGGCCGACGTAGCGGAAGTTGGGACCTTCGAAGGCGACCTTGAGGCTGGGCGCGATGACGTGAATCTTGCTGGCGACTTCGCGATGCAGATCGTTGCCGGCCGAGGCGGAGATCGTGACTTCCTGATCGCCTCCGACGACGGCGATCAACGGCAGCCGCACGACCCGCGATTCGCCCGGATTGAGCGAGCCGACCTGCATGATGAACTGCTCACCGCGGGGAGCTTCGAGCCCTTTGGTGAACCGGGCTTCGAGCGCCACGTTGTGGGCGACGCCCGTACCGGGGTTGTTGATGGTGATCGTCTGCGTGGCCGAGTCGCCGACCATCAGCTCTTTCGGCCCGCGAAGGGCGACGGCCAGCAGCGGCTCTTCGACCGAGAAGGTGTTGGCCGCGGACGAGGCAAACCGCACAACCGCGCTCGTCGCGAGTGCGCCGCGTCGGCTGGGCACCAGCTTGATGTGAATGACGTGTTCGGCGGACGGGCCGAGTTCGGCGAACGACCACGTGACGTGATCGGTGTTGTCAGCCGGCATCGGGTCGGAGTGTGTCAGGCGGACGGTCGCGGGGAAGAAGCCGTCGACCGCCAAGTCTCGCGCGGGCGTTTTGCCCGTGTTACGAACCACGAGGTCGCACTGGCATTCCTGCCCGACGACAATTGGCGACTTTTTCACCCATTGCACGTAAACGGTCGGCGCTTGCGACGGATCCGAGCTACCGGCAGCGGTATTGCTGGAGGAGATTGAAGTGGTCGCCGCTTCGTGCGATGCGCTGGGCGATGCGGTTGTCGAAGAGTGACTCGAACCGGCACTCCAAGCCGCGGCTTTCGATTGCGTGGCATGAGTGGTGGTGGGCACATCGTCAAAGGGCGACGCGGTGGAGGAGGTCGCTCCCGGCGCCGCGTGGTGCGTATCTGCATGCGTTGTCGAAGCGGTCGACGAACGGGCCGCGTTGGGTTTTGGTGCTCCGCCCAACACGGAATACGACGAGTGGCTCTGCGTCGGCGTCGGCACGGGGTCGTTCGCGAACGGATCGAAAGCCCGCGCTTTGGGTGCCGTGCTGATCGGATCGGTCAGGCTGACGCCGCCAGAGCTGGGGGCCGACGGAGCACTGAGTTCGGGGGCCGACGGGGGTGCCGGCGGCGGGCTGAACGCGTCATCACCGGCCACGGCCACGTTGCCGACCGAGGTCGCAACGATCCATGATGCGAGAATCCTCGAAACCTTTCGCATCCCACAACTCCTTCGCGAGCGAAGCAATCGCACCGACCCTAAGCCGATCAATCCATGAAGCGGCTTGTCAATCTGTATCGGCCGTAGGGGTCGTAAGACATGAGCGCGGTAAAGCCGCACTCATCTCTTGTGGCGCGCGAAGCATCGCCGAGCGTTTACGCCTAGTGAGCAGAGGCGATCAGGGAGCGAGCGCCGGCGATTGTTTGGGTGGTCCCTTTGCGCAGCAAAACAAAATCGGCGCCGACCAACAGCCACTGCACGCCGCGACGAACCCAGTCGGCGAGCTCTTCCGGGTCGGCGCTGCTGCCCAGCCCGACGAACTTGCTGGCCGCGCGGGCGCGAGCGGCGACCGTGTCGATCGCCTTGAGGACGTCGGGGTGGCGGGGCTGGCCGGGAAGTCCCATCGAACCCGCCAGATCGTTCGGGCCGATCACGATGCCCGAGAGGCCTTCTGTTGCCAGAATGGCGTCGAGATTTTTGACCGCTTCGGCATGTTCGATTTGCACGTTGATCATGATCGAGGCGTTAGCTTGGGCGATGTAATCCGGGCCGCCGTCGCGTCCGTAGCGGCTGGCTCGCCGCGGTCCGAAACCGCGAATGCCCTTCGGCGGATAGCGGCACGCGGCGACCGCCAGGGCGGCGTCGGCCGCCGTCCGAATCAACGGAATGACAACGCCAGGCGTGCCGATGTCGAGTACCGGCTTGAGCAACACGGGATCGTTCCAGGCGACGCGCACCAGCGGGAAGGACTTCGATCCGTTGACCGCCATCAAATGCAACTGCACCGACTCGAGCGACAGGGCGTTGTGCTCGGCATCGATCCAGACAAAATCGAGTTCGCCGGCCAGCAGCTCAGTGATCGTCGGATCAGTAAAGGTGATTGCCGTCCCGAAGCAGACTTCGCCCCGCAACATTTTTTCGCGAAACGGATCAAGGCTTGGCATGCGGAGCTTTCTGTGAGATGGGTGGGTCAGCAAAAGTTTGCGGTGTTGTGGGCAACGGCGCTCTAAATAAGCGTCCGTGATTTAGGGGCAGCGGGCGCGAGCCCCCTCACCCCCAGCCCCTCTCCCGCGAGGGGAGAGGGGGGAAGTCTCGGCGTTGATCGTCTCTACAGTTGACCGTTTCAACAATGGGGCTGACCGTTTCAAAAAGAGGACGTTGCGTGCAAATCTTTCTCCCTCTCCCCTCGCGGGAGAGGGGCCGGGGGTGAGGGGGGCCTTGCGGTTGACGCCGCAGAATCGCGATCTAAACGGCAGCCGCTTTGACAGCGTTGCCAAAGACGGCTTTGTTGAGCGCGGGCATCAGTTCGTTTTGATACAGCTCCAGATTACGGATCCAGGCGTCTTTGTCGTCCCAGTCGTAGCTCATGGTGATCAGCGATCCGATCGGGCCGGTCTCTTCGATCAGCGCGAGGAGCCGGCCCAGAACATGATCGACGTCGCCGGCGATGATCTGCTCGGACATCAAATACTCGAGATCGCAGTCGGCGTCGCTCATGTTCGGGTCGCGTTTGTATAGGCGGCGACCCAGCCCCTTGTCGAAGAGTCGCCCGATGTATTGGTAGTTCTTGCCGACCGAATTGGTCCGCGCCCGCTCTTGGGCCTCGCGCGTGGTGTCGGCCAGGAAGATCGAACGCGCGACTTTGAACTTCGAGCGCTGGGCGGGACGGTTTGCCTCGCGAGCGGCCGTTTCGTAGGTCTTCCACAAGTCGGCGACGACGTTGCCGGCAATCAGGCAGTGTGCGAATGGGTTGAAGCCCATCCGGCCCGCGTACTTCATGCTGTACGAGTCGCGGCTCATCCCGGGAATCGAAATCGGCGGGTGCGGCTGTTGAAGGGGTTTGTGGATGTAGCCGATGCCGGTCTCTTCGTCGACAGTCTTTTTGAGACGGATCGTCCAGTACTTGCCCTCGATCTCGTAGGGCGGGTTGCCCGACCAGAGCTTGAGGATCATATCGAGGGCTTCGAACGACATCGCGCCCCCGTCCTTAGGATCGACGCCGAACAGTTCCTGATCGGAAGTCACGCTGCCCGGTCCGAAGCACAGATTGAGGCGACCTTTCGCGAGATGATCGAGAAACGCCAAGCGACCGGCGACGTGGGCCGGGTGGTGCTGTTGCAGGCAGACGGGCGCCGGCCCCATGCGAATGGTCTGCGTCTCGCCCAGCGCGCGGCCGATGAAGATCTCGGGCATCACGATCGGCTCGTACTTCATCGTGTGATGCTCGCCGATCCAGAACTCCTCGATGCCCAGTTCGTCGGCCCGAATGATCAGCTCGAGGTCCTCGTCGAAGCACTGAGCGAGCGGCTTGGCCGGATCGTGGTACGGCATGATGAACACGCCGGATTGAATGTGATCGATGCGCTCGGTCATCACGCGCTCCTTGTGCGAGGCGTTCGAGAGGCGGAGAGAGACAAACCGGAGTCCGGAGGAAGTCCTTGCGGCCAGTCGGGGAGGTTCACTGTACATTCGCCCCAGGGGGGCCTCAAGCGGACGATCGGCCGAACGCGAAGGAAGATCGCGCGCGAAGGTCGAACAAGCGAAGCGATCGGCAAGACCGAGACAAATCCGCGGCCATTTTCGGACCTTGCAGGGGTCTCGGGCGTCAGATATGTTGTGCGCGTCAGCACTACCATGGTGGGTATAGCTCAGTTGGTTAGAGCGTCGGTCTGTGGCACCGAAGGTCGCGGGTTCGAGTCCCGTTACCCACCCTTGACCGCGTCCGGAAGTCTGGATCGCGGCCTTGCGATTCACGCCGCGCCCTCTGCAATGCCCGATCGGCCCAACGGCGGCCCCGCGTCCGCCTGCCAGCCGACTTGTCCCACCCAGGTTATTTCACTCAGGCGACTTCCACCCAATTTGGCACTTCGAGCGGACGCCCGGATGCCCCGCGCTCTAAAATGGCAGCGGGTCGACTCGGAAGCGGGAACAGAGCCTGATGATGGAATGGGTGGCGTTCAACGTCTTCCTGATCGTGCTCGTCGCGATTGACCTGGGCATCTTTAGCCGCAAGGCCCACGTCATCCACGTTCGCGAAGCCATGATCCGCTCGGCCATTTGGGTCGCCGTGGCGTTCGCCTTCGCCGGCTTCATGTGGTGGTACCAGAGTAAGCACGCGGCGCTCAACTACATCAACGGTTACCTGGTCGAGGAAGTGCTCAGCGTCGACAACCTGTTTGTGATGCTGATCATTTTTTCCTATTTCCAGGTGCCGCGAAATAATCAGCACCGCGTGTTGTTGTGGGGCATTTTCGGCGCCCTGGTGATGCGGGGCGTGTTCATCGTTTGCGGCGTCGAGCTGGTCCAGCGGTTTCACTGGCTGCTGTATCCGCTCGGAGCGCTGCTCGTCTACACGGCGCTCAAGCTCTTGGTGAGCGAAGAGCAATACGATCCCGAGCACAATTGGTTCTTGCGCTTTTCGAGGCGTTATCTGCCCATCACCAAAACGTACGACAAAGACCACTTTTTTTCCCGCGTCGACGGCCGGTGGATGATCACGCCGCTGTTCGTCGTGCTGTGGGTGATCAACACGACCGACCTGCTGTTCGCCATTGATTCGGTGCCGGCGGTGATCGGAGTCGTCAAGCCGCCAGATGCGTTTATCGTTTACTCGTCAAACGCGTTTGCCATCGTCGGCCTGCGCAGTCTGTATTTCGCCCTGGCCGGAATGATGGACGCGTTTCATTTCCTGCGGTATGGACTGGCGGCCATCCTGGCCTTCGTCGGCATCAAAATGCTGGTCGACGCCTGGGTCGATATCCCGAATTGGATCGTGCTCACGTTCGTCGGCGGCAGCCTGGCAATCTCGATCGGGGCTTCGCTGCTCTTCAAGAAACCGGAGCAGGCGCAGCCCGAGGATGCGTCCCTCAGCACCGCAGGCGAGCAAGTCGAAACAGCTGGCTAGCGATGTCTGGGTGGCACTGGCGGCTTGCCCGCCAGTGGGATTTGGATGAGCGAACACTGGCGGACAAGCCGCCAGTGCCACCCGAAAGGCCAAGCCTTCGCGGCGAGTTCGATTACCAACCCATCCAACCCAGGCAGCACGGAATTTCCGCGCTGGATGAGTAAGTTCGATCGGCCAGCGGGATCGACTTGTTCTGCGAGCGGTCGTAGACGAGCTTGCCATCGACCAGCACCGCGACGACGTGCGTCGAGTACTCGAACGGATCGCCGTCGTACAGCACGACGTCGCCGATTTTGCCCGGCTCGAGGCTGCCGTATTGCCCGTCGATTCCCAAAATGCGGGCCGCGTCGAGTGTGATCGCCTTCAAAGCTGCGTCGCGACCGAGGCCGTAGACCATGGCCATGGCCGCTTCCTGCCGCACGACGCGCGTCTTGGGAACGTAGCCTTCGGCCCCCGAACCGATCGCCAGCGGAATGCCGGCATCGGTGAGGGCTGCGCCGCTGCCTAGGTAACTATTAGTCGTCTCCATCGATTCGGCGTGCTGCATCGTGGGATGCAGGATCAAGGGCACCTTGGCGGCCGCAATCTGGTCGGCGATCAAATAGGCCTCCGCACCGAGGGCCAACTTGCCGTCCAAATGAAACTCGTTGATCAGCCGCAGGGCCGTCATCAGGTCGTCGGCCTTTTGGGCGGCGAACAGAGCGGAGACTTTGTGATCGAGCACGGCACGCAGCGATTCCATCTTCAAATTGGTGTCGAGGGGCGGTTCGCCGGCTTTGGGCGACTCGCGCTTGCGGCGATAGTTGGCCGCGTCGGTGAAGGCCTTGCGGACAATGGCTGCTGTGCCCATGCGCGTGCCCGGCTTCTGACCCTTGTAAGCCCGCTTGGGCGCCTCGCCCAGATTGAACAACAGCGACTCGGGATATTTGACGGCCATCGATTCGGCCGTGGTGCCGTGCGTGCGAAAGACGCCCGTGGTTCCCGCGATCACGTTGTCGCGCCCCGGGCAGGTGTGGATGACCGTGACCCCTTGCTCGAGGAGGAATCGCAGCAGCGGCTCGTTCGGATTGAACGCGTCGAGCACGCGGAGCTCGGCCTGATCGGGATCGGACAACTCGTCTTGGTCCTGATCGGCGGCAATGTTGTACTGCCCCGACAGCGGCACGATGCTGTTGGCATCGATCAGCCCGGGCGTGACCGAGACCGCGGAGATCACAGGGAAGTCGGCCGGAATCGTGGTCGACGCTCGAGGGCCGATGGCCGCGACTTTGCCGTCTTTGATCACGACGACTGCGTCTTCGATCGGCTTCTTAGCGACGCTGAAGAGCCGCCCGCACAGAATGACCGCGTTGTTGCCCACAGCGCCCGGATGCTGAGCCTTGGCCGGGAGAGCCGGCGCTTTGACCACGGGCAGCGGGTGGACCATCGGCTTGGGCGCGGGGAATTTCACGCGCTCACTGAGCGAGAAGCCACCCATTTGGTAGCGACGATCCTTTTCGTCCGACAATTTAAAGACGGGTTTGCCGTCGATGTACGTTTCGAGCACGCGGCTATAGACGCTGAAGGGTTCACCGCTCAGGACGACAAAGTCGGCGTCCTTTCCGTTCTCGAGCGATCCGATGTGGCTGTCGAGATGCAGGGCTTGTGCCGGGGCGAGCGTGACCGACTTGAGGGCCAGCTCGGGCGACAGTCCGCCGCGAACCGGAATCGCCGCCGTCCGCAACAGGAAGCGGCTCTCGGTCACCGGGTCATCGGTATTGACCAGCACTTTCACGCCGGCGCGGGCCAGGTCGGCTCCGCAGCTCTCGGTGAGGTCGACCACTTCCGCTTTGCCGCCGGGGCTATCGGGAATGGTCATCGAGACGGGCACGTTGTGCTTGGCAATCTCTTTGACGATTTTGTACGACTCGGTCCCGTGCTGAATCACCAGCTCGAAATTGAATTCGTCCTTGAGCCGCAGCACGGTCAAAATGTCGTCGGCTCGATGCGTGTGGAAGTGAACCGTCCGCTTGTGCTGCAGCACTTCGACGAGCGGCTCCATCGCCAGATCGACGTCCGGCGGCGACGCCTTTTCCCCGGCGGCCAGCTTCTTGCGATACGCGTCCCACTTGGCCATGTAGCCCTTCGCGGCCAGGAATTCGCTTCGCTGCAGTGCGGCGACCTTCATGCGTGTGCCGGGCGCTTTGGCTTTTCCACCGTAGGCGCGTTTCGGGTTTTCGCCATTGGCCATCTTGAGGCCGCCCAGTACGTCGGGCGACGCGATCCACATTTGTTCCGGCGTGTAGCCGCGGAGCTTCACGTAAATCGTTTGCCCGCCGATGACGTTGCCGCTGCCCGGCATGATGTTGGCGGCCGTGACTCCGCCGGCGTTGGCCATGCGGATTCCCGGATCGTACGGATTGAGCGCGTCGAGCGCTCGCACGATGCCCTGCACGGGCCCCGACATTTCGTTGCCGTCGCTGTTGGCTTCGACGGCCGGCCGGGAGTAAACGCCCAAGTGCGAATGCGTGTCGACGAGGCCAGGAATAATCACCTTGCCGGCCACATCGACGACGCGCGCCTCCTTGGGAACCGTGACTTTGCCCACCGCTCCGACCGCCAGAATTTTCCCATCGGCGACGACTAACACGCCGGGATCGTAGATCGGACCGGCCGCCGTGAGGATTCGTCCCCCTTTGAGCGCGAACACGGGGCCGGTTGGCTCGACCGAGGCGTTGGGTGAAACGGGCGTCGCCGGAGCCGCGGGCGCCGATTTTTTGTTCTTGGCAGCTTTCTTTTGGGCCTTCCTCGCCGCTTTCGAGCTGGCCGACTTGGAGCTAGGCGGGGCATCATCCGCGCCGAACGTGAGAGGGGCGACAGCCAGAGCGAGGATCAAGACCAGAAACCGGCGCGACATGCGGAAAACTCCAAGCTGCGTGGGCCAGAGCTGAGGCAGAAATTGTGCAATTCCCGAGTATGGAGGACGGCCGGAGGACTTTGCAACTCGATAGGTGATTGGACTGGGAATTTGCATCACAAAGGCACGAAGACACTAAGATATTGAGGTCAATTGCGGCATTCGCATTGTGTGCCACTGCTGAGACGCTTCGGCTCAGCAGTGCTATTCCGAAGGTATCAAGCGTTACACGACCTCCATCTTCGGCGCGAGTTCGATGCAACCCAAACGCTGAAAACACTGCTGAGCGGCGGCCGCTCAGCAGTGGCACACAAACATGCGCGGCGCTTGAACTCGATGCTTGAACCATTAGGATGAACGCGCTCTTCACCGCATCGACCGATTCGCGCACCCGAGAGATGCCACCATGCACGTCACGTTGTTCCGCCGATCGTTTTTCTCCAGACTCTTTCTCTTGTCGGCGGTTGTCGCACTGCTCGCTGGGGGGCTTACTTCCGCACGCGCTCAAGGCACGCGGAACTTTCCCGTCATCGGCAAGATCCATCGGCTCGATCCGGCGCTCGACGAGTTGATTCCGAAAGACGCCAAGATTGAAGTGCTCAGCAGCCGTTTCGAGTGGGCGGAGGGACCCGTTTGGGACAAGGCGTCGGGAACGCTGTTCTTTTCCGACGTGATTGCGAACCAGGTGATGCAGTGGAAGGAAGGCGAGGGCGTTCACGTTTACTTGCGTCCCTCCGGCTACACGGGACCGCTCCACCCGCGTTACAGCAAAGAGCCCGGTTCGAACGGTTTGATGATGGACCGCGAGGGCCGTCTCATCTCCTGTGAGCACGGCGACCGACGATTGTCGGTGCTGACCAAAGGTGGCGGAAAGCGAACGCTCGTCGACAACTACGAAGGCAAACGCCTCAACAGCCCCAACGACGGCTGCATCAAATCCAACGGTGACATCTATTTCACTGACCCGCCGTACGGATTGCCGCAACAAGAGGGCGCGCCGCGCGAACTCGACTTTTGCGGCGTGTACCGACTGGCGACCGACGGCAAACTGACGTTGCTGACGAAAGAGATGACGCGGCCTAACGGGATCGCCTTCTCGCCGGACGAAAAGATCCTGTACGTCGCTCAGTCCGATTTCAAAGCGGCCATCTGGAAGGCGTTTCCCGTGCTGGACGACGGAACGCTAGGCCCGGGGAATGTCTTCGCCGACATGACATCGGTGGCCGGCAAGCTGCCCGGCCTGCCCGATGGCATGAAGGTCGACGCCAAGGGAAATCTGTTCGCGACTGCTCCGGGCGGGTGCTACGTCTTCAGCCCCGACGGCAAAGTTTTAGGCCGCATCGAAACGGGCGAAAAGACGGCCAACTGCGCCTGGGGCAACGACGGCAGCGTCTTGTACCTCTGCGCCGATATGTACATCTGCCGTGTAAAAACGACGACCAAGGGCGCGGGTTGGTGAGCCCCATCCGTGATTGCGGTTGGTAGCACGATTCAAGCGGCGAAACTTCGAGGTGACACAGCATGCCCGTTCGCGTCGTCGCCGTCACTCGCCCCGAGCTTCCGCCATTCACCATGCCGGACCGCTTCAGGCACGACGTCACCTACTTTGCGACTTCGCCCGGCGAGACCGGAGGGCCGGCCGCTCTGGGCGAAAACGAGTGGTGGGTGCGGCTCAGCGACGCGAACGAGTTTTATGACGAAGGCGTCCTCCGCATCGTTTCGCCACTCGACAGCCACTCCACGGCCGAACTAGAGATCTCGGAGGAGCAAGAGGCCTGGCTGCGTTGGATGATCGACAACCGCATCGAGCACATCAGGCTGGCTTGACTAAAACAGGCTTGATTGAAAATTGGCATGATCGACTGGGTCTTTCTCGACGTCGGCAATGTCCTCTTCAACGACGATCCGCAGAATTTCGAAGCGTATCGGTTGCTCTACGACACATTGCGAATTCGTCACCCCAGTTACGAGTTCGAGGCAATGCTTGCCGAACGTGAGGAGCTGGCTCGCGGCGGCGCGAATTTCATCCTGCACACGCTCGCTCAGCGGATGCTGCCGCCGGACGAAGCCAAGTTCTCGCTGCGCAACATCCGCGAGCTGCTGCTGACCCACTACGACCAACAGCATTTCTGGGACGAACGAAACCGGGCCGTGCTCGAGCAATTACGATCGCGCTGGCGGCTGGGGATTATCGCCAACCAACCGACGGAATGCCGCCAGAGTCTGGCCCGCCGCGGGCTGCTCGAGTGCTTCGAGATCGTGGCCATCAGCGACGAATTGCATCTCCACAAGCCCGATCTGGCCCTTTATGAGTGGGCCTTGAACGCGTCCGGTTCCGAACCGGGCCGTACGGTGATGATCGGCGACCGCCGGGACAATGACATCGATCCGGCCAACCGCCTGGGGATGCGAACGATCCTCATCCGCTGGCCCGACTGCCGCAGCAAGGGCTGGAACCCCGATAATTCCCTGGCGGCGGCCTTTCTCGATTCGTGCGATCGGGTACCCCTTTTTTCGGCCGTGCCCGTGGGGGCTGAGCCGGATTTGACGATCGCCTCGCTCGCGGAAGCGCCGGCCGTGGTTGCGAAATTAGATGCCTCGGACGGATCGCGAACAGTCTGATACAATCCGACCTTCCATTTGGCCACTGGTTGCGGAATGCGCCTCGCTGACGCTTCGGGTTGGTGTTGATGCCTCGGGGTTTACCAACCCGAAGCGTCAGCGAGGGGGGCTTTTTGAGCTGATTGAGGTCAGACGGACCGGGTATGTTTTTCGGACTGCACCAACTGACGAATTGGCTCGGCCCGGGTTCGGGGCCCGTGGGGCTGCTCTTTACCGGCTTCACGATTTGGATGTTGATCGAGTGCATCCGCAGCGATCCCGAACGTCAGATGTGGTGGTGGGTGATCGTGGTTCTGCCCGGGATCGGTCCGCTGATTTACTTCTTCGCCCGCTGGCTGCCGGCGCATCATGTCCCCATGCCACGCTGGGTGGCCGGCCTGCGGCGCGGGGCCGAAATTCGTCGCCTCGAATCGGCGGCTTACCAGATCGGCAACGCCTACCATTTCGTCCACTTGGGTGACGCGCTGCGCGATACCGGGCACTTTGACAGGGCCAACGACGCGTACGCCCGCGCTCTGGAGAAAGAGCCAAGCAACCTGGCCGCACTGTGGGGCGCGGCGTTGGTCGATACGCACTTCAAAGACTATGACGCGGCCCGCGACCGAACGAACAAAATCCTGCAGTCCGACCCGCAATACAAATTTGGCGACGTCTCGCTGCTTTACGCGAAGTCGCTGCTCAGCCTGGATCGCGCGGATGAAGCGACCGCCCATCTGCAAAAGCACGTGAAACGCTGGCGGCACCCCGAGGGCCTCTACCTGCTCGCCTGCCTCGAGTCGCAATCGGGCCGCATCCAGGAAGCCCGCGACAACCTGCAAGCGATGCTGATGGAAATCGAATCGAGCCCACCGCCGATCGCCCGCAAACAGGGCGCGTGGCGCCGCCGTGGACGGCAGTTGCTGCGGAGGCTGGGTTGATATAGAGACCGCGATGCTCCGAATCAAAAACGCCAGTGCACTTTCTGGCTGCCGTTTGCGACTGACTCTCACCGACGCGTCTGTCGTTGAACGCGACGTTGGACCGCTCTTGGTTGGTCCAATCTTTGAGCCAATCCGGCAGGACCCAGGGATGTTCCGACGGGTGACCGTGGAACACGGGACTGTTTGCTGGCCCGGTGAAATCGATCTTTGCCCGGACACTGTCCTGTGGAACGGGCCGCCGCGAGATGACCTGCCCGCGCAAACCCCGGTCGCGACCGAAGAGTCGAACTAACGGACTTGCGCCGGCGCCGCCGCGTCCCGCTCAGCCGCCAGTCGCAATTGCCCGCAGGCCGCGTCGATATCCGCGCCTTTGCGTTTGCGGACGGTGGCGGCGATGCCGGCTGATGTCAGTGTGTCGATGAAGGCGTCGACTCGGGCGCGCGTCGGTGCTGCGAATTCGAGTTCGTTGACCGCGTTCATCGGGATCAGGTTGACATGAGCGCCGCGGCCTTCCAAGAGCCGGGCCAGGCTGCGGGCCTGCTCGATGCCGTCGTTCACTCCGCCGAGCAGCACGTACTCGAACGTCACCCGGCGGCCCGTTTCGCGGAAGTAATCGTCGGCCGCCTCCAGAATGGCCTGCATGCCAGTCTTCTCGTTGATTGGCACCAAGCGGTTGCGGAGTTCGTCATCGGGGGCGTGCAGCGAGACGGCCAGGTTGAACGGCTTGCCGTAGCGAGCCAGCTCGCCGATTTTGTCAGGCAGTCCGACAGTCGAGATTGTGATCCGGCGAGCGCCGAGGCCGAGCCCGCCTTTTTCGTTGAGCGTTTCCATTGCGGGGAGCAGGTTCTTGAGATTCGCCAAGGGCTCGCCGATGCCCATCACGACGACGTTGGTGATCCGCTCGAGGGGCGTCAGCAGACGATCGAGTCGCAACACCTGCTCGATGATTTCGCCCGTCGACAGATTGCGTTTGACGCCGAGCAGGCCGCTCGCGCAGAACACGCAACCCATCGCGCAGCCGACCTGCGTACTGAGGCAGACGGTAACGCGATCCGGCTCCCGCATCAGCACCGCTTCGATGTGGTTGCCGTCGGTCAGCCTCAGGACCAGTTTTTCGGTCTTGTCGCTGGCGACCTGGTGCTTGGCGATTTCGGAGGCGAAGAGGCGAAACTCAGCCGCCATCGCGACCCGCAACGACTTCGGTAAGTCGTGCATGCTCTCGAAGTCGTTCACCCGCTTGCCGAAGATCCAACGCCGGATCTGCTCGGCGCGAAACGGCTGTTCGCCCTGCCCCTGGCACCACTCGGCCAATTCTGCTCGGGACAGATCGGTGATTAAAGGGAGTTCGGACGGGGAAGCGTTCGACAAGCGACGACTCGATTCAAGACAACAGCGGGAGACAGCTCACTGCCTATCTTAATGAGACGGCGGCCCCGCTGTCGCCTAGGAGCCTGGGCTGTCAGCCCCAGGAGTGCTTCCTCGCGTTCGCACCTATTCAAATCGCGGGCCATCCAACGGGGCTTGAGGATCCGGCAGCGTCGGACCGGAGTTGGTTGTGTGGACCGACGTAAACCGAGGCACAGTCAAAACGGGAATGGGCGGGAAGTCGAGCGAACGGGTCGCGGGCTGCGTCGTCACCTCCTGCGTCGATCCTGAAGGAGCAGTCGTCGGCTGAGGAGTCTCCGTTTTCACCGATGCGGCGGAATTCGGAATCGGCGGACTCATCACCGGGTTGCCATCGTCCGCGGGAGTGGGATCGGGCCCGTTCAGCCGAGCGGCGACGGCGAATTTCTCTTCCCCGATTTCCACCGCGGCAAGCTGCAGGGCCTGCTGCCGGCTGGTGAACGAAGTGGGCGTCAACATCTCGACGATGGACGAGAAGCTCGATGATGAGGTGTTTTTCGGCGGTTCGGGCCCGGGTTGCAGACGCAGACGAACCAGCGGCGCGTCGGGAAAACGGACGAGCAGCGTGGCCGCGGGCGGATTGGACGACGCATAGAACGGATGACCAATCTCCCCGATTCGCCCGAAGCGAACTTCGGACTTGCCCGGCATCAGCGCAATCGTCGATTGGCGCGATGAGTCGTTGCGGACGAAGAGCGACATTTCGGACGACTGCAGCCGCCAGGCCGGCGTGGTCACCAGCACAAAGTCATCGGCTCCGTAATTGAGATCATAGTGCGCTTGCACGGTGGCCGCCCATTGGGCGACGACGGGCGCGGGCAAGCGCCGCGGACCGAGCACAGCTGCCGCGCGAATCAGCGTGGGAATCGGCAGGCGACTCACGGCCGCGGGATTGTTCAGCCAGGCCTGAAGTTTTTGACGATTGCGCGTGGTGGTGTAGAGCGACACGAGGGCCACCGTGCTGCGGTCGCGTTCCAGTTCGACGTCAAGATTGCGGAGAATAGCGTCCTCAGCTTCGATGGGGCGACCGTTGCGACCGAGGACTTGCGCCGCCATCAGGTTGGCTTCCCAAACTTCTGTCGAATATCCGAGCGCCTTCACCGCGGCGTCGACGGCTCCCGTCTGGTGCAGGTAGTCGAGGATCATCGCTCGGTTGGCCAGCCCGGCCGCCAGCATTTCGTCTTTACGAAAGTGCCCTTGGCCCACCTTGATCAGCCGTTCGTACGTCTCGGCCGCCGGGCCGAGCTGGCCGAGCGCCTGCTGCGTGCGGGCGACGTAATACCAATACGGCGGAAAACAGGTCATGAAGTCTTCCATCCGCCGGAGTACTCGCAAGCGAACGGCCGGATCGTGTTCCTGCATGGCCTTTTCGAGGTTGTGCAGGTCGTGGTTGCGGATCAGCCAGCGGTCGGGGATCTTGCGGTCGCGGGCCAGCTTCCAGAACGTGTCGAGGAACTGGCCCGACTTTTCCGTGAAGGCCATCAACCGCTTCTGGTCGACGTGAAACATGTCGAGGTCGCGGGTATTGACGGAGGTCCGATAGTCCCACCAACTGCGGGCCCCTGTGCGGACGGCGGCCAGGTAATGGGCCGAAGCCAACTGCGTCCCGAAATCGAACGCGTCGCCAGTGAGCAGCGTTCCCAGCGTGTTGTGATACTTGTCCTCGAGCACGACGCGTTCGCGGTCGGAGAGCCGAATCTCGCTGATTTCAACCAGCACGCCGGTGTAGAGCTTGATCACCTCCTGGTCGGCGATGCCGTTGAGATCGACGTTGTTGAGGATCTTTTCCTGCTCTTCGATCAGTACGCGCAACGTGGGCATCTTTTGGATGCGATAGAACGACGCGCGGCAATAGTTGAGCGTCACGGCCGTCGAGCGGCGGATCCCTTCGTCATCCTTGCAGTCTTTTCCCACGAGTTCTTTGATCACCGTTTCTTTGGCCGCGGCGTCTTTGCCCGCGGCAGTCACCTTGGCCGCGGACGTGGGGGCCGACCAAGTTGGCCGAGAGATTGAAATTGAGCCGCTCAGAGCGACCAGACCGACTGTGAGGACTCGCCGAAAGCGCGAGGCCGAGCGTCGCGTCGATCGATCGTGGTCGGGCGAACAGCGCCTTAACGCACCGCGAACCGAAGCATTTCCCATCTGTCCCTCCGCGAACGAGAACGTGGCCCCGAGCCGGGTCGACATCCGACGACCCGCATTCGCAATCGTCGCCGACGCGAAACAGCGAGCAAACGGCCGAGCCGGCTTTCCATTGTATTTCGCATAACGGCAGAGAAGGGCCGGCAGCGGTCTGCTCCGCCCCGCGCGAAGCAACGCAACGTCTGTTCCACCGATCAGGAAAACCGTGACGACGGGGAAAGCTCTGGCGACAGGCTTCTGCGCGACGTCGCTTAGCGGTGGCCCGATCTGGACTTGGGGCGAGCGGCCGGGCGATCCGTCACGTCACGCAAGGATTTCGCGGTCGCGTCAAAGCCCCCAATCGCGTCCCGCGCACCGGCAATCTTTACATCGGTTCAAAACAATTCGCGCGCGACAAATCGATGTGCTCATCGCGATCTTTGGAGCCCCGCACGTCAGTAAGCGGGTTATTCAGCGCACAAATGAGAGCGGGCGCGTTCTCGTTCAGGGCTGCGATTTCAGTCAAACGCGCAGCAGGCAGCGAGACTCGAGATCAAGTTGCGAGATCAGGCAAAGAGAACAACGTTCAATCCAGGCGGCCCGGTGAGCAAGCGACATCGACCGTGGATTGTGCGCGCGATAGCCCGCTTACTGACGTGCGCGGCTCGAAGACGAAGACGAAGACCAAGACCGGGCGTCGTCAGGCAACTCGACGGAGCGGCTGCGCTTCGCTGCTCTCGGACGACAGGCAGCCCAGGGCGCGGGCGATGCCGCGGACGACAAGTTCCTGCCGTTCGGCTCCCAGCTCGGGGAAGATGGGCAACGAGACCACCTCGGCGGCCGCGGCCTCGGAAGCGGGCAGCATGCCCGAAGTGTATCCCAGCGAGGCGAAGCACTCTTGGAGGTGCAGCGGAATCGGATAGTAGATGGCCGCACCGATCTGCTGCGATCGCAACGACGCCAAGAGCGCATCGCGACGATTGTGCTTCACGCGAATCGTGAACTGGTTGTAGACATGTCGGCAATCGGACAACTCGCGAGGCAGCACGACTTGGTCTGCGAGGCCGTACTTCTCGAACAGCATGTGGTAGCGTTTAGCGTTGGTGCGACGGGCTTCGGTCCAGCGGCCCAGGTGGCCGAGCTTCACGCGGAGCACGGCTGCCTGCAGCGCGTCGAGCCGGCTGTTGAGGCCGACTTCGACATGCTTGTAACTGCCGACATCGCCATGCACGCGCAGCACGCGCAGCCGGCGGCTGAGTTCCGGATCGTCGGTCGTCAGCAGCCCGCCGTCGCCGGCACCGCCCAGGTTTTTGGTGGGGAAGAAGCTGAAACAGCCAATCGTTCCCAACACCCCTGCCCGCCGGCCTCGGTATTCGGCTCCGATGGCCTGGCAGGCATCCTCAATGATCGATAGTCCATGTTGCACGGCGATTCGCCACAAGGGCTCCATCGCCGAGCACTGACCGAACAAATGCACGGGGAGAATGGCTCGCGTGTTGGAAGTAATCGCCCGCGAGACCTGATCCGGGTCGATATTCATGCTGACCGGATCGATGTCCACAAAGACCGGCTTGGCCCCCACTCGGTGGATCACGCCGGCCGTCGCGAAAAAGCTGAAGGGGGTCGTCACCACTTCGTCGCCCGGCCCAATTCCTAACGCCATCAAAGCCAACAGCAACGCGTCGGTGCCCGAGGCACAGCTGATTGCATCACTGGCATCGCAATACTGGGCGCATTCGGTCTCGAACTGGGCGACTTCCTCGCCGAGCACAAACATCTGCGACGTGAAGACCCGATCGACAGCGTCGCGGATTTCGGCAGCAATCGTTTGGTGCTGGGCGACGAGATCGATGAACGGAACGGGGGTATTCGACGCGTGCGCAAACTGTGAGACAGGCAGGCCGGCCATGGCGACAGCTCCCAGCGAACAAACAGCGATGGAAATGAGAGATTGAAGGGAGGCGGACTCTATTCCGAGGGGCAAATAGTGTCAACGGCTTTTTGGCTGCTGAGAAATCGCTACGGCTTCGCTGGAGTGTGGAAAAATCGTGGTCTTTAGCAGTGATGGGCCCGATTTTCTGGAAGGTTACTTCGCTGTTTTGTTGCGGGCTTCGACGCGCTGCTTGTATTCCGCCAGGATCTTTTCGGGGTTCTCGCTGAACGCCTGTTTGCAGCCAGAGCAACAGACGTAGTAAGTCTGCCCTTTGTAGTTGACGGCAATCGTGCCTTTGCCGCCGGTGACGACGCACTCGGGGCCGTCGCCTCCTTCGACCGCCAACCGCGTGCCCTCGCGCGTGTAGCCGACTTCGGCCACGCGGACCCCGGCGCGGGCATTGGCGCGCTTCTTCTCGAACAGGACGATCGTGCGCTTGTCGTTGAGCCGCGTGACCATCATGCGATGCTGTTCTTGCTTCGCGTCGGGCTGCGAGTCGAGGACCAGCCGATCGTCTTCGAACTTGCCGGAATAGTCCCGGCTTGAACCGCCGGGCAACTCGACGGTCGCGCGGAACAAATTTGCCTTGTCGTCGAAGGTGATGCGGGCCGACTTCAGGAGTTTGCCGTCCGTCACTACGTAACGAATGGCGGGGACAGGCTGGCTGAAGTCCCAGACCCATTCGGCCGATTCGCGCCAACTTCCGGTTGCCGATCCGCGCCGCGGCTGGGCTGTCCCGCGCCACCCGCCGATCAGCGAGTTGAACTGCGCGAGCGCTTCTTTAGCAGGTTTGGCTGACTTGTCCGTCTGCGGCGGTGCAGCGAGCAAGGCGAAAGACGAGACCAAGACTCCGGCGAACGCCGCCAATCGGCTCAGGGAACGGGTCATTCGATCAGCTCGCTGTTTGTGGACGCGCATACTGAGATCAAAAGGGAGAAGAGAAAGTTTGAACAGGAGGACGCAGAGGGAGCAGAGAAAGGAAAAGCCGAACCCCCCTAAAATTCTCCGCGATCTCCTGTTCCGATTTCCCTCTGCCTCGTGTCTTTGTGGTTTTACGCCAAACGCCGGACGTAACGCCGCTCCAGGATTCAACCCCGCTGAGGTGTCTGAGGAACCGTCGCGCGAACAAAGATTTCGCGATCTGCTACCAGCCGCCCTTGCGCGTCAACTCGCGGAAGCGTTCGAGCAGGTCTTTCGTGATCGGGCCTGGTTTGCCGTCGCCGATGGTGCGGCCGTCCAGGCTGATCACGGCGATCACCTCAGCCGCGGTGCCGGTCAAAAAGCACTCGTCAGCCGAAAAGATGTCGTGTCGCGTCATCGGC
>DASRXU010000010.1:0-14597 GCA_035687365.1 Planctomycetaceae bacterium | reverse complement strand
GATTCCGAAGAGCGGGAGAACGAGGCTGACTTCCTCGTGGCGGCCGAAAAAGTCACCGCTGAGAGCGTGCACTTCCTGATCTCGGAAGGCCGCGGCCAGCTTTGCATGCCCGTGATGCCGCAGATTGCCCGACGCCTGAGTCTCAAGCCGATGGTCGCGCGGCGCAGTCCGAACACCCCCTGCTTCGCCATCCCGGTTGATCACTCGCTGTGCACGACGGGCATCAGCCCCAAAGAACGGGCCTTCACGATCCGGATGATCGTCGACCAGTCGACACGACCGGAGGACTTCGCCCGTCCCGGACACATCTTTCCGTTGATCGCGCGCGAGGGAGGAGTGCTCGAACGCCAGGGACACACCGAAGCTACCGTCGACCTGATGCGCCTGGGCGGACTGTTGCCGGCCGGCGTCCTCTGTGAGATCTGCAGCCGCGACGGACAAAACATGGCCACGGGCGACGAACTGCTGAAGATCGCCAAAACCTTCCACATGCCGATCATTACCATCGACGAAGTGATTCGGACCGTGCAGGCGTCCGGCCACTCGTCGAACGGCTCCAATGGGTCCCATCCCATCAACCGGCTGCTCGGACAGCTGGCCCCTGCCAACGGCGCAGGGCCAGGACGAGTTCCCGCGTGCGCACCATCCGGGCCGCATCGACGCAATGGCAAACATCGGCCGGCTCCACCGTCACCGCTTGACGGAACTGCTCTTCGCTGACGGGTCTGGTCTGAGCCATTTGCCGCTCGCCGTGTCGAACAGCAACGCATCGCTCGTACCGTGTGCTTGTGCGCCGCCACGATCCAGAATCGAGATGGCGATGTGGCCGTTGTCGACTCCCACGCGAATACGGTACGGCTCGAGCGTCACCGCCGCGATCTCTCGATCGTCGGCGTCCCACACCCGCACTACGTAACGCAGATCGCACTCTTTGCCGGCGAGCGTTGCGAAGCCGTCGATCGGCACGAAGAGCGAGACGATCCGCCGCGTGGCATCGGTCGTGCCGGCCACGTCGACATAGTCCCGCAACCCGCCGTATTTCTTCGACGTGTACCACGCGGCCAACGGATGCGGCGGCATCTGCACCGGCTGCCAATCCCCTTTCTCCCGATATTGGGGGTGGGCGGAGATCGTGAATCCCTTGTTGCCGGCCGGCTGCTGCGCGATGACAGTAATCACGTCTCCCTTTTCGGAGATCGCCGATTGCTGCGCGTCGATCCGGCGAGTTCGCACGAGTGATTCCGTCGCGATACTTCCCGTTCCGACAAGAACCTGGGCATCTGCGGCGGATGATAGTGCGACCAAACAGGCGCACGAAAAGAAAGCGGTAGCGACTCTCATGGGGCCCTCGAAGTTCGCTTGTGATTGAACCGCTAGGCCACAGCGCGAGAAGGAATCGCTGGGCCGCCTCCGTGGGACGGCGGATGGATGGGTGCCAGAATAACCCAACCCTAGCGCCAAAGCAGCGCAAAATCCGGGACCGCTAATTTATTACCAGTCGCGTCGCGGACACCTGATGATCGTTCGATCACTAGGTGTGCGTCTTAGACTAGATGACACCAATGGTGCCATACCCACGGCTCGGCGTGGGCATGCATTGCAAGACATGCCCACCCAAAGCTGTGGGCATCCCACCCGACAAACTGTCGGAAACAGATTGCTAGGGCCGCAGCGCGTCCAGTTTCTTGACAGTCTGGAAGTAGAAGATCGTCGGCATCGTCGTTGCGAAGAGCAGCGCGTAGTAGATCGCAAACGCCGTTTCGTGCCAGTTGCTATGCGGTCCGGTGATCGCCTGGGCGATTGCATTTTGCACGATCAACACGAGCCACATCGCTCCGGCAGCGTGCGGAAAGACGGTGCCGCGAAGTCCGCGGGGCTTCGGCCCGAAGAAGATCCAAGCCAGGAGGCCGACCAGAATCAGCAAGTACGCCGGCGCGAGCCCCAGGTACAAGCGGCGGTCCCAGACCCTCTCATCGAACCCGCGGATCAGCAGGCAACCTTTCAGTCCGTACTGCAGCGAGAGTCCCAATCCGGCGAGCAGGCCGAGATACAGACCCAGACGCTCGACGTTCGGATCGCCGTCTGTGGGTGTGCCGCGCTGTTTTTCCTCTTCGAACCTACTGCGACGAAGGAAGTACCAACCAGTGCCAAGCAGCATCACGGCCAGGAGCGTCAGTTCCATCGTCGCAATGCCGGTCGCCAATTCGATCGCCCTGCCGGACCTTTTCGGAGGGTCGTGGCTCGAGCCGAGAAAACCAGTCGCACGCAGGGCCGCCGCGCTGAGCCGCTCGATTCCCTGGTCGAGGCGCAGGAGCTGTCCCAATTTGACGTAGCTCAGGGTGTGGGGTTCACCGTCCTTCGCCAACCTTCCGATCGGAACGAACAGGCCGACGATCAGCACGAGGGTCAACAGTAAGCCAAACGGCTCGATCCCTTTAACCGCGCCGCTCAGGCTGCCCGGTTGCGGTGCATCGCTGATCGGCGTCTTACGGTTGCAGAAGTAGTAACCCGCGGCGAACCCGCAAATCACCGCCATGTAAACCGACGAGTATTCGAGGTAGTACCGTCGGATCATTTCCGGCAACGAGTCGGGCAAATACTGAATCCAGGGCACCTCGATGCGAAACGTGATCCCCATCAGCCAGGTCAACCCGAGAAAGATCAATAACCACTCGAAATTGGGGCCGCTTACCGATCGTCGCGACGCAACAATCGCGCGTTCACCCTCCGACATCGGCCGATTGACCAGGAAGTACGCGATGCCGAAA
Organism: Planctomycetaceae bacterium; assembly: GCA_035687365.1. Lineage (GTDB taxonomy): Bacteria > Planctomycetota > Planctomycetia > Planctomycetales > Planctomycetaceae > DASPSM01. The sequence goes on along the minus strand of DASRXU010000010.1, from coordinate 11,829 downwards.
GCCAGGCCCATCGACAGGCCCCCCGACGATTCCCAGCAACGCCAAAAGTTGAAGGACTCGGGCGGCCAGACGTGTTTCGCCCAATTCCAGTTCTGGCAAAGCGACCAACCGATCCCGTTGACAATGCTGACTGTCAGGATCAGCACCACATTCTTCCAGTCGCGGCGTAGAACCTCGAACAGTAAAAAGCCGATGCACAGGCCCAAGTGGTGCACGGCTTCCGTGCAGTCGTTCATCATGCGGCCCAGATTCGGATTCGCCTGCACATCGGCATACCGATCTTGCAGCTTGGCGTACAACGGAATGAAGTGCTGCGGGTAATGCTGGATCAGAAACCGCGCGAAATACGCGCACGTCAGACCCAGGATAATGCGGACGATCCAATGCCAGATTCGCGTTTCCTTCAGCGAGCCGGACCAGGCCAAGAAACAGGCGCCGATCCCGGCCCACTTGGCGCCCGCTAAGAACAGCCACAAGAAGCCGAAGGCGCGCGAGATTGGTACGGATTCGTCGGGAAACTTGGTCATCATCTTCCCTTCGAACAAGCTCGGCCATTGCATCCAGCCTTGGATGCCAGCGATGCCGATCCCGAAGGTGAGCGCGACCACGATCCAGGCAGAGGCGTAGCGCCGCGATTGATCCTTGCGCGGGTCGTGGGCCAGATACCACCAAGCCGTGCCCCAGGTCACCCCCGCGAACACGCAGCCTTTCCACGCTCCGAATCCGGCACAGCCTCGCACGGCCCAGGTCATCCCACCCAGGGCGGTAAACAACAGAGTCGGCAACACCAAGTCGCGCACCAGATCGGTCCGCGACCCATCGATCGGAGAGAGGATCGACGAGCTGGTCGCTGGGTTCTGCAGGGGGAGGCGTTCGCTGCGTGGCATAAGATCGAATTCCTCTTCTCTTAGCGAGCGAACAAGCCAATCGCCCGGACGAATCAGCCAGTTTAATCCGAATCGCTGAGTTTAATCCGCGGGTAAACTTCATCCAACGGCGCGAGCCAAAACGAGCCCGCGCGTGTCCTGCTGACAAGCACCCGACTCACACGTAGGATCCCCACGCGTTCTGCCACGATCGGACCTTCGCATGACCCAAGGCAGCGATTACTCCAGCGACACGTTCGCCGAGTTTTACGATCATTTCGACGTCTACACGCATCGCGGCGACGTCGACTTCTTCGTCTCCGAAGCGGTCGCCGCGGGCGGGCCCGTGCTGGAGTTAGGGTGTGGCACCGGTCGCGTGCTGGTGCCCTGCGCACGGGCCGACGCGCCCATGTGGGGTCTCGATTTTTCGGAAACGATGCTGAGCCGTTGCCGTCTGAAATTAGCGTCGGAGCCCCAAGAGGTGCGGCAACGCGTCGTGCTGCAACAAGGCGACATGCGAAACTTCTGCTTCGATGTTCCGTTTCAGCTCGTCACGATCCCCTTCCGCCCCTTTCAGCATTTGACGAAAGTCGAAGAGCAGCTGGCCTGCCTCAGCTCGATTCATCGCGCGCTCGCCGACGGAGGTCGCTTGATCCTCGACGTCTTCAATCCGTCGCTCAAATTGCTAGTCGATGACTCACGTTTCGAAGAGCAATTCGGCGGCGAGCCCTTCACGCTTCCCGACGGGCGGGTCGTCCAGCGGATGGAGCGAGTGAGCAGTCGGGATTACTTGCGCCAAGTCGTCAACGCCGAGTTGATCTCATACGTGACGCATCCCGACGGCCGGCGCGAGCGATTTGTCCAAGCACTTCAAATGCGCTATCTGTTCCGCTACGAGATCGAGCACCTGCTGGCCCGGTGCGGCTTTGAGGTTGAGGCCGCGTACGGCGACTACAACCGCACGCCGCTCGAAGCCGGCCCGGGGCAGGAGCTGGTGTACGTCGCGCGGAAAGTGGGACGCGGCTGAGGATCCAACATCGCATTCGAGCGAGCGGCCGCGACATCCGGCCTCCAGCGAAGGTCGGCGGCCAGCCTTCCGGCCGCCTGATGCGCTCGCAGAGCCCGCGATCGGTCGTAGCGATCGGAATCGAGATCGGCACTCGTCAGGCCGCCGGCACGGAAGGCTTCCGACAATTGCTGGATTCCTTCCGCCAGGCTCCAACGCGGCCGAAAGCCAGGGACATCCTCCGCAAGGCGACTGCAATTGACGCGATACGAACGCCGGTCGGCGCTAGTCCCTGGTTGGTGATCGACATGAATGTCGGGCACTGCCTGGCAGATGAGTTCCGCCAACTCCGAGAGGCGACGATTGTCGTCGGTTCGTCCCACGTTAAACGCGCGGTTGTGAACGGCGTTCCGAGGAGCGGCGAGCACCGCTTCGAACGCGCGGCAGATATCCTCGACGTGCACGAAGGGCCGCCAGGCTAAGCCGCCACCACGGATGACGATCCGACCCGTCGCGACGGCTTGGGCGACGCACTCGTTCAACGCGAGGTCCAACCGCAACCGGGGCGAGAGACCGTAGGCGGTCGCATTTCGTAGATAAGTCGGGCTGAACTTATCGTTGCCTAGCGCTGCCAGACTCCGCTCCGCGAGGGCCTTTGACTCGGCGTACGACGTAAGTGGGTTGCTAGGCGCGTCTTCGTCGAGCAAAGCTTCGCCGGCGTTGCCGTAGATACTGCAAGAAGAGGCGAACAGGAACCGCGAGACTCCGGCCTGCTTCGACAGTTCGGCCAGCCGCACCGTGGCCCGCGTATTGATATCAAGGGTCAATTCGCGGCTCACACACCCAGGCGGATCGTTCGACAAACCGGCCAAATGAATCACGGCGTCGAGCCCGACCAGGTCAGCGCGGGTCACGTCGCGCAGATCGTCGGCCACGCAGGGGACCATCAGTCCTTCGTCGCCCGACTCCCAGTCGCGATACAGGCCACTATCGAGACCGAAGACTTGATGGCGCTGGGCCAACAGACGCGGCACGAGCAGGCTGCCGATGTAGCCAAAACAGCCGGTGACGAGAATCCTCATTCTCCCACGGTAAGGGCGGGCCGCCGCCTCAGTGAAGCCGAATTCGGCGGAGCACGCGGGAGCCGGCCAAGCGGCTGGTTGGCGGTACGGCCCGTTCCGATTGTGCGCGAGATTGGGAGATGATGCAGACGTGCAACGCGTGCCTGTCCTTGCACCGCAACCTCAGTCGCTCGCGGGTCGCTGGCGCAATTGTTTGGTTGTCGATCGCGACCGCTTGTCGTTCAAGCGGCGGCGACGCGAACCAGCGGTCGGCTTCGTGGCCCTCCGCCGTTTGGGCTGAGCCGCGGCCCGCACGAGCAGCTCGCGCAGCTTCTCGCGACAATCGTCGATGTTTCGCGGCTGATCGCGATACCGCTGGCTCGTGATGATCAGTTCGCCCGCCTCGGTAATGCTATTGCGATTCTGCTCGACAAAGCGCGCGCGAACCCGCTCGTCGAGGCTGGGCGATTCGAGCACGCGCCACCGCATCACGGCTTTGCTGTTCACCTTGTTCACGTTCTGGCCGCCCGGTCCACCGCTGCGGGCGAAGGTGAACGACAACTCGTCGAACGGAATGCGCAACTGCGGCGTTACGAACAGGAATCGTTCGTCGCCAGTCGGCTCGGTCGCATCAGTCACGCCAGTCGGCATCCCCATCTCCACCGCGTTGTCGGCACTCCACCACGTTATCGGCACGGGGCACTATCCCTGAGGCAGCTTGTCTATTATAGAAGGCCCCAGGTAGCGATGGCCCGGTCTGCGCTCGATCCTTGATCCTTTCAGGAAGGTGCCGAAATGTTCGAACGCGAACTCCGCTTGCATGGCTTCATGTACGGTCTGTTGCACAAGCTGCTGCACGAGGTCGACGAAACGCGGTTTCAGCATCCGCTTCTAGAGGGCGGAAACTCGCCCGCGTGGATCCTGTCGCACCTGGCCGTCGTCAACGATTACTGTCTCAAGAATCTCGGAGAGCAAAGGATCTTATCGGCCGAGTGGCACAAACGTTTTCGCCCTGGGGCAGCGCCTAAGGACGACCCCTCCCCCATGCCGACCAAGGCCGAACTGCTGGAGACACTGGAGAAGGGCCGGCGGCAAATCTGTGAAGCCATCGCCAAGGTCGATCCCGCGAAGATGGAAGAACCCCAGAATTCCGACTTCTTCAAAGGCTCGCCGATCAAAACGATCGGTGACGTCGTGGGGCATCTGTTAACGACCCATTTCGCTTTCCATCTCGGTCAGATTTCGTCCTGGCGACGGCTCGAAGGCCAACCGTACATCTTTTGAGGCCGAATTTCGGCCATGCCTAAGGAGCCCGCTCTCTACGGGGCGGTTCGCGCAACTCCTCACTTTTCCCGGACGGCGGGCCGATATTTCCTCTGAGGGCGATCGGCTTGGGCCGATTGGTTCAACTACGCGCGCTAAGTGACTGGCCGCGCGGGACGCGTTCCGCCGATTCGGCGAACAGACACAAGGATGTGCGGCGCCATGTATTGCTCCGAATGTGGGAAGCCGGCGAAGGGAAAGTTCTGTTCCAACTGCGGAGCGCCGCTCGAGGCCCCTGGGGCCGCAACCGACCTTCCGGTTTCGATTCCGCTGAGGATCCAGGAGTTCTGCGTTCCCGCCGGCAATTGGGAGAACGAGTGGCGCTACGAAGAGCTGATCAAATTCCCTGAAGTCCGCCAGACCATCGAGCGTCATACGAAGATGGCCCGGGTGCCGATCAGTGGCGAGCAGTTCTGCAAAATCGCCGACAAGATTCTGCAAAACCCGGTGCCGACGGATAAGCTGGCCGCCTTCACGGCACCGATCATGGACAGCTTCGGCATCCGCACGGGCAAAGAACGCAACGCCGTGATCGCAACGCCAATCGGGCGGGGAATGTTGCGGGTGCTGTGTTCGTTGGCCCGCCACGGGCAGTCGTTGAAGGGCGTCAAACAAGAGGCCGATGGCTGCGTGTTCGACGCCGTACTCCCTTCGGACCCGATGTCACTCGAAGGAAATTTGACCGTCTCGGTCCGTCGCCAAGGGGCCGGAACCGAAGTCGCCGCGGCGACGAAGATCGCGGGGCAAATGTTCGACTGGGGCAAGAGCCGCCGCTGCCTGGATGTCTTCTTCAACGACCTCCAACTCGATGCGGCCTGATCGAGTTTTGCCTGGATATTACGGTCTCAGTATGACGGCCAGATTGTGAGAGCCGTCGATGGTGCCGACAGCCTTCGAAGCGTAAGCTCGGGGTGTCTGGCCGCCGTCTCACTTGAGGACCGTTTCCATGTCGAGCCGAATTGATCGTCGGACTGCGCTCGCGCGCTGCGCGCAGGTGGCGTCTGCGGGTACCGCGAGCGTTTGGGCTCCCGGCAAAATTGCACGAGCCCAAGGGGCGACTCCCATTTCCGTCCGAGTGCTGCTCGACGAGCCGATCGGCCGGATCAAGCCCGCGCTTTACGGGCAATTCACCGAGCACATCGGCGGAGTGATCTACGACGGCATCTGGGTCGGCCCCGATTCGAAGGTACCGAACATCGACGGGATCCGGAAATCGATCGTCGAGCACGTTCGTCGGTTGGGCAAAATCGTGATCCGTTGGCCGGGCGGCTGCTTCGCCGATTCCTACAACTGGCGGGACGGCATCGGCCCGCGGAACAAGCGGCCGCGCCGGTTCGGACGTTGGCAGGAGGACACTGAGTCCAACCAATTCGGCACGCACGAGTTCCTGAAATTCTGCCGTCTGTGTGGGGCCGAGCCCTACCTCGCGGCCAACGTCGGCACCGGCACGGCCGAGCAATTTCAGCACTGGGTCGAGTATTGCAACGCACCCGCCGGCGCGACGTCGCTTGCCGACGAACGGGTCGCCAACGGAGACCCCGAACCGTTCCGCGTGCGCTATTGGGGTGTTGGCAACGAGAGTTGGGGCTGCGGCGGAAAGTTCACTCCCGAGGACTACTGCACGCAGTACCGGCGGTTCACCGAGTGGCTGCCCGGCTACGGTGTGCCGCACTACTTGATCGCATCGGGGCCAAACGGCAACGACCTCGATTGGACGCGGCGATTCTTCAAGAAGTGGACCGACTACGCCCGGGCTCCGTTGCAAGGCTGGGCCGCCCATTATTACTGCGGCACGACAGGTCACGCTCTGAACTTCACGCGAGACCAGTGGTACGAAATGCTCGAAAAGGCCAACCGCATGGAGCGGCTGATCGATGACCAATGGGCCGTCATGGGCGAATTCGACCGAGCCCGCAAAGTGAAACTGCTCATCGACGAGTGGGGCTGCTGGCATCCGAAAGGCACCGAGCTCAACCCACATCACCTGTTCGAGCAGAAAAGCTGTCTACGTGACGCGCTCTGCGCGGCACTCACGCTCGACACGTTCAACCGTCACGCCAACAAGATCGACATGGCCAACGTCGCTCAGTTGGTGAACAACATCCACACGCTGTTCCACGCGGACGGCGACAAGTTCGTGGCGACGCCCAACTTCTACGTTTTCGAGATGTACCGGCCGCACCACGACGCGCAGGCCGTGCGGATGGACGTGCAAGGTCCCTCGATTTCCTTCCAAGCCAACGGGCCGCAGAAGATCTTTCGCGTCGCCGGCTCCGCCTCCCAAGTGGATCGCCGAGTGACGGTCACGCTCGTCCACACGCACGCCAGCGAACCGGCAGAGGTCTCGCTAGCGTTGCGCGGCGGCTCAGCCGATCGCGTCCAGCAGACTGCCCTCACACACAAGACGCTGAGCGCTCATAACACGTTCGAGAATCCGCACGAAGTGGTGCCGCAAACGTCGAGCACAGCCTATCGCGGCGCAAGTTTCACGTGCATATTGCCGCCGGCTTCGGTGACTCGATTGGATATCGCGCTGGCCTAATGCGAAAGATCTTTTTCACCACAAAGGCACGAAGGCACAAAGGAAGAGCTAATTTCCGCTGATTGTCGTTATTACTTCCGAGTTAGTCTTTGTGCCTTCGTGCCTTTGTGGTGAAAATCTAAGTCGAGCGCGGCGGCGCGGGAGGCAGCACGCGTTCTTCAATCCAACCGCGCACAACCTCCATCCCAAAACGCTGCAGTTGCTTGAGCAGCGTTTTGACGCGGTCGCGGTCGAGATCCTGTTCATAGGCTCGCAGAAGGGCGCCGGATTCGGCTTCGCCTAGGATCGAGATCAATGCCGGCATCAGTTCTTCGAGGATGCCCCAGGAACGTTGCCGTTCGAGGTCTGAGCAGACGGGAACGACGGTCGCCAGTGAAGCGCCGAAGAGTTCGCGGACGTATTCGACCGCGTCGCGGATCGAATGAGCTTTTGGCCGCACGGGCTCGCGCCATTCGTACGGTGGCGACCACTCCATCACTGGCCGCAACAAATCGACGTGAGTCACGACGCCGATCTTTGGGGCCGGCTTGAGTTGGGGCTGCGATTGGTACCAGGTCTCGACGTCGCGCAGCGTGCGGCGATCCGCTTCGCGGGCCGGTGAGTGGGCATCCATCACGAAGAGCACGGCGTGGGACTCGAGTAGCGCCTCGCGGATCTCTTCCAACTGAGTTGCGGAGGCTCCCGCTTCGCCATATCCCGGCGTATCCAATAGCGTGACGCAGACTGCCGGGGTGCCGAAGCGGGCTTGATAGCGATGCACTTCGCGCGTCTTGGGCAGGATGTCGACCGCAGCTTGATGCACGCCCGTGAGCGCGTTAATCAGGCTCGACTTTCCGGAGCTGACCTGCCCAACCAGCGCGACGTTAATGGTTGGAGGAGTTGCCGCGCCGACGGGCCCCTGCTTCCCGAGTTCAGATGAGCGGGTGACATCTGATTGAAAGTGTTTGCGGTAAGCATCCGCGCCGCCGCGCAGCCGGCCGCTGTTCATCTCAATTAGATAGAAGCCCATCTCGCGGATGAACCGCAGGTAGATCACGGCCAGCACTTCGGATTGCAGCTCGGTCGTGATCGGGTCGGCCGTCATTCGCGACGTCCAGAGCCGGGCGATGTTGGCCGGATTCATCAAAATCGAGGCGGCCCAAGTCGTGTTCTGGATCCGTCGAATCCATTTGGGCGCGTGCTGCAGCATTTGCCACTGCTTGATCGAAAGCAGCCGGCTGCCCGGGAAAGAGGTCAGCAGCCACTCTTCCATGTCGTCGAGGGCCAATCGCACGGCCGCCAGGACCTCGGGGACGGTGAGCGACGAATAGGGATCCTCGGCGTCGGGAAAGTAATTTCGGGCGAGCGCCGTAGCCAGTTGCTTCGCCTGGTTTTGATAGAAAACGGGATCCGTGAGTTCGGCCGGGGTGAGTTGGTCAACCTTTTGCTGGAACTCGCGGACGATGAGGGCCGCCTGCTCGTCGCGCGGTGTCCAGTGAGGCGGGATCGAGACGGTATGGGCCTGCCGCATCGGGTGGCCGGCCTTCCAGAATTTACCCAGCAGCCAGGCCACCACCCAAAACAGAGGGGCCACCCACCACGATCGCCGCAGGAGACCCGTCTCCCAAAGAGCCAAGCCCCCCAACACGCCATAGATCACAACCGGCACGGAGACCAGCAAGCCGATGACTGCCGAACGGCGCGAAATCACGCGTGGGTCTCCGCCATCGTGGTCTTCCAGAGCGTGACGCCCTTACGCAGTTGTTCTTGATAGACTTGCCGCAACTCGCTGGCATCGGGGACGTGTCCCTTGCGCACTTCCAGAAAATACCAGTTCCAGACCCAGCCGGATGCGTACATGAAGGCGAAGGCTGCCGCCGCGTTGGCCGCCATGCCCACCCAAGGAATGAATTTCAACAACTCGCGCAGGCCCATTCGCACGGCCAGGCGGCCCCCCATCGCCACGGTGACGTGCGCGAGAACAGCCGCGTCGAGGTGCTGCTGATTCACGCGCGCCAGGCGATGCGCCAGGTGCGACTGGATGGCCATCACCACGGGCAAATCGATCCACGGCACCGGAACCGCTGCCGCCGACGCGGCCAGAACGCTGTGAGCCAAAATGATCGGCAGGGATCGTTCCTGTTGAATCTCCAACAGCGCATCTCGCAGCTGTTCCATCTGCAACAGCGTCTGGCGATAAGCCTTGGGCAAAAGATCAATCACGCCCGCCTTGAGCCGCGCTCCGCCGAAATCGGGCACCTCGAATCCGTCGCTGGGCGGAGTCAGATCGAGCGGGACCGCCCGGTCGAACAGTCCGTCGAAGCGTTCATACTGTGCCTTCAGGCTCCGTTGCAGATCCTCAGGGACCGTCGCCGGCAGCGGACGATCCGAGGCGTCGAACGGATCGGGATTCGGATGTTGTTGCCCGGGATACGCGTCGTGTAAACAACTGACCGCCAGCAACACGGGCCGCTCGGCGTTGGCCTTACGGATTTGTTTGAGCGGCTTGATGATTTCTTCGGTCGCATGATCGGTGGCGCGAACGGTTACGATCACCAGATGAGTTCGCGCGTCGAACTCGGCCAAGTCTTCCGTCGCGTCGTAGTCGGCCTCGCCCAAGCCACGCGTGTCGAGGAAGTGGGCGACCGGCACCACCGCGTCCGGAAAGCTGTAAATCCGCGAATGACGCGTCTCGGGGCGAAATCCGCGGCCAATCTCGGCGTCCGGCGCTCCGGTGAGGTAACGAATGATCGACGTCTTTCCACTCCCCGTCTTTCCCAACAGCCACAGGCACGGAATGGGAGCATTCGCCAGGAGTTCGGATCGGCGGCGCAAGAATTCGTCTTTGCGCTCAGGCCCGAAGAACTTCCAGGGATTCCACATGCGGTTGGTCGGTGCGGGGTGCCGGGGGGTCAGGGACCCCAGAATTCTCAGGTCCCCGGGGGCCGAGAACAAGCCCCGGGTTTGTCAGCGGGTCGGCGATTGCCAATAATTGGGTCTCCATGCGTGTTGGCCGAGGCCGACGCTGCATGAGGCCCGCGAACGGGCCGTTGATCTTGCCGCAGCCGTGAGGGTTAACATAAAAGACCCAAACTGCGCGCGGCGGGGCGATTTGGGCATGGGGAGGGCCAAGCTCCTCCCCGCAACGCAGCCCTCATTCATTTTGCTTCTAAGTCGGGGAGGTTCGGTCCGGTGGCGGTGTTGTTGCAGGTCAAGAATGCGACCAAGAGTTACGGAAATCAGGTTCTGCTCGACGATGCCGAGTTCACGTTAGTCGATGACGTGAAGGTCGGGTTCGTCGGCCGCAACGGAGCGGGCAAAAGTACGCTGCTGCGCGTCCTCCTGGGCGAAGAAGAGCTGGAACGCGGCGAGGTCATTCACCATCCGAAGTTGCGGCTGGGCTACCTGCGGCAACACGATCCGTTCCATCCCGGCGAGACGGTGCTCGACTTCCTGATGCGCGATAGCGAGCAGCCCGACTGGAAGTGCGGCGAAGTGGCCGGGCAGTTCGAACTGAAGAGTGAGTTGCTCGAAGGGCCCGTCGCCAAACTGTCCGGCGGATGGCAGACGCGTGTCAAACTGGCCGCCCTGCTCTTGCACGAGCCCAACCTGCTGCTACTCGACGAGCCGACGAACTTTCTCGACCTGCGCACGCAGATCTTGCTTGAACACTTCTTACGGAACTATCAGGAAGCTTGCTTGATCGTGTCGCACGACCGAGCCTTTCTGCGGGCGACTTGCACGCAGACGCTCGAGATTGCGCGCGGCAAGCTGACGATGTATTCGGGCAAGATCGACGCGTTTTTGGAGAATCAGCGCGAGCAGAGAGAGCGCGATGAACGAACCAATGCGACCGTACTGGCCAAACGCCGGCACTTGGAAGAGTTCATCGCCAAGAACAAGGCCCGCGCCAGTACGGCCACCCGCGCCCGGTCGAAGAGCCGCCAGCTCGAAAAGCTCGATCTGATCGAAATCGACACTGATGAGGCGACGGCGAAAATTCGCGCTCCAGAAGTTGAGCCGCGCAAAGGGCCGGCCGTTCGCTGCCGCGACATGTCCATCGGCTATCCGCAACGCGAAGTCGCCAGCGGAATCGATCTCGAGATCGACCACGGCTGGCGAGCCGCGGTCGTCGGAGACAACGGCCAGGGCAAGACGACCCTGTTGCGGACGCTCGTCGATTCGATCAAGCCGCTCGCCGGCGAAGTCCGCTGGGGCTACGGCTGCAACGTCGGCGTCTACGCCCAGCACGTCTACACCAGCCTGCCCCCCACCGACACGGTGATGAGCTACCTCGAACGGCAGTCGGCCATCGGCACGAAAACGCAGGCCATTCTCGACCAGGCGGCCGCCCTGCTCTTTCGCGGCGACCACATCGAGAAGCCGATCTCGGTGCTCTCGGGTGGTGAGCGGGCCCGCCTCTGCCTGGCAGGATTGCTGCTGGCTCAACACAACGTCCTCGTGCTCGACGAACCGGGCAACCATCTCGACGTCGACACAGTCGACGCGCTGGCCGAGGCGCTCTTGGCCTACCAGGGAACGGTGATCTTTACGAGCCACGATCGGCACTTCATGAAGCGGGTGGCGACCTGCATCGTCGAAGTCCGCGATAGCCGCGTCGTCAACTACCGGGGCGACTACGAGGCCTATCTCTACGCGGTCAACAAGGAAATCGAGCAAGGCGAGCGGGAACGCGAGAGTCGCACGGCCCGGCCGGCGGCTACGAAAGCAGCACCCGCGCGGCAAGCTCCGAAGGCGAATCGCCCGGCACCGCGAAACGAACGCGCGGTCCGCAAGGAAATCGCCAACCTCGAACGGTCAATCGCGCAGCTCGACACGCAGAAACGCGAAGCCAACCGGCAGTTGCTCGAGACGACCGACGCGGCCGAAGCCTTGCGCCTACACAATGAAGTCGCGTCGCTCACGGCCCAGATTGCCACCGCCGAAGACCGGTGGGGTCACCTCCAAGAGGAGGTCGCTGCGGATTAGTGCTCCGTGTATGGCAATTTGTCGGGTGCCATGCCCACAGCTTTGGGTGGGCATGTCCTGCAA
>DASRXU010000009.1:0-14060 GCA_035687365.1 Planctomycetaceae bacterium | reverse complement strand
GCCGGAGACAAGCAACGGGCCAAACGCGCGGGACATGCGGGAGCGCTCCAATGCAGCTTGTTGGCCGGCGTGATGACGGTCGTCTATTTCTTCGCGGCCCAACCGATCTACGAATTCATGCACAAGGACCCACAAGTCGTCGAAATCGGCATCCCGGCATTTAAGCTGCTGGCCCTGTTTCAGATTCCGCTTGTGGTTGGCACCGTCTACGTGCATGCCCTGCGAGGAGCCGGCGACACTCGCTATCCCCTCTGGATCAACCTCGTCGGAATCTTCGTCGTTCGCCTCCCGCTGGCCTACATCTGCGGGGTTTTACTGCACGGCGGGCTGTTCGGGGCCTGGGTCGGAATGTGTTCCGACCTCGGGATTCGGGCCGTGATGGCCAGCGCTCGCTACGTCCGGGGGCGGTGGATGGCGATGCACGTCTGAGGGGGCGCAGCAGAGTTTCGGCGGGTGATTCGAGGTAATTTTTGCGGAAAAAAGTGGGATCTTTGCCGTCTCACGATCGGGGTGTTACCATTCCAGCAGGGCAAGGCGATTTTTCCTTTTTCGGGCGAAATTCAACGGGCGAAGTCCTCGTGGGCGCGGGGACGTTTGTGAAGGAGTCTTGAAATGGCGACCGCAACGACGAAACGTGCCAGTACAAAAAATGCCAAAAACGGCAGCTCCAAAGAAAAGCAGTCCAACGGCAAGAAGCATCCCGCGCACCCCAAGGTGCAGCAGACCAAACTGCTGATCGACGGCAAGTGGGTGAATGCCGCCAGCGGAAAGACTTTTGAAACGATCAACCCTGCGACCGGGGAAGTTATCGCCCGCGTCGCCGAAGCCGACAAGGCCGACGTCGACAAGGCCGTGGACGCCGCGAGAGCGGCGTTCGAAACGGGCGCCTGGTCGAAGACATCCGCTTCCGAGCGAGGCCGTTTGCTGCACAAGCTGGCCGATCTCATGGAGAAGAATATCGACGAGTTGGCCGCCCTCGAAACGCTCGACAACGGCAAACCGATCAACGACTCCCGAAATGCGGATCTCCCGTTGGCGATTGCCTGCTACCGCTACTACGCAGGTTGGGCGGACAAGATTCACGGCAAGACGATCCCGGTCAACGGGCCGTACTTCTGCTACACGCGGCACGAGCCGGTCGGCGTCGTGGGCCAGATCATTCCCTGGAACTTCCCGCTCTTGATGCAAGCCTGGAAGTTGGGCCCGGCGCTCGCGTGCGGGTGCACGGTAGTGATGAAGCCCGCCGAGCAAACACCGCTTTCGGCGCTTCGCGTCGGCGAACTGATTCAAGAAGTCGGCTTCCCGCCGGGTGTCGTCAACTTGTTGCCAGGTTTTGGCCCGACGGCTGGCCAGGCGATCTCGCGTCACATGGGCATCGACAAGGTCGCCTTCACCGGCTCGACCGAAGTCGGTCACATGATCATGGAGGCATCGGCCCAGTCCAACCTCAAGCGGGTCACGCTCGAGCTCGGCGGCAAGAGCCCGAACATCGTCTTCGCCGACACCGATATGGACGCGGCCGCCCAGGGTTCGCACTTCGGCCTGTTCTTCAATCAGGGCCAATGCTGCTGTGCCGGAAGCCGATTGTTCGTCGAGCAGTCGGTGCACGACAAGTTTGTAGACAAGGTAATGGCGCTGAACAAGAACCGCAAAGTCGGTGATCCCTTCGATCCGACGACTGAGCAGGGCCCGCAAGTGTCCGAGGAACAGTTTGACAAGGTCATGGGTTACATCGACTCAGGCAAACGCGAAGGCGCGAAGCTGCTTTGCGGCGGCAAGCGAGTCGGCGACCGTGGCTACTTCATCTCTCCGACGATCTTCACCGACGTGAAGGACGAGATGAAGATTTCCCGGGAGGAAATCTTCGGGCCGGTGATGAGCATTATCCCCTTCAAGAGCATCGACGAAGTCGTCCGCCGTGCGAACAACACGACGTATGGCCTCGCCGCGGCCGTTTGGACCAAAGACGTCAGCAAAGCCCACGCGATTGCCGCTCGGCTACGGGCCGGCACCGTTTGGGTGAATTGCTACGACGTGTTCGACGCCGCGGCACCGTTTGGCGGCTTCAAGCAATCGGGCATCGGCCGCGAACTGGGCGAGTATGGTCTGCAGAACTACACGGAAGTGAAGACCGTGACGGTTCAGATCTAACTCGGAATTGCGTCAATTAGTTAGAACGACGAGCCGGGGGCTGCCCGCCTCCGGCTCGCCGATTTGTAGGACGGCCAACAAGATCGCGGGTACCCGTTAAAGTGCCAGCCGACAAAAGTTCTTCTCCTTACCGCGGCCTGCTCGACACGTCTCAAGATGAGCGCGTCTTGGTGCTCGATTTCGGCGGGCAAACGGCCCAGCTCATCGCCCGGCGAATCCGCGATCAGAATGTCTTTTGCCAGCTCGTGCGACACGACCTGTCGGCCGCCCGAATTCGTGAGCTAAAGCCGCGCGGGCTGATTCTGTCGGGTGGACCGGCGAGCGTTTACGACTCGAAGGCTCCGGAGCCGGATCCCGAAATCTTCGACCTGGGCATTCCCGTTCTAGGCATCTGTTACGGCATGAACTGGGCCTGCCGAGCTCTCGGAAGCCAGGTGCGGCCCGGTACGTCGCGAGAGTTTGGTCGCACCACCTGCCGTGTCCGCGAGCACGATGGGCTTTTCCACCACCTGCCGGACCAAATCACGGTTTGGATGAACCACGGCGACCAGGTGAACGAGTTGAGCGAAGGGTTCGAGTCGCTCGCGGCAACCGATACCTGCCCGTTCGCCGCCGTGCGACATCGAGAGCGGCCGATCTACGGTTTGCAGTTTCATCCCGAGGTGACGCATACCGAACACGGCGGTGACATGCTCGGAAATTTCGTCCGCCAAATCTGCGGCTGCCATGGGACCTGGGAACTGTCTTCTCTGATCGATCGCGAGGTGGAATCGATCCGGAAGCGCGTCGGATCGGACCGGGTGATTTGCGGACTTTCTGGTGGCGTCGACTCATCGGTCACTGCCGCCCTGTTGTACCGCGCGATCGGGTCGCAGCTCTCGTGCATCTTTGTGGACAACGGCCTCTTGCGAAAAGGAGAAGCGGACGAGGTCAAACACCGCTTCACGCACCATTTCAAAACCGATCTGCACGTGGTCGACGCCCGCGAGCGATTTCTGTCGGCGTTGGCCGGGGAAACCGATCCGCAAATCAAACGAAAGACCATTGGGCGCGTCTTCATCGAGGTCTTCCGCAACGAGGCGCTCGCGATTCCTAACGCTAGGTTTCTGGCGCAAGGCACGGTCTATCCGGACGTCATCGAGTCGGGGGCCAACCCCGATGGCCCCGCGGCAACGATCAAGGCTCATCACAACGTGGGCGGATTGCCGGCCGAACTCGGCTTCGAATTGATCGAGCCTCTGCGAGATTTGTTCAAGGATGAAGTCCGCAACATGGGCCTGGCGCTGGGCCTTCCCGAGGAACTCATTTGGCGGCATCCGTTCCCCGGTCCGGGTCTCGCGGTGCGATGTCTGGGAGCTGTGAGTGAACCGCGCCTGGCGACGCTCCGCGAGGCCGACTCGATTGTCCTCGATGAACTCAAGATGTCGGGCCTCGAGCGCAAAGTTCAGCAGGCGTTTGCCGTGCTGCTGCCCGTGCAATCGGTCGGCGTGATGGGGGATGGCCGCACGTATGAAGACGTGATCGCCGTGCGAGCCGTGCAGACGACCGACTTCATGACGGCCGACTGGTATCCGATGCCGCCGGAAGTCCTGCAGCGAATGTCGAGTCGCATCATCAACAACGTTCGCGGCGTCAATCGGGTCGTGTACGACATCAGCTCTAAGCCGCCCAGTACGATCGAGTGGGAATAGGTAGCAGTTTCCCATGACCGCGATCCTGGGCATCTCGGCGTTTTACCACGACTCGGCCGCGGCCCTCGTCGTCGATGGGGAAGTCGTCGCGGCCGCGCAGGAAGAACGCTTCACGCGGAAGAAGCACGACGACAACTTTCCGCAGCAGGCAGTCGAATATTGCTTGCGAGAAGCCGGACTGCGGGCCGAGCAGCTCGATTTTGTCGGCTTCTACGACAAGCCGTTCCTCAAGTTTGAGCGGTTGCTCGAGACATATCTCGCCTACGCCCCCGTAGGCTTTCAGTCGTTTCTGACGTCGATGCCGCTGTGGCTCAAAAAGAAGCTGTACCTGCGACGTGAGATCAACCGCGGCTTGGGGCACGCCTATACCAAGCGCTTCGTATTCACCGAGCATCACGAATCGCACGCCGCGAGCGCCTTCTTTCCGTCTCCCTTCCAAGAAGCGGCGATCCTCACGGTCGACGGCGTCGGCGAGTGGGCCACCGCCAGTTACGGCACGGGCAAAGGCAACCGCATCGAGCTGACACACCAGCTCCACTTCCCGCACTCGCCGGGCATGCTCTATTCGGCCTTCACCTACTACTGCGGATTCAAGGTGAATTCGGGCGAATACAAGCTGATGGGCCTCGCACCGTACGGTGTGCCCAAGCACGTCGATCTGATCCTCGAGAAGATCATCGACCTCAAGGACGACGGTTCCTTCCGCATGGACATGTCGTATTTCAATTACTGCCAAGGGCTGACGATGACGTCGAGGAAATTCGACCAACTCTTCGGCGGTCCTCCGCGCCAGCCCGAGACGCTGCTCACGCAGCGCGATATGGATCTCGCGGCCTCCATTCAAGTGGTCACCGAGGAAATCCTACTGCGTATGGCCCGGCACGTTCATGCTGAGACGGGCCAAAAGAAACTCTGCCTGGCCGGCGGAGTCGCGCTCAACTGCGTGGCTAACGGCCGCATTCTTCGCGAAGGGCCATTTGAGGACGTCTGGATTCAGCCGGCGGCCGGGGACGCGGGTGGCGCTCTGGGTGTCGCGCTCTTCATCTGGCATCAACTGCTCGAAAATCCGCGCCACGCGAACGCGCTGGACACCCAGCGCGGTTCCTATCTCGGGCCGCAATTCAGCGACCAGGAAATTCTGAGTTTTCTGGACGGAGTCGGCGCGCGGTACCGCTATTACGACACGGACGATGAACTCTGTAACGCGGTGGCCGGTCTGATTGCCAACGAAAAGGTCGTGGGCTGGATGGCCGGCCGGATGGAGTTCGGCCCTCGCGCATTGGGCGCTCGCAGCATTTTGGGCGACGCGCGCAGCGAGCAGATGCAGTCGACGATGAACCTCAAGATCAAGTTTCGCGAGTCGTTCCGTCCGTTTGCTCCCTCGGTACTCGAGGAGCGGGTCGATGAGTACTTCGAGACCCGTCCCAGCGAGCAAAGCCCTTACATGCTGCTCGTCGCGCCCGTTCGCAAAGAAAAACGCTTCGAGCCCAACGGCCGAGACCGGGAACTCGAGGGAATCGCCAAGCTGAAATCGAAGCGGTCGATCGTGCCGGCAATCACTCACGTCGATTATTCGGCCCGCATCCAAACGGTCGATGCGGCGCGGCACGGCCGCTATTACAAGCTGCTCAAAGCCTTCGAGCAGCAGACTGGTTCGCCGGTGATTATCAACACGAGCTTTAATGTCCGCGGCGAGCCAATCGTGCACACACCCGAGCAGGCCTACCGCTGCTTCATGGCGACCAACATTGATGCCCTCGTACTCGAAAAATTCGTGCTGCTGAAGGACGACCAGCCGCAGGCGCAATCCGCCGACCGCGACAAGTATCTGGCGGAATTCAAACTAGACTGATCGGCAGACTGGACTGACCGTGATCGATCTCAACCTCAATCCAACAAAAAAAGAGCTGCGAACGTTCGGCCTGTGCGCGCTGGGATTTGTGTGTGTGGTCGGCTGGATCATTTACCGTCGCGGTGGGTCGCTGCCCACGATCGCGACGGTCGTCGGAATCGGAATCGCCCTGGCCGGGCTCGGATTGACGATTCCGCGAGCTCTTCGGCCGGTCTGGGTCGTCTTGATGATCATCAACTACCCGATCGGCTGGGTCGTCACGCATGTGGTGATGGGGCTCATTTTCTATCTCGTGGTCACGCCCATTGGCGTTATAATGAGGCTGACGGGCCGTGATCCGATGGAGCGCGCCTTCGATCGGTCGGCGAAGACTTACTGGAAGCCTCGCCGGACCGACTCCAACTCCTCTCGCTATTTTCGCCAGTACTAAAAGTCGGGCGATCGACCGTCGTCAGAGCCAATCGAATGACCGCGAAGACCCCCTCCAAATCGGAAGATTTCGCCCGGCAAGCCGAAGAGTCCTCGCCGAGTTTGTTGCGCGAACTGATTGATTTCCTGCTCCACAACAAGGCCTGGTGGATCACTCCGATCGTGGTGGTTCTGCTCTTGGTCGGACTCTTGATCATCCTTTCGAGCACCGGGGCTGCGCCGTTTATCTATCCACTGTTCTAGGCCCCTGGTAAAAATGTCCGGTTGTGGAAGGGTTCACGCAAATGCCAATGAGTGACCTCTCGACACCGGAAGACTTCGCGCACCAGGCTGAACAGTCTTCCCCGAGCCTCGTCTGGGAGCTGGCCGACTTTTTGTTACACAACAAGGCTTGGTG
The DNA here is from genome assembly GCA_035687365.1 of Planctomycetaceae bacterium. Classification (GTDB taxonomy): domain Bacteria; phylum Planctomycetota; class Planctomycetia; order Planctomycetales; family Planctomycetaceae; genus DASPSM01. The sequence continues at coordinate 7,540 of DASRXU010000009.1, read as the reverse complement.
GATCACTCCCATCGTGGCAGTGCTGCTCCTGGTCGCGTTGCTGGTGGTGGTGGGCGCCACAGGAGCGGGGCCGTTCGTTTATACGCTCTTCTGAGAGTGCGGCAATTCCTGGCAAACAGCACTAGGCCTGGGTCGGGCTAGCCGCTGCCCATTCAAAATGCAGGGATGCCGCCATTCCTTGCATTATCGCCTTCTCGGAGTCAGCGCCGAGCACCGGCGCGCCGAGTCTCCACGTCGCACTGCTTCGCAAAACCTGCGGAAACTCAGCATTTGCCGGAATCCGCTCCTTGGACTTCGCATCGCCTCCACCTAGGTGGCATTGAAATTGCGATTTGGGTTATGTTGATGTCCCACCGATGAACATCCTGTCGACTCTCATCGAGACCGCGGGCGGTGTGGTTGCGCTTGCCGAATGCCCCGTCGATCGATCGAGCCGGGATCTGAGAAGAACTTCCCGCCTCCACGCAGCGCCAATCGCGCCCTTCAGGCTCTGGATGCGGTCGACACACGCCGGCGTGTGACGGACACCACCGCATTCGGGAAGATCTTCGTTTCATGCGTTTTGACACCTGTCGCGCAATAGCCCAGAGAGTCGGGTGGTTCGCGATCGCGCTGTTGGTGGTGTTGGGCGTCGCCGGCACGGTCTCGGCGCAGGACGACGAAATTCGCAAACAAGTTCAGCGGCTGGCGGACAAGAACGCCGACGAGCGCCAGGAAGCGATCGAAACGCTGGGCCGTACGCCCGATCCGCGGCTGGCGCGGCTGTTGCAATCGTTTCTGGAAAAGAAGCTCTACGCGTTCAAAAAGCAGGTCGTTTTTTCCGAGGGAAGAGATCCCCTCGGCGAACAAATGGCCACCTTGCGCGATCCGTTGACAGGCAAGGAGCTATTAGACGCCAAGGGGCAGCCCTTGGTCGTCAAGGCCGATGAGCTTCGTGAGTTGAGGCCGACTCGTCCCGAGGCGCAATTGACGCAGAACGTGATCCGCTTTCTGCAGGATTACGCCTCGCCCGATGCAGAGAAACGAACTGCCGCGGCCCGGCGATTGGGCGAAAGCCGCAACGCCGCATTCCTGGAAACGCTCGAGAAAATCGCGGACTCGGATGCGGACGGCCGCACCCGTCGCACCGCTCGTGAGGGAGCACTCCTGATCCGCGTCGCGGGAGAGGTTGCCGACCAGCCAGCCGACCAACGATTGGCCGCCGTCACTGAACTGGGCAAACTCCACAGCCTGCCGGCCGCCCAATATTTTCAACAGCAAATCGAAGAAGGCAAGGTCTCGGCGGAGGAGCTTCCGGTCTATCAGGAAGCCATCCACTCGGTCGAGCGCTACCAATACTGGATCGGCTGGGGACGCAATCTCACCAATGGCTTGTCACTCGGCTCCGTGCTGATCTTGATGGCCCTGGGCCTATCGATCATCTACGGGCAAATGGGTGTGATCAACATGGCCCATGGCGAGCTGATGATGATCGGCGCCTATGCCACGTACGAAATGCAGCGGGCCTTCGGACATTCCCCCGACCATCCGTCGAACTGGTACTTTATTGTCGCCTTTCCCATCGCATTTTTTTCCGCGGCCATTGTCGGCTGGTTCATTGAGCTGATCGTGGTGCGACATTTGTACGGCCGCCCGCTGGAGACCTTGCTCGCGACTTGGGGCGTGAGTCTGATTCTGATCCAAGCGGCCCGCGTCCGTTACGGCGACAACATCGGCGTGAATAGCCCGACCTGGCTGATCGGCGGCTTCGAGGTCCTGCCCGATTTCGGAATCGAATACGCTCGCTGCTTCATCCTCGGTGTCTGCGCCTTGTGCGTGGTGTTCGTCTATTTGCTGATGAACTTCACGCCGATCGGCCTCTTGATCCGCGCCACGGTCCAAGGCCGAACGACCGCCGAAACGCTGGGCGTCGCGACCCGGCACGTCGACGGCATCACATTCGCGTTGGGCGCCGGTCTGGCCGGAGTCGCCGGATACGCACTGACATCAATCGCCGGCGTCACGCCAGACATGGGTCAGAATTATATTGTTGACTCGTTCCTGGTCGTGGTTGTCGGTGGCGTCGGAGCGCTGGCCGGTTCGGTATGGGCCGGTTTGGGAATGGGTGTGTTGGACAAACTCGTCGAGCCCGCCACCTTCGGCGTGGCCATTTTGTCGATCGGCCTTGCCGCGATGCTGACCTGTTGGCTGGTGCTCACGGTGCGAGCTTTCCGCGTCAGCCGAGGGTGGGGATTCTTGACGCTGTTAGTCCCAATTCCTCTGCCGTTCGCGGTCAAATTCTGGTCCCGCCCCCAAGTCGGAAAATTGCTTTCGCTCTACGTGCTCGGTGCCGCGGCGGCCACGATCGGTTTGTTGCGCAACGTAATGTGGACGTCATTGTTGGGGCAAGACGTGCAGACCCGCTGGGCTCGCGTATTAATTCTGTTGGCCGTCGTGATCTTCATCCAATGGAGACCGGCAGGGCTCTTCCCACCCAAGGGGAGACTCGCCGATGTCTAAGGTCTTCCCGCCGAAAGGTGTGGGCCTTCCCGGCGACGCTTCTCCCTTGGGGAATGGGTTGCTCGGGTCGGCGAATCGCTATCGCCGTACGTGTATCACGTGGGTGTTCTTCCTGATCGCCCTGGTCGGGGTACCGGTACTTTACCGCTACGACCAAGTCAGCATCGTCAGCGTGAACCTGCTCGGACAGTACCTGGCATTCGCCATTGTCGCGGTCAGCCTCGATTTGGTCTGGGGCTACGCCGGTTTGTTGTGTCTGTGCCAGGCCCTATTCTTTTGCCTGGGCGGCTATGCGATGGGCATGTATTTGGCCCATCACGGCGGCCCGGAAGGCATCTTGGACCACAACGGCTGGAAGCTTCCCGCCTGTTTGTACGTGGTCTATCCGTACAAAGTCGGCGAGCAACCGTCGGATGCGTTGGTGCCCTGGTTCTGGAAGCCTTTTTGGAGCCTCTGGAGCACACTGCTGCTCGGCGTTCTGATTCCGGGCGTTGTTGCCGGCGTGATCGGCTTCTTCGTGTTTCGCAGTCGCGTGCGGGGTGTGTTCTTCGCCGTGCTAACGCAGGCCATTGCGCTGGCCGCCTGGCTGATCTTCACTTTGAATGACATCAAGTGCGGCGGCACGAACGGACTGACAAGGTTCGACCGCGTGATCCTCGGTCCGCAGGAAAAAATCCAAGTCCAGCTCAAACCCGATCGTCTCACCCAGGAGCGGATCACGCCGAATGTCGTGACGCCGGCTCTCGAGCAATTTATCAAGAGCAAGCCAGGGTCAATCCTCACATCTAACGGCTCGACTTACCTGGTCACCGTCCCCAACGGCACTCACCCCTTGGTGATGGAACAAGCGGTCGAAGTGGTCGGATTGACAGGCAGCGACGGGAAGCCGATCCGGCTCTCAACCGTGTCCGACATTCGACTGGCCGGATACTTGCTCACGGATGACAACACACGAGTTGGGTTCTATGTCCTCACCGTACTCGCGCTGGGAGGAGCGTACGCGCTGGGCCGGTTCGTCATTACGTCGCGAGTCGGTCAAGTTCTGATCGCAATTCGTGACAACGAAAATCGCTTGCGATTCTTCGGCTACGAACCCTACCACTTCAAAGTTTTCGTGTTCGGGCTGAGCGGCATGTTGGCCGGCTTAGGCGGAATGCTTTATGTGCCGCAGAAGCTCATCATTACCCCGCACAATCTTTCGGTGCTCGAATCGATCATGGTGGTGATTTGGGTCGCCGTCGGCGGTCGGGCCACACTCTCGGGCGCGATTTTGGGGACGTTGGTCGTCAAACTCGCGTATATGTACTTCACCTCTCAGCACGAGATGCTGTGGTTCGCCAAGCGTTTCGTTCCGAACAGAGTTTACGACTTGTTCACGTGGCGCTCCGACTATTGGATGTTCATGCTCGGCAGCTTGTTTGTCGCGGTCGTCCTCTTGTTGCCCGACGGACTGGTGAGCATCCCGAAGCGCAGCCTCGAGACCTGGCAGCGGCGGCGACGCCATCGACGCTTCGAAGAATCGGACGATGACCTCCCCGAGGTGTCGGAAACTGAGAGCCAGGGCAACCTCGCCACGCTGCAAACGCATCTGCAGCGAGTCAGCAGCCTCCAGCGCGAGCGAACGATCTCGACGCAACATCGTTCGCTGCTCGATTCGGAGCTGGTTCGGGTCGAGAATGTGAAAGTCATCTTCGACGGCTTTAAGGCTCTCGACATCGAAAAGTTCAGTATCGACTACTACGAGCTGCAGGTTGTCATCGGGCCGAACGGAGCCGGGAAGACCACCCTCTGCGACGTGATCAGCGGCAAGACCCGTGCGACGAGCGGACAGATCTTCTTCGGCAAGCGCGAGATCACGCACACGCCGGAAGTCGACATCGCGCGGCTGGGAGTTGGGAGAAAATTCCAAACGCCGAGCACCTTCGACGGGCTGACCGTTTTTGAGAGCATGGAGCTGGCACTCCCCGGGCGGCAGGCTCTGCAGCGCAATTTCCGTCGCAAGGCCACCCCCAGCGATCGAGAGCGAATTTACGCGATTCTGAAGCGCGTGCGCCTCGATCGGGAGGCCAACCAGCGCGTCAAATACCTCAGCCACGGCCAGCGACAGTGGCTGGAAATCAGCATGTTGCTCTTGGCGGGACCGCATCTGCTGCTGGTCGATGAGCCGGCCGCCGGCCTCACCGACGAAGAGACGGCACTGACGGCCGAACTCTTGCTCGAGTTGCAAGATGAGCACAGCGTGATGGTCATCGAACACGATATGGAATTTGTGCGGCTGCTCAATGCGCCGGTCACCGTTCTCAACGAGGGCTCGGTGATGGCACAAGGGACGCTCGATCAGGTCCAGGCCGATCCCCGCGTGGTGGAGGCCTATCTGGGACGTGGCGGCACTCGACAACAAGCTTGAAGTTCGGAAGCCCAAAGAAACGCATGCTCTCCATCCACAATCTCTCATTTTCCTACGGCACAATTCCGACCTTGCGCGGCATCAACATGGAGATTGGCAAAGGGCGCGTCACCTGCGTCATGGGCCGTAATGGAGTCGGCAAGACCACGCTCATGCGCAATATCATGGGAGTGTTGCGGCCATCAGGCGGCCGAGTCGTCATGCAGGACGAGGACCTGACGCGACTGCCCGCCTATCGCCGTGCCCGCGCCGGCCTGGCGCTGGTGCCTCAGGGACGCGAGATCTTTCCCAAGCTGACCGTCGAGGAAAACTTGCGCATCGGCCTTCAGGCCCGCTCGGACGGCTCTCGGACAATTCCCGAAGAGGTTTACTCGCTGTTCCCGATCTTGAAGACGATGGCGAACCGAATGGGAGGCGACCTGTCGGGCGGACAGCAACAGCAACTGGCCATTGCCCGAGCTCTGGTCGGACGCCCCAAAGTGCTGCTGCTGGATGAGCCGACTGAGGGAATTCAGCCCAGCATCATCGATCAAATCGGCCACGTGCTGCACAAATTTGTCGACGAACTGGGGATGACAATCGTCGTGGTCGAGCAATATCTCGACTTCGTCCGCGAGTTCGGGCATCACTTCTACATCATGAATCGCGGACGGGTCGTCGCCGAGGGCGCGACGGCCGAGCTGACGCCAGACGTTGTAGCCAAACACCTGAGCGTTTAGCCGCGGCTGGACCGGCGGAGTCGCTTGCCCATCGCTTCAATCGCGTCGCCGCAGGCCCGGCGCGCCTCGTCGAAGCCGGACACAGTGATTTTCGGTCCTTTGAGGTAATCGAAGATAATCTGCTCGGCGACGGCGAACTCCCGGCAACACCCGGCCACCTCCGAGGCAATTTCCTGGGGGATGGTGGTAACGCCGTTCCGATCCGCGTGAAGTAAATCACCCGGATAGATGGTGATGCCTCCGACCACGACCGGAACGCCGACAGACAGCATGTGGCTATATCCGTGGGCGCAGGTCGTCCCAGCGGTGAAGCAGGGAAAGCCGATCCGTTCGACCTGGTCGAGGTCCCGCCCCGTCCCCGAGGTGATGAGCCCTTGCGCGCCAAACGCTTTGTAGGTGGTGCACATGACCTCCCCGAACGTGGCCGCCGCGATCGGCCCATCAATATCCTGAAATACGACGACGGCGGGACCCGGCAAACTGGAGAAACCCTCAACCTGTTTCGTCAGGCTCGAGTAGACGTCTCCCCCCTTCGGTGGCGCCTGGCTGCGAAAAAATGACGTCAGGGCATAGCCGGCGATGGGCGGCATCTGCGGGAAGCAGGCCTTGATCGATTCATTCATGTAGCCGACGTTGCGGGGCCGCACGTCGAAGAGCTCGATCGCATTGCAGACGGTCGGCGTGTCGTACTTGACGAGTTCGGCCAGTTGAGCCGCACTCAGTCCGCTCGCAGCGGTCATTTCGGAGGGTCCTTGCTAATGCCCCAGGCGAGCTTGGAAACAACCCCAGTCCTGAGACTCTTTTCCCAAAAGTCGGAAACAGTTGCCCAAAGTCCCAGAAGTTGGTGGCGATCACATTAAGGTTTTTTTACTTGATGGCCGCCTCGCGGCGCCGGAGGCTTTAAATCGCCGAAATCCCTCGAGGAAGTCGGAATTGGGCTGTTTTTTCACGGATTTCTGCGCATATCTTAGGAATAGAGAGTTCCTTCCGCCACAGACTCGTGATAAGGCTGTGCGTCCTTCGTCGGCCTGCCTGATCCCTCCGAGAGTCGCCTGGCATGGACGAATTCAAACCCAGGGACCGGGCCGCAAAGGGCGTGAAAAGCCCACGGCGACGTTCAGCTCACCATTTGAATGCACGATTTGACGGACCGTTGCGGGCAGCCGATCCATCCGCTGCTTTTGCATTAACTTTGGCGCTCCGTCCCGCGGTGGGGATTTCAACGAACCTGACGGACAAAGACCGATTCGCGTACCTCGGTCTCCAACAAACCCCTCATTGAGTTTGACTGAATTATGCGTAGACAGTTTCATATGGCTTCTGGCAAAGAGGGCCTGAAGACGCCCACAAAGTCGTCTCGCGGCACGAAGCGCCGGCGAGACCGTTCCACCACTACGGCTACGACTGCAAGGAGAAAGGACAGGATGGTTGCCACATTGCCCCGCCGGCCCGATCGGCTGCTGCCAGCCGCGGAGCTGCCGGCCTACACCTTCGTGCCAGGGACGAGTACACCTCATCCCGTGCGCGATCCGCGTGGGCACAGCTACAGCCGCAAGGGACGATCCTCGCTCCCGCTCATCCCGGAGAACTGGGCGGACAATCGCACGTACCTTCTGGCTCTCGATTACTTCAACGCGGGCTACTATTGGGAAGCCCACGAAGAGTGGGAGCGTCTCTGGCGGCTCGCCGGACCGGAATGCGCCGTCGGTCGGTTCCTCCGCGGTTTGATCAAGCTGGCGGCGGCCGGAGTGAAGGTCCGGGAGTACAGCATCCATGGCGTCCGTCGGCACGCGGCTTCGGCCGGTGAGGTCTTTGCCGACGTCGCCGCCGAAATCGGAACGGACCGCTTCTGCGGCCTGGAATTCACTATGCTGCAGTTTGCCGCGGACCGAGCCGCGCAGATCAGCTACGACCG
>DASRXU010000008.1:0-20678 GCA_035687365.1 Planctomycetaceae bacterium | reverse complement strand
GAGGGCCGAGTACTGATGCAGCAAGTGAGTGCGAACTTTTTGGGCTTCGGCAATCCGGTCCCAGGCCGACAGCGTGGCTTGCATGTCGGAATGGTGCTCGACCGCCGCTCGGAATTGCTTTTCGGACTCGCGCTTTTGCGCGAACACGGCCGGATCCAAGAGTCCGGCCAGGCCTCCGTCGCGGGCCTTGCGGCTATTGGCCACGCCGAAGAACGTTTCGCGGGCCCGACGAGCGTTTTCCTCCGAGCGCGCTCCCCACGCCGTGAGCATCACCTCGAGAGAATAGAGCCGGTTGAGCGTGTAGGGATACGAGATGTCGCGCTGGTACCGCAGCGCGGCGACGGTATCGAGCCGGTTCGTGCGGCCCGGATTTCCCGAGACGAAAATTAGCTCCTTATCCCCGGCTCCCTTCGCGCTCCACTTGAAGTACTCCTGTCCCTGGACCGGTTTGTTGTTTTCGTATACGCGGAAGAAGCAGCAATCGAGGTCGTAGCGCGGATATTCGAAGTTGTCCGGATCGCCGCCGTAAAACGCGATCTGCTGTTCGGGAGCAAAGACCAGACGCACGTCGGTGTACTGCTTGTAGCAATAGAGGTCGTACTCGCCGCCCTGGTAGAGCGTGACGACGTCGCTGCGAAGTCCCGTCTTCTGCTTCGACTCGTTTTCAATTTCGTTCATCGCCGCACGCCGAGCGACGACGGCCTGCTCGGAGGTCATTCCCGACTTGACGGCGGCGTTCACGCGGTCGGTCACGTCTTCGATGCTCTCGAGCACGTTCAACTCGAGGTCGAGGCATTTCTTCTCTTCGTCGTGCGACTTGGCGTAAAAACCGTCCTTGAGATAGTTGTGTTTGGTGTCGCTCATCTTCTGCAGCGCATCGGCGCCGACGTGATGGTTGGTCATCACCAATCCGTCGGCCGAAATGAATGAGCCGGAACCGCCGCTGTTAAAGCGGACCGAGGCTCGTTGCACGTGGTTGAGCCACTCTTGCGACGGCTCGAAGTTATAGCGCTCTTTGAGGATCTGCCGGGGCGGACGATTGAAGAGCCACATCCCCTCGTCCGCGCGAACGCTTGACGCGGCGGTCGCCAAGCACATCCAGGCCAGGGGTAGGATCAGCAGTCTCTTCGGGTGCAGCATCATAAATTCACTCCGGTGAGTGCGCGCTCTCAGCGGCCGTTTGGCGCCCGAGCCGTCGCCCCACGAAAAAGAAGCCAACCATAGCGCCTATGGCGATGAGCGTCATGATTCCAAAGAACCAAGCGGGAGAGAGCCGTCCTCGATCCGCGAGCGGATCGGTCAAAGAGCCCCCATACAGTTGGGACATTCGATCGTTGATCAGATCGGCCAGCATGATCGTGGCGAGGAAACAGCCCGTAATGAAGCCTTTCATGCTTTGGGGCGCGGCGGTGTAGGAGAGCTCCAGCCCGGTTCCGTAAACGAGAACTTCGCCGAGCGTCAGGGTGATATAGGCCGCGACGGGCCACAGCACGGAAATCTTCTGTGCGTCGGGGACGACGTAACCTTGTGCCGACGTCGGCGAGCCGCCGGCTAACGAACTGGCTCCCCACATGAGCAGTGCGGAGACAACCCCCATTCCAAAGCCGATAAGCATGCGGTTTGACGCGGTGAAGATGCGATTGTTCGGATCGAGCTTCTTGAAGAGCCAAACACAGAGCGGCGCAAAGATCAGGACGAACAGTGGATTGAGCGATTGCACCTGGTCCGGGGCGATTTTTTGTGAGCCAGTGTTCAGAAACGGAATGTACAATTGCGGAAGATTGACGTAGTCGCGGATGAACCAGACCCAAATTGTGTCATTGTGTTCGTAGGGAACCCAGAAGAAAGTGATTAGCGCAAAGACGCCGCCTAGCTTCCCCAACGTTGCCCAGCGCTCTTTTTTCTCTTCGGGCGTCGCCGCTCGTCGTGAGATCGTTTCTTTTGCGTAAAACGGCTTGCCAGCCGCGAAGAAACCTAACGCCGCGACCATCAACCAGGCGGGAAATTGGAACGCGATCGCATAGGCGTGCTGCAGCTGATCATGGGTCGGGTTCGGGCCGGCCCAGCGATCGCGGAGATACGGTAGTGCAAATGTTGAGATCAAAGAGCCGATGTTGATCGCAAAATAAAACCACAGGAATGCCGACGAAAGCAGCTTGGCTTGCCCGGGTCGCTGCTGATCGTACGTCTGCCCCATCAATGTCGAGATGTTCGGCTTGATGACGCCGCTGCCTCCGGCCAGCAGCGCAAGCGCGACATAAACCGCAGTCAAATGCGGGATGCCAAGAATGAAATGTCCGATAACGTACGGAATCGAAAAGCCGACGATTGTCCAATACTTGCCAAAGAAGCGGTCTGCGATGAATCCGCCCAACAAAGGGAGGAAGTACACGGCCGCCTTGAAGCGGTACTGAATCGGACCCGCGTCCTTCACTGCGAGGCCAATGACGCTGGTGAGATACAGCGCCAGAATGGTCCGCATGCCGTAGAAGGACGCACGCTCGGAGAACTCGCCCCAGAAGAAGAACCAAAACCCGATCGGGTGGCTGGTTTTGACGGGGGCGGCGGGCGCAGAATCGGCGACCACCTTTTGTGTGTCAGGGGCCATAGATGGCTCGTGAAGGGCGAAAAATTTGCTTCCCGAAATAGTATCGGGTGGGCACGGCGATGCAAGCCGCGCAGCGATTCAGTGGCCGCGAACGCGACCCGGGGCGAGCGGCGGGTGTCGGCCTGCCGGTTCTAAGGCCGAGTTCATGCGGAGACTTTGATGCGAGCGCAGCTTCGCCAGCAGTCCGTCAGGAAAGTCCCGAAGAACCGGCGGGTTGACACCCGCCGCTCGCCAGCTTTGCTTGGTCAACGTTTTGCGCTGGTGATCGCGGGTGGCAGCATCGATCGCAATTCCGTGCCGCTTTCGTCGAGCAGCTTGAGCAGCAGATGCTCGGGGCCGACATCACTCCGCGGGAGAATGCTGATCGTCACCTTGCAAGATTCCTCGATGCCCATGATTTCACGCCGCTTCTTGTTGTTCAAATAGTTGGCGACCCGGTCGTGAATTTCGACGACGAGGCGAGAAGCCCCCTCGCGAGTCGCCAGCGTCATCAACAGCCGCATGGTTTCGATGGCCATGCTCTCGGCCGTTTTGACCTGTCCCGTGCTGCGGCAGCTGGGACAGTCCTCGTAGATGCTGCGGCGGAGAGAAGGCCGAATCCGTTGCCGTGTCATCTCGATCAGGCCAAACGGGCTGATCCGCAGCACTTTGATGCGAGCCCGGTCGCGGCGAACCGCTTCGCGCAAGGCTCGCTCGACACCCCGGCGATGCCGCTCTTCTCGCATGTCGATGAAGTCGTTGACGATCACGCCGCCTAGATCGCGCATGCGGATCTGACGGCTGATTTCCTCGGCTGCCCGCAGGTTGACTTGATACGCGGTTTCTTCGGCGTTGTCGTCCGCGCGGAAGTTGCCGCTGTTGACGTCGATCGCCACGAGCGCCTCAGTCTGATCGATCACGATCGAACCGCCGCCACGCAACGGCACGTGCCGGCTTTGGATGCGGGCGATCTCTTCTTCGATGTGATATTTATGAAAGAGGGCCTCCTTGCCTTCGTACAGCTTGATACGGTTCACGTTTCGCGGCATCACGATTTTCATGAATTCGCGGGCCCGCTCGCAGGCTTCGGGCTCGTCGATCAAGACCGTGTCGATCTCGCTGTTATAGATGTCGCGGATCGTCCGGATGATCATGTCGCTTTCTTCGTAGATGCCGACCGGACCCGACGTCTTGCGAAGGCGGCGCACGATCGTGCGCCACAGCCGCAAGAGATAGTTGAGGTCGCGGTGCAGATCGCGCTTGGCGCGGTCGGTGCCCGCCGTGCGAATGATGAATCCCAACCCTTGCGGCGGATTCAGCTCCAAAAGCGCCTGACGCAGCTTGCGGCGCAGATCGTCGTCGGCGATCTTGCGGCTCACGCCGACCCGCTGCAGGCCGGGCATTAGCACGAGATAACGGCCGGGGATGCTGATGTAGGTCGAGAGCGTGGGGCCCTTGGTGCCGATCCCCTCTTTGATGACCTGCACGAGGACTTCGCTGCCGCGGCGGAAGATCTCTTGGATCGGCGGCTTGTTGCGGACGCTGCGTTCGTTAAAGCGCCGGCGGCCACGTGCGTAGCGGGGATCCTCTTCGTCGTCCGATTTGCCGCCGTTGGGCAGCAGGTGTTTGTAGTATTGGTACTCGACGTCGCTGACGTGCAGGAACCCATTGCGACCGACGCCGAAGTCGACGAAGACCGCCTGGATACTGGGCTCGATATTGACGACGCGCCCTTTATAGATGTTCCCGACGCAGTTCTCGATACTGCTGCGTTCGACGTAGAGTTCCTCCAAAACACCGTCCTCGAGGATCGCGATGCGACTCTCTTCGGATTGGAGGACGTTGATCAACATTTCCTTTTTCATTCATTGCCCTTCGTCGCAAATGGCGGCCAAGGGCGCGCAATTCGGAGGATCGCCTTAGGGATCGGACCGCGGAGCCGCGTGGAGTCGATACGGTTGGCTCAGCGCGCGATTCCGAGTCTCGAGAGGGCGGCAACAAAGCCGCGGACGCGGACAATCGCGATCTGAGATCAACTCGCGGCTCCAGAGCGTCGCTCTTGAATCCGCGTGGCTCTCGTATTCGACACGGCCTAGGTTCAGAGCAATGCGCATCGGGCCTGGCGACTTCTCCGAGAAGGCCAAGCTCAATTACATCGCACGGTCGCGCGTCGAAACAGGGCCCAACGGCCCCTAAGGAGTGGCGGCACGAGCGCTCGCTCGCGCCGCTGCATTTACCGGGCGATGGCCGGCTTCCCAGGGTCGTCCCGTTCTCGCGCGCAGTCCGAGTCTGTCTCTTGGACAAATTCGCCGAGCAGAGAACCGGGGCCTTCTGGTCGGCCCGCATGCGACCGGCAATCATCTAACGAATGCGCACCCGAAAAACTGATTTGATCGATCTATTGCCGCCGCACCCGACGGGCACGGCCGGCCGAATAGGAAGAGAAGATTGAGGATCCTCTCTCCCGACTGCCCGAATCTGCGAATCCGCCTTTTCACCCCCCGGAACACGGGGTCACGGGAAGAGATCCGGGCAAGCCTTTTTCAATTCACCTCGCAAATAATTCTCGACATCGCGGGCCAGCTCGAACGCCATCGCTCGGCCGGCGATCTCCTCGGCTTGGGGCAGGTCAAACGATCGAATGACCGCCTTCACCTCAGGTATCAAATTCGGTGTTACGCTCAGTCGCCGGATCCCCATTCCGATTAACAGCGGAATGAATTTGGGATCGGAACTCATCTGTCCGCAAACCGTCACCGGGATGTCGCGTTTGCGTCCGGCTTCCACGACCCGGCGGATAAGCCGCAAGATCGAAGGATCGCCCGAACTATAGAGGTTCGCGACATCCGGATCGGAACGATCGACCGCCAGAGTGTACTGGATAAGATCGTTGGTGCCGATCGAGAAGAAGTCGACCTCCCGCGCAAATTCGTCCGCCATCAGGGCTGCGGAGGGAACCTCGACCATCATACCGACGGGGACATCTCTTTTAAACGCGACCCCCTCGTCGTCCAAATCTTCCTTGACGTCCTCGAGAATCATCTTGGCCTGCCGCAGCTCCAAGAGCGACGACACCAGCGGGAACATAATGGAGGCATTGCCCGAAACGGCCGCCCGCAGAATAGCGCGGAGCTGGGTTTTGAACAACGGCAGATTCTGCAGAGCCAGCCGTATACTACGCAGTCCCAACACCGACGCACTGGCCGTCGAGGACAGGTTTTTTTGCTCGCTGGGGAACTTGTCGGCCCCCAAATCGAGCGTGCGAATGACGACCTCCGGGCCGTCAAACGCGCTAATCACTTTCCGGTAGGCAGTGACATGGTCCTCTTCGGTCGGCTCGGGTCCCCCGCGCAGGTAGAGGAACTCGGTGCGGTACAGGCCGATGCCGTCAGCCCCGCGATCCGTGCAGTGCTCGACCTCTTCCGGAAACTCGATATTGCCCAACAGCAGGATCCGCACGTTGTCGCGCGTTGCGGAGGGCTCTTCCCGCAAAGACTCGAGCCGAGCGACGACCGACTTCGCCCGAGCCTGAGAATCGCGGTATTTGGCGAGGGTTTCTTCATCCGGATCGATGATGATCTCGCCCCGCGTGCCATCGATGATGACGGTTTCGCCGGCTGACACGTCGGAGAGAAAGTCCCCCACGCCAACCACCGCGGGAATTTCGAGGGCCCCGGCCAGGATGGCCGTGTGGCTGGTCCGTCCGCCGGCCTGCGTGGCAAACCCCAGCACGAACTGTTTCGGGAGCGTGGCCGTCTCACCCGGGGTGAGGTTGTGCGCCAGAATGACCACAGGCTCGGTCAGATGGGTCAGCTCTTCACGGCGCTCGCCCAGGAGATGTCGGAGAATTCGTTTCTCGAGGTCGAAGATGTCGTCAGCCCGGTCGGCGAGATAACGATTCCCCAAGTTCTGGAACATCTTGGCGTAGCGGCGAAAGACGCGGCTGGACGCAAACTCCGGGGAGAAGTGGCGCTCGCGGACGAGCTTGATGATCTCGTCGACCAGCTTCGGATCCTGCACCATTTGCAGATGGGCCCCGAAGATGGCGCCGTATTGCTTGCCTAGGGTCTTGGTCGCCAGGCTTTCGTTTTCGGAGATCTCGCTGCAAACGGCGTTCATGGCCCCTTGAAACCGGGCGATTTCCGTCTCGACGGCGTCGACGCCGACGTAACGCTGAGGAATTCGGAAGTCTTCGACGCCGAGAACCAGCGCTGGTCCGCAGGCCACGCCGGGCGAAACCGGGATACCTCGCTTGGTCAACATGGACGGTCCAGCGGGTCTAAGACGGGACGCACGTCGGCGGCTCGAGCGGCCCCAAGAATCGATCGCGAGACACTGCGACTGGCATATAGGGCCGCCTGATGTCTCACGAAGCTTTCTCCTGGAGAGGTTGCCGGGCGCGCCGGGCCTCATTCCTCGCTTGAAGGGAGTTCGTCGAAGTTGGATTCAAATAAGGCGACGAGCGCATCCAGCGTCTCGGCCGCATTGTCGCCGGTGGCTTCGAGGATCAGCGTCGTCCCAAACTCGACCCTGAGTGGGATCAGATCGAGTACGTTGCCCGCGTCAGCAGACAATTCTCCCTTGCAGATCCGCACGGGCGAGCCGAACCGGCGCACTGTCTCCACGATCTGCGAGATGGGCCGCAAATGCAGGCCATCCTTCAGATTGACCATGACTGTGCGGCGAAAGCGGGTGTCTTCGACCATAGGATTGCGGGGAGTCGGGCTGTTGACCGAACGTCCCTGTTCTGGTCCGGGGGGTTCGCGCGCGGCTGTGAGGCACGCTTCAAGGATCTGCAAAACGACCGCGGTTTAAAGCTCGTTGTTGTCGGCTTCGCGGAGGAGTTCCCAGATGGCATCCTGGCTTGTGGATTGGCGCAGGAAATTGCAAAAGTTCTGATTGCGCAAATGACGCGAGATGTTCTCCAGGCCCCGCAGGTGATCGCCGGGGCGATCGGGAGGAGAAACCAAGAGGAACAGAATGTTGACTTCCTCGCCGTCCAGGCTCGCGAAATCAACTCCGCCCTGAGACAGCGCGATTGTCGCGATCAAACGGTCGACCGAGGGGTGCTTCGTGTGCGGAACGGCCACACGCATACCGATGCCCGTCGAGCCCAACTCTTCTCGCTTGAGGATGGCCGCGACGATGCTTTGTTCGTCTTCCGCGCGGATGCTTCCCGCTTTCTTGAGACTGTCGACCAGCGCCCGAATTGCGGCCTCTTTATTGGTGGCCTGCAAGTCGGGCACAATCGCCTCTTTGACGACGAAATCAGTCATCTTCATCAGCTGTTCCCTTGTCTTCGATCTCGATCAATTCGGGCGCATCGACCGCGTGCGACGCGAATCGTTGAGCGGTCGGCTCCGAACGCGCCGGCAAATTTGGCCGTTCGAGCGGAGGCCCGTCGGGCCGCCGACGCCGTAGGTTTGAAGGTGAGGGCCGCGCAGGCGCGTCGGCGGAGATGGGCCGGCTCTCGGTCTCGTTGTCTGTTACTCTCGTTTTTGGCCGCACACAGTGTTGGGAAGCGACCCCGAATCATTCCGATTCCGCCGATCGGTCTGCGTCGGCGACGTCATTCAGGCCGCGGCGATGGTCCTGGATCTTGGCCTTGTACTTCTTGAGCTGCTGCTCCATCTTGGTCAAGGCTCGATCAAACGTCGAGAGGACTTCCTCTCCTTCGTCAGTAGCGACGAAGTTATGTTTATGCTCGGCATCGAGCAGAATTTCTACGCGGATCCGTCCCTTCACCTGCTCGTTCGCGAAGATCACGGTGACGCCGATGGCGGTCACGCGCTCGAAATAGGTCAGCAGCTTTTCCGACTTGCGCGCCAGGTTTTCACGGAGGTCGTCGGGGATGGACCCATGGCGGCACGTGATAGCGGTTTGCACCGACGCAGACTCCTTACGGACGCAGATTTTTCGGCCGGCGTCGAGCGACCCTTGCCAGATAAGCTCGCATCGGCTGGCTGACCGAAGTTCAGATTGTAGTGGGCTAGATTTGACCGTCAACGACCAGGCGCCGCCGACTGCGTGAGCTATTCCGCAGCGCCGCATTCTAATTCGACGGAAATCTCTTTGCCAGCAATTCTCGTGCGCTGGGCCTTTAGAAGTCGCGTCCAAGATCGCGCCGTGCCGCGTCGCCACCGTTTTCCAGCGGCTGATCGTTACGCGGCAAAGGCATCCGATCGCTCGCATCACTCCGACTGAATAGCTTCGTGAAACGCGACGAGAGACTCGTTGACGAGCTGGTGTCGGCGACCGGTTTGCCAACCTTATCCGAGGCGGTGGGGGTATCGATGGCCACCTCGCGCCCCTGATCGGCGGGCGTCGAACGGGCAAGCGGCTGAGGGCGCGTGGTCGACACGCAGCCCAGGCTCAGGAGGGGCAACATCAGAAGAACAAGGCTCAGAACACAACGCATGCGCGCCGCTTCCTCGTTGGCCGCCGGAGCCAGCCAAGCTGGGCGGTTGATACCACGAATCGGGCGGCGGGAGAAGACGGACCAGGGCCGCGTCAGAACGATTGGAAAGAAGACCGAAGCGGGCCGATAAGCCGGGTTCTGTCGAGAGCGGCCATTTCTCTAGGGCGGCGGTTGCCCGACGCCTCAAGCGACCTACCCGGAAGGATTTACGGGCCGGACCAGCCCGTGACGGTTTGCCCGTCGTTCTTCCTGCGCGGTCTTGCTCCCGGTGGGGTTTGCCTAGCCAAGCCAGTCGCCTGACCTGCTGGTGCGCTCTTACCGCACCGTTTCACCCTTACCTGACGTGGGACAGACGACGAATCGACTGCCCCTCGCCGGGCGGTTTGCTTTCTGTTGCACTTTCCCGGTCCTTGCGGACGGTGGGGGTTACCCACCACCGTGTCCTGAGGAGCCCGGACTTTCCTCTCCGAGCCCCATGAAGTCAGAAGACTTCCCAGGGCTCGCAGCGGCCGCTTAGCCCGCTTCGGTCTGGAGATGATTGTAATCGGGATTGGGGACGGCACTCGCCTTGGGAGGGGCGAATTATGGTGTCCCCGGGCTGAGGTCGAGTCGCGACTCGTGCAACGGCGGTCATTCGGCCGAGATTCTCGAATTCTCGTTTTTCCGTCGATTGGCTCGATTTTTGTTGAATGGCGTTAATGAGCGGTAGTCTTGCACTCCAAACGAGTTTGGCGAATTGACGGGTCCGCGAATCGTCGATAGAGTGAATCCAGCGCTACTGGGACGGGCATTCGCCGCGTCTGGTTCCCTGATTCACCCAAAAGCGGGCCATTTCTGGCCGAAAAAACCTGAAAATGCGCTGAAAGTTCCGCTTCATGTTTGGTGAGTTAAATCCCTGCGGCGGAGGCGACCCCATCCCGCTGCAAAAGCATTGGTTAGTCGTTGGCCGCCAGCCAAATTGCGACATTACGCTGCGGTTCCCCAACGTCTCATCCCGCCACTGCGAGCTGCGGTTGATGAACGGCTACTGGCACGTGCGCGACCTAGGTAGCCGAAACGGGATCAAGGTCAACGGGATTCGCTGCGACGCCCATTGGTTGATGCCCGGGGACGTCATTTCTGTCTCGAAGCACCGATACGAGGTCAATTACAGCCCCAGCGGCGATGCTCCGCCCGTCGAGGCGGAACCCGATCCCTTGTCGATCGGACTGCTCGAGAAAGCGGGCCTCAGTCGTCGGGGCGTCCCGGACGCCAACGGGTTCTCCAAGACGTCTCCCGACCTGCGCCGGGATATTTCGTCGCGCCACGCGATCGACGCGGCCAACCCGCGACGTGTCGACGAGGACGACGACGACCTGGACGACGATAAACTCGTCTGGCTCGACAAGTAATTGAGTAACCGCGCAGTTCCGGGTCGTGGGCGGCTGGTTGCGGATTCTTGCGATTTGGCTGTGCGCGCCCGAACGTGGCTGCCGTAACGTGTGTCTTGGTCTCGATCGGATCGTCCCCGCGGAAGTTTGTCTTGGCGCGCAAAAAGCCCCGCAAAGTCCGGATCGCTTTCCGGAAGAACCGGCAGCGGCGCGCACGCGTCGGTGATGTGACGCGCGAGGTCCGAAAAGACGACGACGAAACCGTCGATCTCCCTTCGGTTGAACGGATCAGCGGCAAGGGCGATCTCACCCGGCACCGCACGATCCTGACCAACGATCAAGACGGTGCCGGCAGTTTGCGGGCGGTTGACGAGGCAACCTCGCGCACCGGACGGGTGCTCTCCGCAAGCGGCCTCAATTGTGTTGTCTCGGACTTAGCCGGCGGCCGTGTCTACGAATGCACGGTCCGTCGGGTCGTACGCACCATGAGTCGCGACCAGCGCGGGGCTGTTGTCGCCGGCGACAGTGTTGTCTTTGAGCCGATTGATCGGGAGCACGGCGTCATCGAGCGCGTCAATCCGCGCCGCGCCGTTCTGGCCCGCAGCATCAAGGGCAAAGAGCAGGTGATTGCCGCCAACATCAGCCATGCGCTGATTTTGGTTTCAGCCGCCAATCCCGCGCTCAAAACCAATCTTGTCGATCGGTTGCTGGTCAGCGCCCACAAGGGGAACGTGACGCCGATCATTTGCATCAACAAGTGCGATCTGGTCGATCCCGTCCGGCTGCAACCGATCGTCGGCACCTATGCGCGGCTCGGGTACGAGATCGTATTGACCAGCGCCACAGCCCAAACGGGAATCGAAGAACTCAAGCATCTGCTCCGCGACCACGAAACGGTGGCTGCCGGGCAAAGCGGAGTCGGGAAATCTTCGTTGCTCAACGCGTTGCAGCCGGGTCTTAGATTGGAGACGGGCGCCGTCAGCGCCTGGTCGCACAAGGGGCGTCACACCACGCGGACGGCTGTGCTGCATCGGCTCGACTTTGGCGGCTGGGTGGTCGATACGCCGGGCATTCGCCAAATGGATCTCTGGGCCGTGCGTCCGGAGGAGGTCGAGGGATTTTTCCCCGAGTTTCGCCCCTTGGTGCCGGGCTGCCACTTCCCCGATTGCTCGCACGAACACGAAACTGGGTGCGCAGTGAAGCGGGCCGTTGACCGCGATCTGATCTCGCCCGTGCGTTACGCCAGCTATCTCAAAATCATCTCGGGCGCAGACGAGTAGCTCGAGTGAGCGGCAGTTGGTATTGGAGCCGCTTCGAGCCCTTAAGCCGCGGCATTCTCGGGGTCATCGGGTTCGCCAGCGGTCGCTTCATCGCTCGATTGTTCCTGGGCGTCGCGATCCACCGCACGGCGGCCCGGGGTCCGCATTCCCAGTGTTCGATAACCCAGTGGACTAAGCTGATACTGCATGCCCGTCTTGCCCGACACCTCGAAGCTCAACAGTCCCAGCGCGATCAGCTTCCCGTGCACGGACCTCATCTGTTCCGGCTCCACTCCCTCCAGTTGGGAGAGGCGGGAGGCCCAGCCGACGGCCTCGGAAGGCTCCGCCGATGTGTCGCTCGGCGCAGTTCGCACCACGGGGGCGGCAGTCAGGCTGGCGTAGGCTTCCAGCACGCGGCGCCAGCCGGGCGTGGCTGAAAGCTCCTCGGCAACGTAATCGAGCATGCAGAGAATATCGGCCCGGCAAAAGCCGGTTACCAGTTCCAGCCGCCACCGCTCGAACCAACGGCAAATCCGTCACGGAGTTGTCGGTTCGCGGCCCAGTCAGCCTCGAATTGGCTCAAGTTCAACGGGGCGTGCCCGTGAGCGAGTTCGCCGATCCAATCCGCAAGCTCGACAAACTCACGCCGATAGGCAACGTCGGCTCCGCTTACAACTTGACGTAAATCTTCTGCTTTTCGAGGGCTCGCAGGAAGAGCCACGTCACGAAGAAGAACACTCCAAACGCGATCCACATCACCATTGGGGGCGAATCTTTGGGAGCGAAGCGTTTCACCGCGTCGCCGACCGAATCGTGCAAGATGTAACCGAGCAGCGCATTGACGCCCAACGTGCGGAACACGCCGATTTTCAAGCCGACCATATCCGAGAGCAAGAAAAACAGTCCGTAAATTACGAGGGAGAGCCCCGCCCCGAAGGTGAGGTACGAGATCGAGCCCGACCGCTGGCTCATCATCCAATAGTTCCATTCGCGGACTTCATAGCTGCGATCTTGGAGTTCCTTTTCATCCGGGACTTGCTCCCGGCTGTGCGGCGGGGGCACCAGAGGCGGCTCAGCCAGGACTTTGGACCAATCTTTCTGCTTGAGATGGTTCCACCATGTCTCTTGCTGCTGTTGCGAGGGAATGACGGGGGTCTTTGAGAATCGGAACGCGTGCTGAGTCACGGAGTGCTGCGGAATGTCGTACATGCGGGTGACGCAAGAGGCCAGCCAGCCCAGCGCCATGAGCACCGCTCCCCAGAAGAACAGCCGCGCCAACTTGCCGCCGCCCCCGTACGCTTCGTTGAGGGCGATGTCGCAAGCCAGCGTTCCGACGAGGGTCGGAATCGACCAGCTCAGAAAGCCGAGCATTCCGCCGTCGATGCCGCCAGGCTCAAAAGGATGAATGCCATTGACCCACTCAAAGTTGAACACGGCCGAGAGACCGAAATGCAACAGCCCCGACAGGATCAGGTAAAAGATTCGCCAAATCGCGCTTAGGCGAATGACCGGAAGAATCCAGAGAGAGGTCACCGCGATGTGCATCAACGTTTGGAACCAGGTGTTTTTGATCGCGTTCGGCCACACCGCGTGCCACCAGCCAATCTGTTGCAGCGTTTCCCAGTTATGCTCGGTTTCTTTGGGCCACGGAGGTTGGGCCTGGTACGTGATGAAGATGGCGACCAGCGCCAATCCGAACAGTCGCTTCACCATGTGCCAATACGCGGCTCCCACCCCCTGCTGCATCACGCGCCGGCCAAAGCTCAAGCGCATCGCAAAGCCGACCGCGAAGAAAAACTGCGGCATGATCGTGTCGGCGTAGCTGCAATACGTGTTGTGATGGTGACACACGAACGGTGCCGCTACGAAACCGGACAGAAAATTGACCAGAAACATGCCGGCCACGGTGTAGCCGCGAAACTGATCCAACGAAGCCAGACGGGGTTTGGGCGCAGGCGCGGACACAGTCGACATGGCAGGATTCCGAGAGGAGCCGAGACTCGCTGCGAAATAGAAGACGTCGGGGATTTCCAGCCTATCGGTTCGAGAACCGCGCAGCAAGCACCGTTTCAAGTGTCCGATCACATCCCAGGCACGTACTTTCAGGCGGCATCAGACGACTGTAAACTCGGATTCCGATCACTGTGCGACCTCGAAACGCGGATCACCTCGATGCGGCTCGGCGGAAACATTGCCCTCGTTACCGGTGCCGGGCAAGGAATCGGGAAGGGATGCGCTCTCGAGCTGGCGCGGAGCGGGGCCGACCTGGTGATCAACGATCGACCGGGCAGCCGCGAACTCCACCAGACGGCGACCGAGATTCGTGCGATGGGTCGCTCGTGTACCTCCATCGAAGGGGACGTTTTCAGCCGTCCCGATTGCGAGCGGATCGTCGCATCGGCCATCGCAGCGGCCGGGCGTGTCGACATCCTCGTCAGCAACCCGGCGTACAACAATCGTAGCGACTTCCTCGATTACGATCCGGACGAATTTGAGAAGATCATCCGCGGCGTGCTGATCAGCGCGTTCCACGTCAGCCAATTGGTCGCGCGGCACTTCGTCGAACGGCAAGCGGGAGGCAAGATCCTTTTCATTTCCAGTGTGCATGCGCCGGTCCCCTACGCGCGGAACGCCGCTTACAACGCGGGCAAAGCCGGCCTGAATCACCTGTGCCGCACGATTGCCGTCGAACTCGCGCGGCACCGCATCAACGTGAACGCGATCGAGCCCGGCTGGATCGACACGCCCGGCGAACGGGCCGTCTTCGGCGAGGATGTGATTCAGGCCGAGGGGAAAAAGCTGCCCTGGGGCCGCATCGGAACCATCGAAGACGTGGGCCGCGCGACGGCCTTCCTCTGTTCAGACGAGGCGGATTACATCACAGGAACCATCCTGCGAGTCGACGGCCTGATCGTTTACAAAGATTGTGCCGCCGAGTTTTGACCTCGGCCGCCAGCGTTCGACCTCAACATGACGAGACGACCCTTGGAGCCTACCCCGATGCGCACACGTTGCTTATCCGCATTTCTCGCTTTTCTGGTGCTTGCTGCGAGCGGCGCCGTCGGCTTGCGATCGGTCGTTGCCGCGGACGGCGTCGCTAAGAAGGCCGGAAAAAAAGAAATCATCGTCATCGCGCACCGCGGTGCTCACAAAACGGTGCCGGAGAATACGCTGGCCGCGCTCGACAAGGCGATCGAGCTGGGCGTCGACTACGTAGAAATTGACGTTCGGCGTACGAAAGACGGGGCGCTCGTGATCTTGCACGACGCCAGCGTCAACCGCATGACCAACGGGAAGGGTAAGATCGAAGACCTGACACTCGATGAGATTCGCAAATTCGACATCGTGCGCGGCCGAAAGTCAGGTGCGGCCGTCTACAAGATCCCGATGTTCGACGAGATTCTCGAGCGGGCCAAAGGGCATATGAAGATCTACGTCGACCACAAGAAGGCTCCGCCCGCAGAAGTCCTCGCGCTCATCGAGAAGCACGGCATGCTCAATGACGTCGTGGTCTACAATGGATCACCTAAGACGCTGCGAGAGTACAAAACGCTCGCCCCGAAGGTCTGGATCATGCCCGGTCATCCGCGATCGGCCGAGGCAATCGAGGCCCTTGCCAAGGATCTCAAGCCCGAAACCTTGGACGGCTCGATCAAAGAGTGGACCGCTGCAGAGGTCGAGGCCGCGCATCGAGCCGGTTGCCAGGTCTGGGTCGACAATCAAGCCGGCCGCGACAACGAGGCGGGCGTCAAGCAGGCGGTCGAGATGGGCGTCGACGCGATCCAAACCGACAACCCGGAGCTCGTGCTCAACGTGCTGCGTGAGATGGGCCTGCACGCGCCGCTGGCGAAGTGACGGCGGCTTGTGTGGCCGACCGAGCCTAATGCTCGGCCGGCAAACCTTGGGAGTTGTTTCTACGCCAGTAGACCTGGCTTCGCTCCGCGGATGACTTCCTCTTTTTATTCTCCTGACTTCCGGGTAATTGTTTAGTTGGCCGTACGGCCTGAAGTGGTGAAACCCCGGTGCTTTCCGCGTTCCTTTGTGGCGAGGAAACTCCGATGTCCCTGCCCCGACCACGACCGCTGTATGTCACGATGGCTCTGGTAACGATCGGTGCCCTGCTGGTTGAATCCGCGCCCGCGAGGCAGCCACCGAATGCAGGCGCATCGAGGTCGGCTGCGACAGAGCCGTTTTCATTAGACTTATGTTGCGATGCGTGGCGACGTCGCGAACATTCGACGAAGTATTTGCGCTTTGGTTGGACCCAAACCGAGACGATCTCGAAAGGGATGTTTCCCGTGCCCGCGCGTTTGCGCCTTGAAGGCAAAAAGAACGCCGGAGCCCGGATGCCGCGCACCGATACGACGCTAGCAGGCACCTTCGGGGTCCTGTTCTCCGGCGGGGACATTCGATACGAAGAAGATGCCGATGTATTTTCAGCGGAACGGAACGAGTCTTACCGAGCGCACGACATCCGGATCTTTGCCAACGATCGTTATTTAGCGCGGTCCGATGCTCAGGGAGGCTTTCACGCCATAGGAGAGATTCAGCCACCGGCGCGCAACATGGGGGTTGTCCGTGAACGTAACATTGTGCCCTTGGCGCTCTTCTTTCGAATCCTCGATCCGCAATACGGTCAGTTTGCGGCGGACAAGATCGAGGTTGATCCGAACCCAGTTGTCATTGACGGCCATCGCTGTCGCCTTCTGCGACGGTCGCCTTCCAAGGCGCTGAAAGTCGATTTGTGCGTCGACGTCGAACGCGATTATATTCCCTTGCGATGCACTTTTTATGAGGATGGCCATGTCACTACTCAACAGACAATTACCAAGGTCTGGTCACGGGCAGGCGGTGTATTCGCACCGGGTGAGTGGACGATGTCGCGTTTTCGAAGCGACGGGAAATTGATCAGTGAGCTGCGCGGGAGCGCGACCAGCTGTTTGGTGCCAACCAAAATGTCGAACTCGGAATTTGAGCTGCAGTTTCCTGCTGGTACCTGGGTATTTGACAATATCGCGCACCGACAATATGTGGTCCAGAAAACAGGGTTTGAGCGGGTTGTGCCGCCGGGGTACGGAGACGCGCAATACGAGTGGCTGATGAATCCGGCCAATAACGAGCGATCGCCCTCTTCCAAGTAGGACGGGTTAGAGGCTGTAGTTGCCACCGGGTCTGGTCGCTGTAGATCGCGCTCTCCAGTGTTTGGACGGTAGGTCTTAAAACAGCGACAGTGTTTCGAATTGTTTGATTTCCCCACCTTCAATCGGCTGGCCGACTGCCGATACGGCAAGTTGTTGTTCAACAAGAACGACCGCTACATCGGCAAGTCGCTTGATCTGTACGGCGAGTTTTCGGAGGGGGAGGTCGAGCTGTTTCGGCAGATCGTCCAGCCCGGTGCCGTCGTGGTCGAAGTCGGCGCCAACATCGGCACGCACACGCTGTTTTTTGCGCGGCACGTGGGGCACGCCGGCGCGGTGATCGCCTTTGAACCGCAGCGGTTCGTCTTTCAATGCCTGTGCGCGAATATGGCGCTCAACAGTGTGACGAACGTGCAATGTCGTCAGCAGGCCGTCGGTGCCGCGCCGGGAGAGATTCGGGTTCCGGCTCTCGACCCATTGCGCGAAGAAAATTATGGCGGCCTCTCGCTCGAAGGTGGTCACCCGCCCCAAGCCTGGCACCAAGCCGAGCCGACGCCGCTCGTGACGATCGACAGTCTCGATCTCGCGCTGTGCGCCTTGATCAAGATCGACGTCGAGGGGATGGAACGCGCTGTGCTCGAGGGAGCCGCGAAGACCATCGCCCGCTGCATGCCCCTGCTCTACGTCGAGAACGATCGGCGCGAAAAGTCGTCAGAACTGGTCCGGACGATCGACGCCTTCGGCTACGCGATGTACTGGCACGTGCCGCTGCTCTTCAATCCCAACAATTTCCGGCAGAACGCGACCAACGTGTTCGCCAACACGGCGTCGATCAACATGCTGTGCGTTCACAAGAGCGTTTCGCACAACCTCGAAGGGTTCCGTCCGGTGTCGCTCGATGCGCCGTCGTTGGTGTGAAGCGGGGCCGTCGCGCTAGGCTCCGGGCAGGTGCCAGAGGCGTTGATACCACGTGAGAAGTTGCTCAACCGGTTGACAAGCGTTGGCGGCCCAATCGAGGGGCCAATAGACGACGCCAAGCCAGTCCGCGCCCGTAACCACAATGAGCCAGCACACAGGCCCGACTGACAGCGGGTATAGGATCAAGATCACCAAAGCGGCCCAGCCGATCCACACTCGCGATCGATTTTTGGGTCTGTCGCTCATGTCAGCGGATAGGCTTGAATGTGGGCGTTCTCAGATCGCTCCCCAGCATCGGAGAGGATCGCTGATGACCGCGAACCTAGGCGTGCGACTGTTCGCGTGGCGCGAGGCGCGCGTAGCGGGCCAGCGCCATCAGCGGGAAATAGATCGGGTACAGGTGATACTTCAGGAAGAAGACCTTGGGGAAGCCGGTGCCGGTGAACCACGGTTCGTCCCACGTACCGTCTTCGTTCTGCGTCTCGAGCAGATAGTCGATGCCGCGGCGAACCGATTCTCGTTCGACGTCGCCGGCCGCCATCAGGCCCATTAAGGCCCAGGCCGTTTGCGAGGCGGTGGTCGGACCGATGCCGCGAAGTTTGGGCTCGTCGTAGCTGCGAGGGGTCTCGCCCCAGCCGCCGTCCGCTTGCTGCTTGGACCGCAGCCAGTCGGCCGCCAGCCGAATGCGGGCGTCGTGCGTGGGAATGCCGATCGCCTTCAGGCCGACGAGCGCTTGCCAGGTGCCGTAGATGTAATTCACGCCCCAGCGGCCGTACCACGCATGGTCGGCTTCCTGAGTTTGCCAGACGAATTCGATGGCGCGGCGGACGGCCGGATGATCTTTGGCAATCTTCAGATCGCCGAACAGTTCGAGCATGCGACCCGTCAGGTCGGCCGTGCTCGGATCGATCATCGCGTTGTGATCGGCGAAGGGGACCTGCGTGAAAATCTCACGTGTGTTGTCGGGATCGAAGGCTCCAAACCCGCCGTCACGTCCCTGCATACCAAATAGCCAGCGCGTGCCGCGCCAAATGGCGTTGAGCTGCGGTGCGGCGGCTTCCACCTGTTGGAAGGCTTGCGCGGACGATTGCCCGCGAGCGGAGACGATAGCAGCCGCGTCCTTGTCGTTCGGATGCGGGCTCCAGTTGCCCAACAAGAAGTCGGCCCGCCAGTTTCGACTGCCGATGCTGGGCAGTGAGCGGCACAGGGCCATCAAAACCATGCACGTGTCGTCGACGTCTGGATAAAACTCGTTGTTGAATTCAAACGCCCAGCCGCTCGGTTCGGTGGTGCGATTGCGCAGGGCCCAGTCGCCTTGCCGGCGGATCTCCTTCGAGAGCAGCCACTGCACCGCGCGGCGGATCGCCGGATGATCGGCGGAGATTCCCGCGTCGCGCAGTGCGATCAACGAAATGGCCGTATCCCACACGGGCGACATGCAAGGCTGCAAGCGGATGGTGTTGTTTTCCTCGATCATCAATTTGTCGAGTTCGCCCATCGCGCTTTGCACGGCGGTCGAGTCTTCGGCGTACCCCAAGCATTTGAGAGCTACAACGCTCCACACGATTGGGGGAAAGATGGCTCCCAGTCCGTCACTGCCGGCGAACCGCTCGCACATCCAATGCTCGGCCCGGCGAATGGCCGTCGACCGCAGGGGAGTCAGTTTGAAACGATCGATGCCCTTGAGCATCCGATCGACGCGGGCGAAGAAGCGGTGCCAGTCGATGCGCGTCGGCTTGGTCGAACCGTCGACTTGTTCGGAACGGGGCATCGTCGCTGGCACGTCTTCGGGCCGTGTGCGAAACAGCTCGCGAATTCCCAACTCCTCGGGCAACTTGCGAGAAGGCTTGTACGCCCACAGGATCGAGAGCGGAATCAAAATCGTCCGCGACCAGGCCGACATTTCGTAGATGTTGAACGGCATCCATTTGGGAAGCAGGATGACTTCCGGCGGCACGGCTGGACACTGGGCGTAACTGAGAATCCCCAACAGAGCCAAATAATACCGCGTGAAGCTGTTCATCTTCTCCGCGCCGCCGGCCGCGAGAATCGCTTCGCGAGCCCGCACCATCTGCGGTTCGTCGGGCCGATGCCCAACAACCTTGAGAGCAAAGTAGGCTTTGACCGAGGCACTCAGTTCGAGGGGGCCGCCCGCATAGATGGCCCATCCGCCGCTGGGAAGCTGCTGGTTCACAATGTAGTTGGCGGCTTTGCGCGCGACGTCGGAGCGTTCGCGGCCGAGATAAGCCAAAAGCAGGATGTATTCCGACTCGAGAATCGTGTCGCCTTCGAGTTCGCCCACCCAATAACCGTCGTCGTGCTGAGCCGACAAAAGATGATCGCGCGTGCGGGAGAGGGCCTCGATGAGCCGCTCCTCTTGGCATCCCATCATTTCGATCGCTCCCGGGTCAAAGCTGGGCCCAGAAGACATAATCGGAGATTCTGCGAGATCGAAACGCAGACGGTGCGCACCGCGGCGACCGGCATCCATGATAGGCATCCTTGCACGGCAACGAACGGGCCCAGAGCGGGCCGCCCGAGGAAGATTTCAAATCTCCAAACTCGTGGGGCGCGGGATGTTAGTGAACCCAATTGGGTCGATCAAGGGCATCTGTTTGTGCCGTGCACCGGGAGCAGCGCGGCAAATCCGATGCCTGCGCGCGGGATCTTGGGGCTTTGGGCGGTTTACCCTTTTTGATCCAGCTGCGCGGATCAACGACGTAGACGACCGATCAGTCGGCCGGCTCTGCGGTCTTGCGGCTTTTCGCCGAGGTCTTGGACTTCGACTTCGAGCGTTTGCGCTTCACGGGCGGGGCTTGAGGCTCTTCCTCATCGACGCGTACCCACGGACGCAAATGCTCGAGGGTCTTCGGCCCGATGCCCTTCACGCGGCCCAGATCTTCGACTGATTGGAACGGACCATTTTCTTCCCGGTCGGCCACGATTCGCCGCGCCAGAGCGTCGCCGATGCCCTGGATCTGTCCCCAT
>DASRXU010000007.1:0-11771 GCA_035687365.1 Planctomycetaceae bacterium | reverse complement strand
GGGTTTGCCTACTACTACTTCGGACTCAAGATTTCGCGCTTGGGGGATCGATTCCCGGCGATCTTCAACCGACGGACTTGGATGCGCCCCAAGCACGTTCGCGTGTATCGACCTCCCGAACAGGCGCCGGAACCCCAACAGCAGAACTTCGATACCAAAGTCGACGCGATTCTCGACAAGATTCACGCTCAGGGCGAAGCCAGTTTGACCGACCAGGAACGGGAACTCCTTCGCAAGGCGAGCGAGCGCTACAAATCGAATCAGCGGCACTCCTGAGCGTTCGAGACTGGTGAGTGTTCGAGACTGGTGAGTGTTCGAGATTGGGTGGTTCACCGCCGGCGCATCGCTGCTCATGAGCCAGACAAGCACGAACGACTCCGGCGCCTTTCCTCTGACTCCGCTCCTCGAGCGGGCCAAACAGGGCGATCGCGACGCCCGCAATGAGCTGTTCGAGCGGTGCCGCGCCTACGTCAGCATCGTCGCGCGAGCGCAGGTCGGAAGCTGGCTGCAGGCCAAGGTCGACCATTCGGACCTGGTCCAGCAAACGCTGCTGGAGGCACATCGCGGTCTCGATCAGTTCCGCGGCACGACCGACGGCGAATGGCTGGCCTGGCTGAAGCGAATCGTCCATCACAATGCGGCTGATTTCGTCCGTCGCTATGGCATGGCCCAAAGGCGCCGGGCCGGACGCGAAGTGTCGCTCGACGCGCCCCGGAACAATGATTCCAGCGGGCCAAGCCGCGACCCCAGCGATCCGGGCCAAACGCCCAGCCAGATCGTGCTGCGCTGTGAAGAACAAATGGAGATTTCCCGAGCAGTCGCCCAACTGCCCCCCGACTATCAAGAAGTCATCATCCTGCGCAATTTGGAACGACTGCCGTTCGACGAAATCGCCGAACGACTGGGCCGTTCGCGTCCGGCGGTTCAAATGTTGTGGATGCGGGCTTTGAAAAAGTTGCATGAGAGTCTCGAGCCATGAGCCCTGCCGAGCCCATCTCCGATCCCGAATCGGGCGAAACTTTGCCGCAAGAAGACGCCGAGCTGTTCGCGATCTTGGATCGTTACATGAGTTCGCTGCACGGTGGCGATCTTCCGTCACGATCCGTTTTGCTGGAGCGTCATCCCTCGCTGGTGAAATGGGTGCGGCACCTGGAACTGTTGGATCGGCTGGCTCCCGAGGGGCGTCCCAGCGAGCGTCGTTCGGCCGATCAACCCCGCCGCGGTGAAGACGCTGCGCCCCAGCCGTTCGGCAAATACGAGCTGCTGGGAGAAATCGGGCGAGGCGGCATGGGAGTCGTCTACCGCGCGCATCAGACCGACCTTGATCGACCCGTCGCACTCAAGATGATCCTTTCGAGTCGGTTGGCTTCGCCGGACGATGTCCGCCGGTTCTATGCCGAGGCCCGCGCCGCCGGCAGCCTGCGGCATCCGAACATCGTCGGCATTCACGAAGCGGGCGAAGTCCACGGCCAGCATTTCTTCGCGATGGACTTCATCGAAGGGCGATCGCTTGCTCAAGAGCTGGAGCGAGGTCCGTTCGACGCACAGCGGGCGGCCGAATGCGTGGCCGCCGTCGGCCGTGCCGTGCAATATCTGCACGACCACAACATGATCCATCGGGATCTGAAACCCTCGAATATTCTGCTCGCCCCCGACGGAACGCCTTACGTCACCGATTTCGGTTTGGCAAAGATGTACGGCGGCAACTCGGCTCATACGCAGTCCGGCCTGATCGTCGGCACGATCGGCTATATGTCGCCCGAGCAAGCGGCCGGACATGCCCCGGCCCACTCGCCAATGAGCGACATCTACAGTTTGGGGGCGATTTTGTTCGAGCTGCTGACGGGTCGGCCGCCGTTTCAAAACGCCAGCCCGATCGACACGCTGTTGGAAGTCATCGAGAGCGAGCCACCCCGACCGCGACAACTCAACCGCAGCATTCCGCTCGCTCTCGAATTGGTCTGCCTGCGCTGCTTGGAAAAGGACCCGCGGCGCCGGTATCCGTCGGCAGCCGCTCTGGTCGAAGATCTGGAACACTTTCTCCGTGGTGAGCCGCTCAACGTGACGCCGGCCGGAGTGATTCATCGGGTCCTGCGCTGGGCCAGACGCGAACCGACTCTGGCCATGCACCTGGGCGCGATTTTCATCTCCGCGCTCATCGTGCAGATCAAATACATGATCAGCGGCTACGACTTGCCGTATCACCTGGTCGTGATGGGTCTGTTTGCGGCGTGGGCCACCGTCGCGGTGATGTGCCAGTTCTTGTTGCGACGTGCCCACGACAACGACATTGCCCGCTATCTGTGGGCGGCCGCCGACACTTATCTGCTCACGCTGACGTTGTATGTCGCGGACAATCCCTTGGGGCCGCTCTTGGTTGGATATCCGCTGCTGATCGTGGCCTCGGGCCTGTTCTTCCGAGTGCGGCTCGTGACCTTTATGACCGTCGCCTGCCTGCTGGCGTACACGTCGTTGGTGGTCGTCGGCCGCGACCCCATCGTCAAATCTCACTACACCCTGATCTATGTCGCGGCCCTGGCCGTGATCGGACTCGTCTGCGGCTATCAGACGTATCGCGTCCGCGTGCTCAGCGGATACTTCGAGGGCCGCGGCGGCCGATCGAGTGGGAACGGCTGAGTGCGAAGCCGTCCAGCCCCGGAAGGGGCGACAGAGCATAGCCCAGGGCGCAGCCCTGGGATTGCGATACGAAATGAAATGACGCTCTTGAGCCCCCGGAAGGGGGCGACAGAGACGAAGAGCAGGGGCTTCTGTCGCCCCCTTCCGGGGGCTTTAAGAAGATGTTGGTGGGTCTTCTTACCCAGGGCTCGCGCCCTGGGCTATGTTCTTCCGCCCCCTGTCGGGGGCTACCACGGTACACAAAGAATCTCGGCTCGACTTTCCGGGCACTCATGCCGAGCCGTGCGCATGGCACCCGACCCGCGAATGCAGACCGTCGGATCGCTAGAAGATAATCTGGAACCGCGTGAACAGGGTGTCCTGCGAGCGCAGCTCGTTGTTGGCAACGCTGGTTCCCAGCAGCACCGAGCGGTTAAACATGTCGTGCTCGTAGTTGAACTGCATGCGGAAGTAGCCGTTCAAGTACCAGTTGAGGCCCAGCGTATATTCCGACGCGACGTTCGCCGTCGTGTTGGGGTTCGCCAGCGCCGCGGCGCCCGGCAAGTAGACGTTGTCGCCGACGTCGAGGTGCGAGAAGCGGCCGACCAACTCCCAGGCACCCGGGCAAGAGATCGGATGGCAGGGATCGAAGTTGTGAACCGGGAAGATCTGCTGGCTATAGGTCGTACGCTTCTCTCCGGTCAGGAACAGCGTGGAGAGGAACATGTAACCCCGAAACGGCACGTCTTCCAGAAAGTGCGCCCCGGCGCCGGTCGCCGAAGCCCGAATGTCCTGGTGCTGTTCGTAGTATTCCGTGAGGAAGCCGAACGGTCCCCAAAAATAGTCAAATTCCGGACAAAGCCTGGTCCGTAAACCATCGGCCCGCGCTGTGGCATTGAAGACCAGGAATGGCACTGTGTCGGGCATGCGCAGAATGTTGGGATTCATCGCTTCCTGCTCGATGCCGAAGCCGCCGGAAACGCCCACGCCGATGTAGCGAATGGCTTCCCAGTTGTCCGGATCGTTGAACGGACGAAGCGCCACGCGACCGTCGACGTCTTTGTGATTGTTGCTGTCGGTGAAGTTGCCGTTGATTTCTCCGTTGGAGATCGAGGCGGCATAGTCGAATTTACCGTTGAAGAGATCTTCGCCGTGAACCATCGCTCCGATATCACGCGCGGGCACGAGCTGGTCGATGATCGATCGCTCGAGGGTCGGCACATAACGGTCTTGAATCAGCTGTTCGTAACTGATCGGTTGCTTGAAGCGGCCGACCTCGAATTGAGCCTCGCTCCAGTAATGGACGTTCATGTAGGCGTCCTGCTCGGTCGTCGTCCCGTTCCCGAAGTCGGGCAACAAACGGAAGTCGAAGTACTTCAACAACGTTGCTTCCAGACCGAACCGGGCCCGACGGATCAGGAACGTGTCGATGTCGGTGCGGTCCTTGGTCCGCAGGAACTCGCGATAGTCGGCTTGGATCTGGCCCGTGATTTTGAACGAAAAATCCTTGTCGGCCGACTCGATGAACAAACCGTTCGTTCTCCACCCGGCGAAGGGACCGCTACTAATTTCCTTCGTGGGAAACAGCTGGTTGGTGGTTCCCTCCGGTCCGAGCGGGTTATAGGCTGGCGGCGGACCCGGCGGGACCGGGTCGGTAGCGAGAGAGCCCACCGGTCCGGGGGCTTGCAGATTTGCCGAGGCGGGAGCGACGGCATGTGGGTCTTGCTGAGTCTGCATCTGGTGTAGAGCGGCTTCCAGCTCGCGCACTCGCTGCTCGAGGTTCGGCGAATCCGCAAGCGCCTGAGTAGAGACCGCTTGCGTTGAAACCGCGTGCGTGGGGACCGCCGGCTCGGTCGCCGGAGCCTGCTGCAACGACACAGCCGCGGGCGGGTCTTGAAACGGCGAGACCTCGCTCACTTGTTGGGCCGTCGCCGAATTGCATGGCAACAAGGCGAGCGCAACTGCCGCGACAGTCCCCCAACGAAAACCGATCGCCGCGCTGGGCGCTTGCAAACTCCGCCGCAAAAACGTCCGCATTCTCGCCACCCCCCGTGTTCATCCGTCGGTGCGCACCGGCCGGCTATTTCAAATAATCCCGTTTCGTGCGCCGGCAATTCGCGCACGACCGCTGCAAGCGGTGCTTTCCTTACGATCGGCATAATCCTTAATGTTGGTTGAGCGGAAGTGGACGTAAATAACTGCTCTAAGCGGCTGCAATATGCACACTTAGGTCGTGGTTTGTACGCGCTAACGAAGTCCCGAGGGAGCTTCCGGACCTCCGGCGCGACCTCGCACTCGGGAGGTCGGATTTCCAAGCGAGAATCTGGGGAGGGAGTACGGCTCCTTCGCCGAAATTTCTCTTCATTTGCGAAAACCCTGCCGTTTTATATAAAGAAGCCGCGGTCGACGGACTCGGGCCCGCCCCGGACGACGGAGTGCCAGGGCGGGGAGTGATTGCCGCCACGCGACGCGGCAACTACTGGTCAACGGACGCGCTGCACAGGCACAGGACGTGCATCAAGTTATTCAGGAAATCCGCAGCGGAAAACTGGTTGTTGCCGAAGTCCCGGCCCCCCTGGCTCAGCCCGGGGAAGTGCTGATCGCGAACGTCGCCTCCGTGATTTCGGCCGGCACCGAGCGGATGGTGATCGACCTCGCGAAGAAGTCGCTCTTGGGCAAAGCCCGCGAACGTCCCGATCTCGTCCGCCGCGTCTTGGAGAAGTGCCGTAACGAGGGAGTGCTCACCACGCTGCGCCAAGTGCGTGAGCGGCTCGATACTCCGCTGCCGATGGGCTATAGCTCCGCGGGCATCGTGTTGGCGTGCGGGGCAGGAGTCCAAAACCTGAAGCCCGGCGATCGCGTCGCCTCGAACGGTTCGCACGCCGGGATCGTCTCCGTCAACAAGCATCTGTGTGCGGCCGTGCCCGACGGCCTCGAGTTGGATGAGGCCGCGTTCGCAGTGTTGGGCGCGATTGCGCTGCAAGGCGTGCGGCTGGCCCATTGCCAGTTGGGCGAAACGGTGCTCGTGATCGGGTTGGGATTGATCGGGCAGATCGCCGTCTCGATTCTGGCGGCTGCCGGTTGCCGAGTGCTCAGCGTCGATCCGGACGAGAAGAAGTGCGAGCTGGCTCTGACGATGGGGGCGGAACTTGCGCGCACCAATCTCGCGGCCGCCCAGATTCAGGCCTTCACCGGCGATCTCGGAGTCGACGCCGTCTTGATCACCGCCTCGACGACGTCGAACGCGCCGATCGATCTGGCCGCCGCTGCCGTTCGCAAAAAAGGACGCGTCGTCCTGGTCGGTGTCGTGGGGCTGGCGATCGATCGCCGTCCGTTTTACTTCAAGGAAGCTGAATTCGTCGTTTCCTGTTCCTACGGACCGGGGCGGTACGATCCCGACTACGAAGAGCGCGGGCACGATTATCCGGCCGCTTACGTCCGCTGGACCGAGCAGCGCAACATCCAAGCCGTGCTCGATCTGATGGCGCGCGGCAAGCTCAACGTGCGGCCGCTGATCAGTCACCGCTTCTCCATCGAAAAGGCTGAGCACGCCTACGAACTGATTCAAGGCGGCCGCGAACCGTATCTCGGAGTTGTGCTGCAGTATCGACAATCGGCCGACGAATCGCCGGAAGACATCGAGTCGTCCGTACGGCGCAGTGTTCGGTTGCACCCGGCCAATCGCACGGAACGCCCGGCGATTGGAGTTTTGGGCGCGGGGAATTTTGCCCGACTCGTTTTGCTGCCGGCGCTGCGCGATTGCAGTCAGTTGCGGCTGTCGACTCTCTGCACGGCCGGAGGTCTTTCCGCACTCACGACCGGGCGCAGCCTCGAGTTCGAGCAGGCAACCACCGACGAAGACGAAATCTTCGACAATCCGGCGATCGAAGCCGTCGTGTCGATCACCCGACACGATCTGCACGGGCGGCATGTCGTTCGCGCCCTCGACGCGGGGAAAGCCATCTTCGTTGAAAAGCCGCTTTGTCTCTCGGTCGATGAATTGACAGAGATCGAACAGGCGCGAGAGCGGCGCGGCAATCTGCCTCCCTTGGTGATGGTCGGATTCAATCGGCGGTTTTCGGAGGCCGCTCGTGTCGCGAAAAGCTTCTTTTCCGACGTCGCATCCCCGCTGACGGTTTCCGTGCGTTTCAATGCCGGCGCGATCCCAGGCGATCATTGGGTTCACGACGAAGTGGAAGGGGGCGGGCGAATCGTCGGCGAAGCCTGTCACGCGATCGATCTGGCCACCTTCCTTGTTGGTTCGCCCGTGGTCCGCGTGTTCGCCGAATCGGTCGGCTCTCTCGATGCGACGGTGATTACCGACGACCAATGCTTCATCACGCTGCGTCACGCCAGCGGCAGCATCTCGAACGTGGCTTACCTGGCCGGTGGCGATAAATCCTTTCCGAAGGAGCGGGTCGAGATCATCGGCGGCGGCCGCATCGCCGTCATCGACGACTTCCGCACGGTTACGACCTGCAAGAACGGCCGCATCGCGCGCCAAAAAATGGGTGGGCAAGATAAGGGGCACTCTGCCGAAATTGCGGCCTTTGCGAAAACTCTGTGCGAGGGCGGATTGCCGCCGATTCCCTGGGAAGAGATCCGCGCCACGACGCTGGCCTCGCTGTTGGCCGTCCGCAGCCTGCGTGAAGGAACGCCGCTGGAAGTTTTCTGAAGCGGGGCCGGCCGACACCAAGACGCTCTTTTGCATTTCCCGCAGCCCCTGAGTTAAACTCAACCTGAGTTACACTCAATGCGTGCGAACCCGAGTGAAGCGGGTCGCCCTCCCACCTTGAGCCGGCATTGTCGAACCTCTGTTTTCCGCGTTCTTGATCCGACTCAGCCCGACGTCCCACCGAACGGAGAAGCCTTCCGTGAGTGAATCCAAGCAGACCGTCGTCTCGCGCCGCGAACTTCTGCACACCACCGGTCGCGTTGCGGCCGCCACCGCTTTGGCCACGGCGGCCATCGGACCCCGGGCCTTTGCCGCCCAAGACAGCACCATCCGCGTCGCCTTGGTTGGCTGCGGTGGACGCGGCACCGGTGCCGCCTCCGACGCGCTGTCCGTCAAGAACGGCCCGATCAAGCTCGTCGCCGTCGCCGACGTCTTCGAGGATCGCCTCAAGCCCAGCCTGCAAAGCATCAAGCAAAAGTTCGCC
Organism: Planctomycetaceae bacterium; assembly: GCA_035687365.1. Lineage (GTDB taxonomy): Bacteria > Planctomycetota > Planctomycetia > Planctomycetales > Planctomycetaceae > DASPSM01. Next base: position 3,996 of record DASRXU010000007.1, on the reverse strand, counting down.
GGACAGGTCGAAGTGCCGCCCGAGCGCCAGTTCATCGGTTTCGACGGATACAAAAAGGCGATGGACTGTCTGAAGCCGGGCGACGTCGTGATCCTGGCGACGCCTCCCGCATTCCGCTGGGTCCACTTCACCTACGCCATCGAGAAGGGGCTCAACGTCTTCATGGAGAAGCCGGTCTGCGTCGACGGCCCGACCGGCAAGCGGATGCTGGCCTTGGGCGAACAGTCGATGAAGAAGAACCTCAAGGTCGGCGTCGGCCTGATGTGCCGTCACTGCGTCGCGCGGAAAGAACTACACGATCGCATTCGCGACGGACAGATCGGCGACATCGTTCTCATGCGAGCCTATCGCGTCCATCAGGGCAATTACGATTCGTTCGTCGGGCCGCACCCGGCCGACACGAGCGAACTCGATTATCAAATTCGCAAGTTCCACGCCTTCTTGTGGGCCAGCGGCGGACTCTACAGCGACTTCCTGATCCACAACATCGACGAATGCTGCTGGATGAAGGATGCCTTCCCGATCTCGGCCAAGGGCTACGGCGGGCGGCACTATCGACTCGACGCGGTCGACCAGAACTTCGACAACTATTCGGTCGAGTACACCTTCGCCGATGGCGCGAAGCTGATGCTCGAAGGCCGCTACATGCTGGGCTGCGATGGCGAATTCGCCAGCTACGCCCACGGCACCAAGGGTTCGGCCCAGATCTCGAAAGACGGGCACTCCCCCGCGCGGTGCCGAACCTACAAGGGCCAGAACCTCGCCAATGCCGACATGAACTGGCACTACACCAAGCGCGAGCCGAACCCGTATCAGCTCGAATGGGATGACCTGGTCGAAGCCATTCGGCAGGATCGCCCTTACAACGAGGTCGAGCGCGGCGCCAAAGCCAGCCTGGTGACTGCGATGGGCCGGATGTCTTGCCACACGGGGCAGAAAGTCACGTTCGACGACCTGCTCGACTGCGATCACGAATTCGCGCCCGATCTCGACAAGTTGACCAAGGGTTCGTCCGCGCCGCTGGTGGCCGGTGCCGACGGGAAGTATCCCGTCCCGATGCCCGGTCTCAACAAGCATCGCGAGTACGCGTAATGATTCGACCTTTCTGAATTGATGGGTGCCAGGCCCACCGCCTGGGGGGGCATGTCCGGGAATGGATGCCCACGCCGAGCCGCGGGCATGGCACCCAACCTGCAAATTCGGCTTGTTCGTGGGCACGAGACGGATCGACTGAGCTATCGAGAGTCGGGACCGAATTCCATCGGTGAAGCCCATGCCCGCCGCCACGATTTTCGATTCCGTCCTGACAGCGGTCGCGCCGGTCGTCGCCATAATCAGCTTCGGTCCGTGGCCGTCGCTCGTGATCCCGGGTCTGTTGGTGGCATCGGCCCTTCTCGCCTGGCAGGTCTTCACGCTGCGCCGCAAAGTCCGCGAGCTGACCGATCGCGATCCGCTGACTGGCGTCGCCAGTCGCACGGGGTTTTTGGCCGCGCTGAATCGGGCCGTTCTCCAGCATTTCCCGGCCAACGGGGGTGTTTCCGTCGCGATCCTCGATTGTGATGATTTCAAGCAAATCAACGAGCAGTTCGGACACCAGGGCGGCGACACCGTGCTGATCGAGGTCGCCCGGATTCTGGCCCAGGTCGTGGCAACTTCCGGAACGGTCGGCCGCATTTGGGGCGATGCCTTCGGGATCTTCTTGCCAAACGTTTCCGAAGATTCCGCCCGCGATTTGCTGGCTCGGGCCCAGGAATGCCTGCAACTACAAATGGGTAGGCACGGCTGGCCTCTGACCTTTAGTATTGGCGTGTCGTCCCTGAGTGGATCAAACGCAACTGCCGAAACGTTGCTCGGCGATGCCGATCGGCTGATGTTTATGGTCAAACGCCGAGGCCGTAACGGCATCGCCGCTCGCGGCCAATTTTCTGAAACGAATGCGGCGACCGGGCAGCCACGCGATCCCCTGGCGAACCCCAAATTCGCGAGACAACCATGAGCCGAATCTCCGATGTGTTTCAGGCCCGCGAGACCGGACGATTGACGGTCGTCCGCGTCAATCCCGACGGCGTCACCGACTACGAGCGGTTCGAGCAGTGCTGCCAGGAACTCACGCAAATCCTGAAAACGGCCGGCTGTAAGGTCCTCCGCTTCGACGTCGAAGGCATCCCCTTTCTAGCCAGCGGCGTCCTGGGCCTGTTGGTCTCCATGCGCAACGCCGGCGTCGACATCCAAATCCAAAACGCCTCTGAACACGTGAGCGACGTGCTGAAAGTCACCCGACTCGACACGCTCGTCGAAGTCATGCCGCCGCGCAAATCGCGCTAGCAGGGGGGCAATGCCCCTGCACCCGGTGCGGCCGACCCTGGAGGCACAGGGACGCTTGAAGCAGCGGGCTGGCCGATCTGCTTCCCATTGAAGTGTCCCGTCCCGACCTTAGCGCACTCCCATAGGGGGCGACCGACCGACGATGCGCCCCTCGACAACGATTGCATCGTCGCTTGAGCCCCAAAGGGGCGAGATTCTAAAGCCCAGGTCGGAGCGCAGCGCAGGCCTGGGATGCAAGGCATCCCCCGTCTTTTACTCGTGAGCCCCAACGGGGCGAGACAAATTCTTGCGTCCGCGGAGCGCTCGCGCGGGTGCCATGCCCACAGCTTTGGGTGGGCATGTGCTTCACGGCACCGCAGGCAACTTCACGGGCTTTGCGTCAGGAGCTTGAGTCAAATTCCGGCTCTGTTCTCGCTGAATGTCCGAGTCCCGTCCCGGTCCCGAGGATGCCTCTGCTCCCGCTGCGGCTCGCGCGGCCTTGGCCGCAAGCATGGCCGCGGTCTAGCGGACCATCGCCGCATTCAGGCGCTCGACGCCCGTTGACCCGGAATTTCCGCGGTTTTCTCGCTCGACAAACTGTCCCGTCCCATTGTCGTACACCTTTCGATCGGGCCCAGCCGCCCGGCGCGCCTCGCAGGCGGCCTGCGACAGGTCCGTTGGCGCCGGCAGGCGGCTGTACGTCACCACTGTCCGCCGTCGATCGACCCGTTCTTCTTCCCTGTGCACGACTCCTTGCTTGACGAGCGCCTCGAGCAGCCGCGCCATTCGATCGCCGCTGACTCCCAACACGTCCCGCAGGAACCGGGCACTGCATCCGTCGGCGTGGGCGGCCAACAACTCGAGCACCCGCTGACCCTGACGCTCGACGGCCAGCGCCCGTCGGCGCAGTTGCCGATCTTCGCGCGTGGCCACCAACCGCTCTTCCGCTTGGGCCTCGGCCCAGGAGACCGAGCGCAGTACAGTCTTCCAAATGCGCGCCTCCTCACGCGTCGGCAGAATCGGCCCCGCATCAGAAGGAGGCAAAAGGGCTCCTTCGTCGACATCGAGCGCCCACAGCCCCTGTTGCCCCGAACGCCCGCCGACGGAAAGCCACAACTCATGCCGCCCCGTCTCCGGCTCGAACGGACGGCGCCGCGCGAGCGTGAGCCACTGCGCCGAGAACTCCGCAAAGCCAGTCCCAGCGATGTCATCCAACGCGGCCGGCCGGCCCGATTTGTGGCCACGTTTGCCATGATGCACGAGTAATACGGCAGCGCCGCTCGATTGGCACAACTCCGTCAGCGGCCGCAACAGCTCGCCCATCGCAAACAAATTGCGCGGCTGTTTGCTGCCGAGCGCCAGATACGCCGGATCGATCACCACGCAAACCGGCCGCTCTCGCTCGACGAGTTCTTGCAACGCCAGCAAGTCGATCGGCCGATCGAGCCGCGGCAAGTCGGTCGAGACCACGAAGTTGTCGAGCGACTCGAGCGACAGACCCCGCTCGGCACAGATCCGCCGCGCGAGCGATTGCAAAGCATCCAATCCCGATTCGCCCGACAGAAACAACACGCGTCCCGCCTGCGGCACCGGAAACCGCCCGAGGAACGGCGTGCCACTCGCCAGCGAGATCAACAGATCGGCCGCGAGCGAAGTTTTGAGCGTTTTCGCCGCCCCATAAATCCCGCCCGG
>DASRXU010000006.1:0-17242 GCA_035687365.1 Planctomycetaceae bacterium | reverse complement strand
CTGACCGTGGGACAACGCGTCGAGCGCATCTTCCAGCTTGGAATAGAGGGGCATGGGGGAATTTCCTCCGGAAACTCGGTGCTTGAGGGCTCTAAAGATGGGGGATCAGCGAGTCGGGTTGCGGGACGCAACGAGAGAAGTGGCACGATCGCGATAGGTATTGCGATCGTCTCGAAACGAACCGCAAGAGGCGAGATGGGCAGAAAAAACGAGACCTGATGGCCCGCTTGGAACGAAATGAAACGTGACGCTCGTACTTTAATCCAACTGTTTAGGAAGTCAAAAACTTAACAGAACAATTCGAGTGAGATTCCGAAAATTCTGTCATTGGAAGTGGTTGACAGCTTTCAAGCGTGGAGTAGGCTTTCGTGCCTCAGAGAGCCAGGCCGAAGGCCTACCCCTGCGCGGACAATTTGTTCGCGGCCAGGAATCGCAACCCGAATCACTACTACTAGAAGAGAGCCCCAGAAGGCGCGGAGCGCCTGATCCGATCCGACGCACTCGCGTCCGCGGTGACTTTCCCCTCAGCACCTTCGAACAGGAACGCGACCGTGAACCCTCAACTGCTCGTGAACCAACTTGTTGGGCCGGCCGATCTGGCCGTTGATTCCATGTCTCAAGATCGTCTACCTCAAGACCTCACTCCGGGCGCCGCGACCGGGTCGCCCGATTTTTTTCCGTTGCCCGAATTCATTGAACACGAAATCTCCGAGGTGATGGCGCTGAAACTCAGCCGCCCGCTCGCCGGCTGGGTCCAGGGTTACTCGGAAGTCGGACATCGCGATCCGTTCTTGTGGACCTGGGCGCGGCGGGGTGTGGAAGTCACCCGCCTGACCTGCGTCGAACCCTCTCTCGAGGACGAAGTCGGCGACACCAAGGTGTTGGGCGTCATGCTCGACGTCATGCTCGACGACGTGGCCGATCACCAGAAGGACCTCGCGTTTCTCGAACATCTGCTGCACTTGCTCGAGACGGGCGGCCAGGAACTGAGCAAGACGCTTTTGCCGCATCAGCGGGCCTATGCGCGATTCACAATTGATATTTGGAACGAGATCCAACGCCGAGTGCGGGCCTTCCCGCGTCACGCCGAATTCGCAGAGTTGCTGCAATTTGACTATCGCCAGCTCTTCAATGTGATGCGATTCTCGCGGCTGATGGATGAATACCCAGAGATGTTCAACCTGGTCGAGCATGACCTTTATCTGCCGCACAACATGCACATGATGGTTTCGGCCACCATGGACATGATGTGCTCGCCGCGCTTCGATCGCACGGAAATGGGAACCGTGCGCGAGGCGGTTTGGCGCGGGCAGTGCATGGGCCGCATCGGCAACATGACCACGACGTGGCAGCGCGAAATCGGTGAAGACGATTTCACGAGCGGCGTTTTCGCTCGGGCGCTCGCTTGCGGGGACTTGAAGGTCAGCGACCTGTGGAGCGGGAACCGCGAATACATCGAAAGCGTGATCCGCGGTCACAAGCACGAGGAGCATTTCCTCGAGCGCTGGCAGATGTATCGCCGAGAGATCCTGGGGCTGGCCTCACGTTGTCGCTCCGTGAATCTCGACGCGCTCGTCGACGGACTGCAGCGTTTGATTTGTCTCCATTTGGGCAGTCGCGGCAAGAAATAAGGAACGATCCCGACGAGCGGCCCGGCCGCTTGGCTGGGTGCGCAGGTCACACTTGTGAAGCAATCGCTGAGCGAGAGATTCCTCGAACGCTTCGGTCATCAGTACATCCTACTGATGATGATCGTGACGCGTTTGGGCGGCTCCATCGGCGGCCTGCTCGTGATCTATTACGTCGAACTGACGTTACGCCTGCCTGACGAGATCCGCTATCACTTTCGGATCTCGGCGATTGTGGTCGTCATCCAATGTGTGACGTCCACGGTCTTGATCGCGCTGTGGGAGCTGCGGCGCGTTCGCCACGTACTCCAGTGCATCGAACGGGGTGAAACCTTCGATCCGGAGTACGCGCGGCAGGCCGGCCATGACGCGATTGTCTTTCCGGCTCGCCATCACCGGATGGAGGCCTGGTTCACGCCGCTCACGTGCCTCGTGCCGGTGGCGCTCTATTTACGATTCTGGCACAACGCGCCGGTCGCCGTGCTGATCAACCTGACGTGGGCCGTGTTCATGGGCATCAACCTGGCCTTGTTGGCCACGTTTTTTGCCGTCGAACACTGCATGGGCGCGGTCATTCGCAAGATGCTCTCGCACGGCGTCTCGATCGAGTACCGCACCGTGCCTCGTGGCAGGCTGCGGTTCCGGCTCGGCTTGTCGTCGTTTCTGATTATTACGACGACGGCGCTAATGATCGGCCAGGTCGCCCGGCAGCGGGCCGGAGACTTGATCAACGACTCCGATCGTACCCATCAACTGAAAGCCGTCAGCGAATTGCGGGCTCACTCGCTGTATATCACGCTCGCCGCAGCCATCACCGGCGTGCTGTATGCCACTCTGATGGCCGGCTCGTTGACGAAGCGGGTCGACGTGATGGTGGCCGCCATGGATCGCGTCGGAAGCGGACTGCTTTCCGAACGGCTCGTGCCGACCGGCAACGATGAGATCGACATTCTGGCCCGCCAGTTCAACTCGATGGTCGAGCGGCTCGACCGCGACAACCGCACCATCCGTGACCTCAACCTGAATTTGGAAGAGCGCGTCCGCGACCGAACCAAACAGTTGGAACGGCTCGTCGCCGAGCTTTCACAGACGCAGAAACAGTTGACCGACTACAACCGGCAACTGCATGCGGCCCGAGTCGAGGCCGAGACTGCCAACCGAGCTAAGAGCGAGTTTCTGGCCAACATCTCGCACGAACTGCGAACGCCGCTCAACGGCGTCATCGGCATGACCGACCTGCTGATGTCGACGCCGCTCAACTCGCAACAGCGCAAGTACGCGCAGACGACGAAATTTTCGGGCCGTTCGTTGCTGGACTTGCTCAACGAAGTGCTCGACTTCTCGAAGATCGAAGCGGGCATGCTCGAGGTCGAAAAGATCCCGTTCGACCTGCATGCGACCGTCGAACCGGTCATCGAACTGATGGCCCACAAGTGCAAGGAAAAGTCGCTCGAGATGGCCTACTTCGCGGACCCGAACGTGCCACCGCGGCTCGTCGGCGATCCGGGTCGCGTGCGTCAGATCGTTACAAACCTGGTGAACAATGCGATCAAGTTCACCGAGCGGGGCAAGGTCGTCGTCCGAATTGCCGTCGCCGAACAGATCGACAGCACCGCCACGCTCCGCATTACCGTCGAGGACACCGGCATCGGAATTCCGGAAAGCCGCTTCAATCGGCTGTTTCAGGCGTTCTCTCAAGTCGATGCCTCGATCACGCGGAAATATGGAGGGTCGGGACTGGGCTTGGCGATCTGTAAGAAGTTGTGCGAGTTGATGGGGGGCACGATCGGCTTTGAAAGCCAGGTTGGACTCGGCTCGACGTTTTGGTTTGCGCTTCCCTTCGAGGTGGCCGAAACATCCGCAGATGACAACGAGCGGGGCAAGCCCTTGCACGGCTTGCGAGCCTTGGTCGTCGATGAGAACGAGACCAGCCGTCCGATCGTCACCGAGCAACTTGTCAACCTGGGATTGGAGGTGTGCGACGTCACCAGTGGTGCCGAAGCACTCAAACGACTCCAGATCGCCGCAGATACACAGTCGCATTTCACGTTTGCGCTGTGGGATCTCGGCGTCAGCGACTTGAGTAAGGAGGAGTTCGCCGCCATCGTCCGGTCGCGGCCCGAGTTGGGCAAGCCGGCTTTGATGCTGCTGACGCCCGTCGGGGCTCCGCAGGACTTGTTGCGTTTGCGCAATTTGGGCTTTGTCGATTGTCTGTCTAAGCCGATCATGCGCACCGCGCTACTCGAGTCACTGCTGGCGGTCACTACCAACGATGGCACGGAGAAGGCTCGTCCCCGTTTGGGACGCAAGGACACCACCGACGCTTACATCATCCCCCGGACGTCGCGCAAGGGCGTGCGGATTTTGCTGGCCGAGGACAACGAAATCAATCAGCAAGTGGCCGTCGAAATCTTGACGCAAGCGGGATACCAGTGCGATGTCGTGGGTGACGGCCGGCAAGCGGTGGAAGCGGTGCAAAAGACGAAATACGACCTCGTGCTGATGGACTGCCAGATGCCGGAAATGGGTGGCTTGGAAGCGACGCAGCATATCCGCGAAGGCGAGCGGGCGCTCGGCTCCGACGGGACCGCGGTGCCGATTGTCGCCCTGACGGCGAACGCCTTGTCCGGCGAGCGCGAGCGATGCATCTCTGCCGGAATGAATGACTACATCTGCAAACCGTTCGATCCCTTCAAGCTGGTCGAAACGATTGAAGTCCAGCTGGGCTCCGGAGACGGATCGGCCGTGGATCGTGCCGAAAGCGTGCCAGTGATCGAACCGAACGCGGTCGAGCCCGCTGCCGAACTTGCGTTCGAGCCCGCAGAAGACGTGTCGACGATCGTCGACCGACCGTCGCTCTTGAAACGCTGCCTGGGCAAGCAAGAGCTTGCCGACAAGTTGCTGGCGAAACTACACACTCGGCTGGGGACCGACCTCAACGAGATCAAAGCGGCCATCGAAGCGGGTGACACGGAACAACTGGCGCGATGTGCCCACCGACTCAAAGGGGCGGCGGCCAATCTGTCTGCCGAGTCGTTGCGTGCGGTCTCCGCTGACCTCGAGGCGCTGGGCCGTCGGGGCGACATCGCTGCTGCCCGCGACAGTATTGCTCGACTGAAATACGAAGGGCGGCGGTTCCTGCAGGAAACGCTGCCGCTGGTTGTTGCCGCCTCGCCCGAACGGGGCGCGCTGGCGACGACCGAATCCGTGACTTCCGGAGAAGTTCCATGCGCGTCTTGATTGTGGATGATGATGAAATTGCCCTCGAGTTGCTCTCGGAGGCTTTGTCCGGTGCCGGCTACGAGGTGACGGCCGCCCACAACGGGCGGGAAGCTCTCGAGATCCTGCGGACGGGCCTGTACCGCATCGTCATCTCCGACTGGGAAATGCCGGAGATGAACGGTATCGAGCTGTGCCGGCGAATTCGCGAACGCAGCTTCGCCAGCTACGTCTACATCATCCTGGTCACTTCGCGGGACAGCACCGAACACGTGGTGCAGGGCCTGGACGCCGGGGCCGACGACTTCATCTCGAAGCCCTTTCATCCGGCCGAGCTGCGCGTACGGGTCAAGTCGGGCGTGCGCTTGCTGTCTCTCGAGAGCCGCAACCTCACGATCTTTACGCTGGCCAAATTGGCCGAGTCGCGCAGTCCGGAGACCGGGGCCCACCTGGAACGGATGCGAGAGTATTGCCGCATCCTGGCCGACCGACTCAGCCGCCGGGCGAAATTCCGGGACGAGATCGATGCCGAATACGTCAACTTGATTTATCTCACCAGCCCGCTGCACGACATCGGAAAAGTGGGCATCCCTGATAGCGTGCTGTTGAAGGCCGGCCCGCTGACCGACACCGAGTTCGAGATCATGAAGTCGCACGTTCGCATCGGGGCCGACACGCTCGAGGCGGCCGGGCGGTTGCAGCCCGATGCCGAATTCCTGCGCATGGCTCGCGAGATTGCGCTGACGCATCACGAACGGTACGACGGCAGCGGCTATCCGCAGGGTCTGGTCGGCGAGGAGATTCCTTTGGTCGGCCGCATTGTGGCTTTGGCCGACGTCTACGACGCCCTCACCGCCAAACGGGTCTACAAGAACGCCATGTCCCATGACGTGGCGAAGTCGCTGATCGTCGACGAGTCGGGTGTTCACTTCGATCCCGACGTGGTCGACGCGTTTCTCGAGGCGGAGGCCGACTTCATCAACGTTCAGAGAGGATTCGCCGACGAGGAGGCGGGTGACTATTTCGTCAATATGGTCCCGGCAGAGGTCGCAACCTGAAGGTTTTGGCAAATGCTCTGTCGAGATAGCGTGATTTGAGTGTATAAACGCGTGTCGCGCAGGACGTCGCGAACGCAAGTTGAGGGACTGGACGGCAGGGAGCGAGCTTATGAAAGTCCTACTAGCAAATCCGCACGGCTTTTGTGCCGGCGTCGTGATGGCGATCCAGACTCTGGAGCGCGCCCTCGAACTCTTCGGACCGCCGCTCTACGTCTATCACGAGATCGTCCATAACAATCACGTGGTGGAAAGCTTTCGCCGCCGCGGCGTGGTTTTCGTCGATGAGCTGTCCGACGTCCCCGAGGGGGGGCGCCTGGTGTACAGCGCTCACGGAGTCGGCCCGCAGGTTCGGCAGGAAGCGCGTGCCCGCCGCCTGGCCACCATCGACGCCACGTGTCCGCTTGTCTCGAAAGTCCACCTCGAAGCGATCCGTTTCGCGGGCGACGGCCGCACTGTGATCCTGATCGGTCACGCGGGGCACGACGAAGCCGTCGGCACCATGGGGGAAGCCCCGGAGCAGATGCGCCTCGTCGAGAGTGTGGACGATGTCGACACGCTCGACGTGCCCGATCCGAATCGCGTGGCTTACATCACGCAAACGACGCTCAGCGTCGACGAAGCGACTCAGATCATCGAGCGGCTGAAGCAGCGTTTTCCAAAGATCGTTGGGCCGCCGAAAAAAGACATTTGCTACGCCACCCAAAACCGGCAGGACGCGGTCAAGTCCCTAATGCCGGCGGCCGACGTGGTGATCGTGCTGGGCAGCCGCAATAGCTCCAACAGCAATCGGCTGGCTGAGATCGCCAAAGAGGGGAACAAGCCGGCCTATCTGATCGACGGCGCCAGCCAGATCGATCCGCAATGGCTCGATGGCTGCGAAACGGTGCTCGTCACGGCTGGGGCCAGTGCCCCGGAAGAAGTCGTCGAAGAGTGCCTGGCGTACCTGATTGAGAACTACGGGGCGCGCGTCGAGCCTCACACGATTCGTGAGGAATTCGCCCAGTTCCCGCTGCCGATCGAGCTACGGGCGCACGGTCAGGTAAACTGACGCGACTTTTCCGGCTCCGGCGGGCGGCGGTAGGTAGGGTGGGACAAGGTCGCCGCAGGCGGCCGCCGGCCCACCGTTCTTTCTTTCGAGAGCGTCTTTCTGTGTGGCACTGGCAGCTTGCTGCCAGTGTTTCTTTCGCTCTAACGAAAGCCACTGGCGGACAAGCCGCCAGTGCCACCCGCCACCCTGCGTGCCCTCGATAGTTTCGTCCCTGGCAGGTTACGCAACCGCGCGAAAGGCTGCCGATTGTAGCTCGCGTTTCGGCCGTGCCGGATGTGCTCTGCGAATCGGACGGAACGGACTTGCGGCGCGCCGCTGACCCTAAGCGTTTCATTTTACGCCTGCGCTCGAACCGATATCCGGTGAAAGTCTCACGGAAGGGACCTTCCACAATGTCGTTGTCGGTCTGGACGGCGCGTGCTCCAGACCGCGCCGACCCCGCGGAGACGGATCTCGAACGGGCCGTGCCATGATCAACCGCTTCAAAAGCTGCCTCGTCGCGTTGGGGATCTTGGTACTGGCATCACGCTCGGCCCTTGCCGACGGTGTGATCCACGACAGCGTAGAAGCCATCTCCGACGGCCGCGGCGGCACCAACATCGCCTTCTCGGACAACGGCGGCGTGCTGCTCGCCAACCCCGCCGGTATCTTGAACGGCGATGGCTGCGGACTGTTCGAAGTCGCGGGCGACACGCTGATCACCGATCTGCACTACAGCAATCCCATCAACCCCGACACGGCGGCGCACATCCGTCCGCTCGAGCTGCCGATGGTCTCGTATTTTCAGAAAAGCGAGAACGGCAACTGGGGGTGGGGCTTCGGAGTGTTCGCACCGGCCGGATTCGCGGCCGGCTGGGATTTGAACAACCCCGTGTTGGGCAATCAGTCGTACAAATCGTTCGGATCGTTAGTGAAAGTTCTGCCGGGGCTTGCCTATCGGCCGACGGAAAACCTGACGATCGGTGCGACCGTCGGATTCGCCTACAGCTACGAGTCTTTGGAGACTCCCTTCTTCCTGCAGCAGGGACCGGCCGCCGGAGCGCCGGCGCTGATTAAACTTGTCGGTGACGGCTTCGCGCCGACCTGGTCGGTCGGTGCCCAGTACAAACTGACTGAGACCACGATGCTGGGTGCTGCCTTTACGAGCGAAGATCGCTTCAGCCTCGACGGGCATCTGAATGCGCAAGTCTTCGGCCTCGGGCCAGGACCGGTCGGCACGCACTACGAATCGTCGGCGAAGATGTCGTGGCCGGCCACTCTCGGTATCGGTATCAAGCAGGATTTGACGCCGAAGCAGCGAGTCTCTCTCGACGTCGTCTGGGTCGATTGGGCCGACGCATTCAAGAACGTGGGGCTCGAGCTGTCCGGCTCGTCGAACCCGTTGTTCACCCAACTTCTCGGTCCGGCGATCAGCCAGTCGATTCCGCTCAACTGGTGGGATAGCGTCTCGGTCCGCACGGGCTACGAGTGGTTCTATTCCGACGCGAGTGTGCTGCGGCTTGGTTACACATACAACTCGGTCACGATCCCCAGTTCGACTTTGACGCCCTGGATTCCCGGCATTCTCGAACACACGTTTGCGATTGGTTGGGGGACCCGCTTCTACGACAGCTGGCGGCTCGACCTGGCCTACCAGTACTCCTTCAGCCCCGAGCGGCACGAGGGCACCAGCGCTCTGGTGGGAGGCGACTTCAACAACAGCAACTTCGATGCTCAGGTTCACTGGATCTCGGTTGCTCTGACGCATACCTTTTGAGTTCTCACGGAAGAACGCCTCGTAACGGCGACAGTTCCTGTTGAGCCTCTTCTCGCGTAATTGCGGCTCACTAACGGCCACGTTTGCCTCGCCCAAATTCACTTCCGCTCAATCGTGCCCGATTCGACAACACCGCCACGCTCGCTCGGATTCATCGGCTACTCGCTGATGGTGGTCCTGACGATCGCGGCCTTCCTCGTCATCCGCAGCTTTGGCGAGAACCTGGAACCGCCGACGCCTGCGGTCCCGTCCGGCCCCTCCGAGGCTCCGCTCCAGCCGAGCGATGTCTTAGTTCACGTGTTGATCGCGCTGGTGGCGGTGATTGCGGTGGGGCAACTGCTGGCCCGGTTGTTCGCCTTTGTGCAGCAGCCGCCGGTTATCGGTGAGGTGATCGCCGGCATTCTGCTGGGCCCCTCGCTGATTGGGGTCCGCGCCTCTGCGTGGATTCTGCCGCCGAAGGTGGCTCCCTTCCTGGGTGTCATCTCTCAATTGGGCGTGATCCTGTACATGTTCATCGTGGGGTTGGAGCTGAACGCCGGCCTCATCAAGGGACGAGCGAAGGCGGCCGTGGCGACGTCGCACGCGAGCATTCTCGTGCCGTTCCTCTTAGGCTCGCTGCTGGCCCTCATCCTTTATCCTCGCCTGTCGACCAGCGATGTGCCGTTCACGAATTTCGCTCTGTTCGTGGGCGTTGCGATGTCGATCACGGCCTTCCCCGTGCTCGCCCGCATCTTGACGGACCTGTCGCTCACGCGCACTGAACTTGGCGTCGTCGCAATCAGTTGCGCAGCGACCGACGACGTGACGGCCTGGTGCCTGCTCGCATTCGTCGTCGGCGTCGCCCAGGCGCAGCTCGGCAAAGGTCTGATCGTGGTCGCGGGAACGGTCGCCTACATCGCTGCCATGCTGTTCATCGTTCGCCCACTCGTTGTGCGACTGGCTCGGCACCCCTCAGCCATCCGCCTGTCGCGAACGGCGGCGGGCATAGTCTTTGTCATGCTCTTGGCGTCGGCACTTGCGACAGAGCTGATCGGCATCCACGCGATTTTTGGCGCGTTCCTGCTCGGCGCGTTGGTGCCGCACGATAGCGACTTCGCTCGGGACTTTGCTCGCCGTACCGAACAAATCGTGACCGTGCTCCTGCTGCCCGCATTTTTTGCTCTGACCGGCATGCGGACCCGCATCGACCTGTTGACGGGTGTCGGGCCGTGGCTGTTGTGCGGAGTTATCATCCTGGTCGCCACCATCGGCAAGTTCGGCGGCACGTTCGCCGCGGCGCGATTGACGGGATTGGGCTGGCGCGACGCGGCCGCTTTGGGCGCTCTGATGAACACCCGCGGGCTGATGGAGTTGATCGTCCTCAACATCGGCCTGGACCTCGGAGTGATCTCGCCGACACTCTTCGCGATGATGGTCCTGATGGCCCTGGCCACCACGATGCTGACGTCCCCCGTCGTGCGGTCACTCGTGCACGTCGGTCCTGGGGCAGGATCGACCTAGTCGAACCGATAACCACGTGGATGCTGCCGGGGGTGCGTTCGATGCCGCCCCCCAGGAGACGCAATGAGCCAAACGCCGAACCCCCAACCGCGGCAGCCCGAAGTGCCACCGGCGCCTTCGACGACACACTGGGGCAAGGCCTCGCCCGATCCCCAGATCACACAGTTTCTACACGGGCCCCAACGCCGCGGTTTTGAGCTGCGTCGGGCGCTCGGCATTTTTTTCGAGATCATGCGGGGCTATCGCCGGCTCCATTTTCTCGGCCCCTGCGTCACAGTGTTCGGCTCGGCGCGCTTCACCGAAGAGCATGAGTATTACGTCCTGGCACGCGAGATCGGCCAACGCCTGGCCCGCGCCGGCTTCACCGTCATGACCGGCGGCGGACCGGGCATCATGGAAGCGGCCAATCGCGGCGCGAAAGAAGTCGGCGGCTACTCCGTCGGCTGCAACATCGAGTTGCCGCAAGAACAGCACCCCAACGTTTACCTCGACCGCTGGGTGACCTTCCCACACTTCTTCGTCCGCAAGCTGATGCTCGTGAAGTACTCGTATGCCTTCATCGCGATGCCGGGCGGTTTCGGCACCTTGGACGAAATCTTCGAGACGGCGACCCTGATTCAGACCCACAAGATCAAGGATTTTCCGCTGGTCCTCGTCGGCAAGGACTACTGGCAGCCGCTGCTCGACTTCCTGCGAGGCCGGCTCATCGAGGCGAAGACCATCGACCCGATCGACGCCGAACGCATCCTGGTGACTGATTCCGCCGAAGACGCGGTCGACTGCGTCCGCGACGTGGCACTCCGTCAGTTTGGCCTCACCTACGGCCCGCAAATCAAACCCCGTTGGTGGCTTGGGGAATGAGAGAGGCCCCGCAACGCCGAGCCAATTGTGGCAGCGGAACGCGAGTTGCGGCTGATCTGCGTTACGATGGAAGCTGATCGTCGATCATTTCCCCATCCGATCATTGCCCGCACCCCCGAGATTGACTGCATGAAGCCGCAAAACGAGACGAAGAGCCTGCGCGAGATCGCCCACCAGGCCATGATCGATCGCGGGCTCGAACCTGATTTTCCGCCCGAGGCCCTGCATCAGGTGGCCGCCATCACGGGTCCCGCCCGCGACACCAGTCCCTCGGTGCGTGACCTCCGTGAGCGTCTGTGGTGTTCGATCGACAATGACACCTCGAAAGACCTGGACCAGCTCACGGTGGCCGAGAAGCTGCCGACGGGCGGCACAAGAATCCTGATCGCGATCGCCGACGTCGATGCCATCGTCAAACCGCAGTCGCCCATTGATCGACATGCGACGACCAACACCACCTCGGTCTATACGGCCGCTCAAATCTTTCCGATGCTGCCGGAACGCCTTTCCACCGACCTGACCTCTCTGGGCGAAGGAGAGGATCGCCTCGCGATAGTCGTTGAGATGGACGTGGCCGCCGATGGATCGGTCCAGAAATCCCAACTGTATCGTGCCTTGGTCCACAATCACGCCAAGCTCGCCTACCCGAGCGTGGCCGCCTGGTTGGACGGCAAAGGTCCGATGCCCGACAAGATTGCTCACACGAAGGGAATGGAGGAGCAGCTGCGGATGCAGGATCAGATCGCCCAAGTGATGAAATCAGTGCGCTACCTGCACGGTGCCCTCGACCTGGAGACCATCGAGCCCCAAGCGGTGGTGAGCGATGGCAACGTGGTGGACCTGCGAGCGGTACGCCAGAACCGGGCCCAGGAATTGATCGAAGACTTCATGATCGCGGCCAACGGCGTCTCCGCGCAGTTTCTCGAAGATCACCACTCTCCGTCAATTCGACGAGTCGTTCGCTCGCCGGAACGTTGGGACGCGATTCGCAAGGTGGCCCAAGACCTGGGGGACGACCTGTCGCCCAATCCCGATTCCAAGTCTCTGGCCGACTTTCTCGTGAGGCGGCGCGAGGCGGATCCGCTGCGTTTTCCCGACCTGTCGCTGACGATCGTGAAGTTGCTGGGGCGGGGTGAGTACGTTCTGCAGCTTCCGGGACAACAGTCGGCCGGGCACTTCGGGCTGGCCGTGCACCGCTACAGCCATTCCACCGCGCCCAACCGCCGATTTCCGGATCTGATTACGCAAAGGCTGCTCAAAGCCGCGCTGGTCGGAAGCAAGCCTCCTTACAACACGGCGGATCTGACGGCACTCGCGACCCATTGCACAGAGCAAGAAGACGCGGCCTCGAAGGTGGAACGCCAGGTGCGCAAATCGGCCGCGGCAGAGTTCCTTTCCGGGCGTGTGGGCGAGACTTTCGACGGCTTGGTCACCGGGGCTTCCGAAAAGGGAACCTGGGTGCGGCTGCTGAAGCCTCCGGCGGAAGGCAAACTCATGAGTGGACAGAAAGGACTCAAAGTCGGTGACCGAGTCCGGGTCCAACTCACCGGTACGAACGTCGAGCGGGGATTCATCGACTTCATCCGCGTGGGCAATTGAGACGCACAGCGGATTTCAGGAGCTCGAGACGCGTGCACGGCTACAATTATCAGCCGTCCATCACCCAACTCGTGATTGCGGGCCGCGCTCCAGGATGTCCCAGACGACTCGGGCGGGTTGGCCGTCGATCAGGCTGCCGGTTCCGACCGGCCGCGTGAAGGTGACCTGCTTCTCGTCGAGACCGAAGAGGTGGAGCAGGGTGGCGTGATAGTCGTAGTGGTTCACGATGTTCTTGGCCGCTTTGTGGCCGATCTCGTCGGTCTCGCCGTAAACGCAGCCTGATTTCACGCCGCCGCCGGCCAGCCACATGCTGAAGCCGTAGGTGTTGTGGTCGCGACCGATGTTCTTTTCGTTTTCGATCACGGGCAGTCGGCCCATTTCGCCGCCCCAGTGCACGAGCGTTGTGTCGAGTAGACCCGTCGACTTGAGATCCTTCACGAGGGCGGCGGCCGGTTTGTCGGTGCGGCGGCAGATTTGCGGCAATGACGCGACGATCCCGTTGTGGTGGTCCCACGTCTGATTGCCCGTGAAGATCTGGACGAAGCGCACGCCTCGTTCGACCATCCGTCGCGCAATGAGGCAGCGGGTGCCGTATTCGCGAGTGATCGGATCGTCGAGACCGTACAGCCGGTGGACGGCTCTCGATTCGCGGGAAACATCGAGGGCCTCCTTGGCGGCCACCTGCATGCGGGCGCCCAGCTCGTAGCTCTTGATGCGAGCGTCAAGATCGTTCTCACGCGGGTGGCGATCGAGATGTTCCGCGTTGATCCGATTGAGATAGGACAGAAACTCTGTTTGGGCTCGGCCGCGCAGTCCCGGCGGCGCATCGAGGTTGAGAATTCGCGGCTCCGTCGGCCGGACGACCGTCCCTTGATAGAGCGAGGGGAGCCAGCCGTTCTGCCAATTGGAAACGCCGCCCACGGGCAGACCCGACGGATCGGTGAGGACCAGAAAGGCTGGCAGGTTTTGACTCGGGTTGCCGAGGCCGTACGTCAGCCAGGAACCGAGTGAGGGGCGTCCCGCGGTGACCTGCCCCGTGTTAAGCGCGTCGATCGCCTGCACGTGGTTGTTGACGCCGCTGTGCATCGAGCGAATCAAACAAATGTCGTCAGCGACCTCACCCAGCGTGGGCAGCAGCTCGCTCAGCTGCATGCCGCATTGGCCCCGGTGATGAAACTTCCACGGGCTGCCGAACAACTTCGAGCTGGCGCCGGCGGCATCGTCATACTTGATGTCACCCTTGTACTGCTGCAGATGGTGTTTGGTCAGCTCGGGCTTCGGGTCGAACAAGTCGACGTGACTTGGCCCGCCTTGCATGAACATTGAGATCATCGCCCGGGCTTGCGGCGGACGGGCGGCCGCGCGCGGCAGGAGGTCGTACGTCGTGCGATCGAGATTGGGCTTGGCTGGAACGGCGAACGCTTGGTCCTCCTTCAAGAGCCAGGCCAGTGCCAATCCGCCCAACCCAAACGCCTGCTGCGCCAGGAAGTGCCTGCGACCAAAGTGTGAGGCGGCACGCCCGTCAGTCGACATATAAGAATCCGTTGGAGATCAAAAGCGCCTGGCACAAGTGACCGAGTGCGGACGACTTGAGTTCGTGCCCGCGTTTCCGTGGGGGGGTCGGTCGGCGTGGCGATTGGTCTGATCCGAGAATCGCGGCCTGCTGTTCGAGGAACGCCACTCCCTCGCGCAGATCGCGTTCCTTGGGACTTTCGCCGAATACCAGAGACCAGGCCGCGCGAAATTGCGATTTCCTGTCGCCCGCAGGTGTTTCTTTCGCGATGCGCGTGGCGAGGGCCTCTGCTTCCTCTTCGACAAAGAGACTATTCATCATGAAGAGCGCCTGCGGCGACACGGTCGACGTCGCGCGGAGTTCGCAATTCGGCGCCATCAGCGGTTCGTCGAAGACTTGCAGCATGCCCAGCGGCATCGAGCGGCGCCTCTGGACATAAACGCTGCGGCGAAACTGCGTCGCCCCCAGTGGCACAATCTCGCCCGTAGGTCGGCCGGCTGTGTCGCGTGTGTCGACTCCGATGACGATTTGTCCGACGTCATCCGGCGTCACTGGAACGGGCGGACCGTAGAGGGTATCGGCGATTCGTCCGCTCAGCGAGAGCATCGCGTCGCGGATCGATTCGGCTTCCAATCGACGGATCGACATGCGGCCGAGCAGCCGATTGTCCGGATCGACTCGATCCAACTCGTCCCGGCGGTGCGACGATTGGCGGTAAGCCGCCGACGTCACGATCAACTTGTGCAGCGGCTTGAGACGCCATCCGTTGCGGATGAATTCGTCGGCCAGCCAATCGAGCAGCTCGGGATGCGTCGGCCGTTCACCCTGAAAACCGAAATCGCTCGGAGTGCCGACGAGCCCACGGCCGAAATGATGCATCCAGAAACGATTCACCAACACGCGAGCGACGAGCGGATGGCGACCATCGGTCAGATGGCGGGCGTAGGCCAGGCGGCGGCCACTCGTCGGCAAGTTGGAACGACTGGTCAGACTCACCGGGTCGACGGAATTCAGAATGGCCAGTTCGGCTGGTCCAACTTCCTGCCGAGGCTGATGAACGTCGCCGCGCGCCAATAATTTCGTATGCGGGATCCGTCCGGGGACTTCCGTCAAGCATTGGACGTAATCGTCGGCCGGACGTTTCTTGGAGACGGCCTGTTCGCGCTCGCTCCACTTTTTGTTGAAGGCGGTCAACCGATCGTCGATGTAGAGATAGACCGAGCCACGATCGACGTTCAAGAACGGATATTGCTTCAGCAGCTCGTTTTGCTCGGAGGTTCGTTTGGCAGCGGCTGTCTCACGTGCCGCCCGGGCCTTGGGTTGAATGTCCGCGGGGAGCTTGGCGATCTCGCGATTGAAGACGGACGTGACAATCGCGTCGAGTTCGGCCAGGTGCCGCTTCTGTACTTCGATCAGCTCGGCTGCGACGGCGGCAGACTTCTGCCGATCGGCGTCGGTCCAGAGTGAGACGAGTCGTTGCGAGGGCGCACGCCACTGCTCGCAGTCGAGGGCCGGATCGAAGACCGCACGCAGGCGATAGTAGTCAACCTGCGAAATCGGGTCGTAGCGATGCGAGTGACATTGCGCACAGCCGACGGTCAGCCCGAGAATCGACGTCGAAACAATCTTGATCGTCCCGGCGACCACTTCATTGCGCGCCAAATCAAGATCGGCAACTGAATCGGCGGTTCCGTCGGGGGCCATCCGCAGGAAGCCCGTCGCAATCAGGCAGTCGGCTTGTTTGGGAGTCAAGCTCGTGTAGGGGGGCTTCAGCAGTTCGTCACCGGCCAATTGCTCGACGACGAATTGGTTCCAAGGTTTGTCGCCGTTGAGCGATCGGATCACGTAATCGCGGTATTTGTAGGCCCACTGGCGCTCGACATCACGCTCGGTGTAGCCTTCGCTGTCGGCGTAGCCGGCGACGTCGAGCCAATGACGGCCCCAACGCTCGCCGTAATGAGGCGAGGCGAGGAGTCGATCGACCAGCCGCTCATAAGCGTCAGGGGACGAGTCGCGAACGAAATCGTCAACCTCCTGCGGGGAAGGGGGCAGGCCGATCAAATCGAAGTACAGCCGCCGTGCCAGCATCGTCCGTTCGGCGGGCGGACCAAAGCCCAGTCCCTTGGTCTCAAGCTTCGACAGGAGGAAGGCGTCGATCGGCGAACGGGCATCTTGGGGATTTTTGACCGCCGGCGCGCTCTGACGGCGAACGGGCTGAAAGGCCCAGTGCGATCGCTCCTCGAAACTGAATGTGTCGCCCGCGGCCAGTTTTGGCGGCTCGGGCCGAACTGTCTTAGCCCCTTGATCGATCCAGCGGGCCAGCACGTCGACCTCCCGCCGCGACAGTTTTTTGCCGCCCGGCGGCATCTCGCCCGCGCTCACACGCTGATAAATCAGGCTCTCTGCGTGTCGGCCGACGGCGATCGCGGGCCCCGACTCGCCCCCGTGTTTCAGCGAACGCGCCAAACGCGCGTCGAGTCCGCCCTTCAATTCCTGTTCTTCGCCGTGACACTGCCAGCAGCGTGCTTTGAGAATCGGGCGGACGTCGGCTTCGAAGGTCACATCAGCCGCGGACGAAACAGCGACGATCTGTGTCAACAGAATCGCCAACAGACCAACTTGAAACAAACGCGGCATGGCGGGCAGTCAGGCGGGAGTCGGGCAGGAAATTTCGGTGGGTCTTAATCATCCTCGACGTCGGGACGAATTTCAATTGCATTTCTGGGTCGAGTTCAGGTCTATGAGTGCGTCAGGTCTCCTTCGCGTGGTTGAGAATCAGGCCTCGCTCCGCGCAGAATACTGTCCTCTTGTCGGAAACCGGGAGGCAGAGCGTTCCGGTCGCCCGAGCGCCAGCGAATTTGGTTGAGGACGAAATTGGATGCAAGTTGAGAAGAGTTCTCAGGGGGATCTCCTGGAACTGAAAGTGCGCGGCCGGCTCGACAATGACTCGGCGGTCTATTTTCGAGAAGAAATCGAATCGTGCGCCCGGGAGGGATGGCACCGCATCCTGGCCGACTTGAGCGGCGTCACGTACCTCAGCTCGTCGGGCATCGCCGCTCT
>DASRXU010000005.1:0-22759 GCA_035687365.1 Planctomycetaceae bacterium | reverse complement strand
CGTTGGATTTTGTGCTTCGGCGGCTCAAAACGGCGGCGGACGGCGCTCGCGAAGAGATTGCTCGGACACGCGGAGGTGAGGCACTTCCGTTGGAGGCGATCAACAGCGTGAACTTGCTGACCGATGCGCGCCAAGAACTGGTGCGGGCGATCGTTGCCTATGATCTGGCCCAATTTCAGCTTTTTGTAGCCATCGGTCAAACGCCGAGCGCCGCACTTCCCGATCCCAAACGACCGGGCCTCGTCCGAGACAACGGTCGATAAGAGCTGGCGAGAAATCGTCTGTCGCGAGATGGGCGATGTGAGCCATTCCGTCGACGCTTTTCGCTGTCACCGCCGCATCTTAGGATTAAGGGCTGTGGAGAATTCGCCCAAAACACTAGACGTGCAGCCGCGGCCGTTGTTGAGGTGGATGCTGTTGCCAAAAGTCTGGCTGCTCGCGATCGCGGTGGCTGCCATTCTGGCGATTGGCTATCGCTGGCTCGGGTCTCACGAGGACACGTCTCACGACGTTGCTGAGTCGGCGGCCAACCAGGATCCTGTTTCGCCCGAAACCTCGGACGAAAGCTCCGATTCGTCGCGACCTCGGCTCGACGTGGTGAGGCCGCGCGTCGGTGGAGTCGTGAGCTCGACGACGCAGCCAGGATCCGTCGAGGCGTACAACTACGCCAACTTGTTTGCCAAGGTGTCCGGCTATCTGCGGACCCAGTCGGTCGATATCGGGGACCGCGTGAAGGAAGGTCAGGTGCTGGCCCAAATCGACGCTCCGGAAGTGGTCCAAGCGGCTAACCAGGCCAAAGCCGAACTCGAACAGGCCAAAACCCAGCTCAAGGTCAACGCGGCTGCGCTCGATTCGGCGAAGGCCAACGTCGCCGTCGCCCGTGCCCTGGTCGTCGAAAAGCGGGCCGATCTTAAGCAGTCTGTCGCGTTTTTTGAGTTTCACCAGATTCAGTACGGCCGCATGAGCGACCTGTTCAAGCTGAAAGCGATCGACGAGCGATTAGTTGATGAGAACCGGAAGGAGCGAGATTCCGCCGAAGCCGCCAGAAACCTGACCGAGGCCGCCGTTCGTACAGCAGCAGCTGATCTAGGTGCGAAGGAGGCGCTCGAACAGCAGGCAGATGCGAACGTCGCCGACGCCCGAGCAAAAGTGCAAGTCGCAGCCGCGGTCTTGGAAAAGGCCAAGGTCTATGTCTCCTACACCCAGCTTCGCTCGCCATATAACGGCATCGTCACCAAGCGAGACTTTCACGTGGGCGATTTCGTTCGCGCCGCCGAAGAGGGGAGCCAGATGACTCTGTTGACGGTCGCGGAAACCGACCTGATGCGGGTGGTCGTCAAGGTGCCAGAAGACTATGTGCCACTGACCCGGCCCGGTGATTTGGCCACGTTCAAGCTCACCTACACCGATCATGTTTTTCAAGGAAAGGTGGCGCGGATCGCGGATTCTCTTGATCGCGATGACAAAACCATGCGGACAGAGATCGACCTCCCGAATCCAGCCAACGAGCTGCGCGATGGTATGTTTGGCTACGCGACCATCGAACTGAGCAAATCGTTGAAAGGGCTGAGCGTTCCTTCTTCGAGTGTCGTCAACAGCGGCGCCTCCAAGAAGTCGGCGGTCTTTGTCGTGCGAGACGGGCGGCTGCACCGGCTCCCGGTCAGGGTCGCAATCGACACCGGAGTTCGCGCCGAGCTTCTTTCCGGGCTGCGGTCGGATGATTGGGTCATTGTGCACCCGACTGAGGATCTCACCGGAGGGCAAGCTGTGAACGCGATTGAAGTCCAGGACTCGATCGCAAAGTCGGCGAAGGCCGGCCGGTAGCTGCCTGCTCAATCCGAGTGAGGCCCGCGCGCTAGCCCGGGCGCCGGCACGAGCTTTGCTTTCCACTCCTGGCAAACCGTTTGACAGCATAGACGCTCAGCGCGCTGGACGTTTTGAAGTCGCTACGCATTACTTCGATGCAGGCGCGGGCACCTTCCAGGAGGCGAACATGATCCGCACAGCTTTCCGTTCGTTCGCGATGTCGATCTCATTGGTGGCGATCCCTTGGGCGCTGATGCCTTCGGCTCAGGCGCAAGTGATTCAGCCCGGGGCCGAGCCTCAACCCTCGCCCGGTTCTCCGAATGTGGAGCCGCCGCGGGGCCCACGGACGAGACCGGCTATGTCGCCCGCGAGAACGCGGCCAGCCCCACAACCCGACGCATCTCCGGCCCGAATGCGGCGACCGATGCTCAGCGCGTTCATTGCCCCAGTCGGATTGTCGGAGCCGCTCGAGAATTTGTTGGCCGATCTGGGATATGAATCGGGTAAGACCGTTCCCCTGACACCGCATACCACATTTGATCTCGCTTACAAGTGCTATGCGGATGGCCGCTATTCCGATGCGATGGTGTTCGCTTCACACGGCCTGCGGATGTGCAACGACGCGCGGCTGCACCTCATCAAAGGCGTCTGCGAGCTGCAACGGGGGATGGTGACGGCGGCCGAGCTGACCGCCGTCGATTACCGCAACGCGATTGCGGGTCAGCAACTCTTCGGGATCGATGTGGCACGAGAGCGCATCAACGATTCGATGGCACTGCGTTTCTCTGACATCGTCGAGTACCAAGCGACCGGCCGCTAAGCGCTGCCGATGAGAATCCCGGCCAGAAAGACCAGCACGCCGCCCACGACCACTTGGAACAGAGCCGACGTGAGCGGCGTGTCCATGTAACGGTTGCGAATCCAGGAAATGGCACCCAGCTCGGCCATGACCACGACGATGGCGATGGCTGTCGCGGTGAAGAAATTGGGGATCAGATACGGCAGCGTGTGACCGATGCCACCGACTGCCGTCATGAGTCCGCAGACAACTCCTCGAATGAGCGGGCGACCGCGGCCCGTCAGACTGCCGTCATCCGACAGTGCCTCGGCAAACCCCATGCTGATTCCCGCCCCGACGGCCGCGGCCAGGCCGACTAAGAATGTCTTCCACGTGTTCCCGGTCGCGAAGGCGGCTGCGAACAGGGGCGCCAGGGTCGAAACGGATCCGTCCATCAGCCCGGCTAAGCCAGGCTGAATCACCTGCAGCACAAAGAGCCGATGGCGGGTCGCCTCTTCCTCATCGAGCGCCCCGGAGGCGCGTTGCGTGGTCTCAAGTTCCTCGGCCAAGGTCGAGTGTTTTCGCTCCTCCTCCGCCAGGTCGCCCAAGAGTTGGCGAATCCCCGCATCGGTCGATTGCTGAATCGCCCGCTCATAAACGCGGGTGGTTTCCGCCTCCATCAACTGGATCTGCCGCCGGACCGCTTCGATCCGCAGCGGGCGGGCGAGCCAAATGGGACGACGATGGACGAAGCCCTTCACATCCTGGCGACGAATGAGGGGAATGTGCTCGCCGAACTTCTGTCGGTGCAGCTCGATCAGCCGATGCCGGTGGCCATCCTCCTCCGCGCGCATTTCCCTGAGTAGCTCCGCGGTCGCGGGAAAGTCGCTCTTCAGGCCGTCGGCAAAATCGTCGTAGATGCGGGCATCCTCTTCTTCCAGCGAGATCGCGAGAGCCAGGATCTCCTGCTCGGAGAGACTGCTGAAGGCACGCATGGGGTCCCCTACTGGCTTGGAATTTCGCCGACGCGAATGTTGCGAAAGTTGAGGTCGGTGGTTTTGTCGTGTCCCTGCAGGCTCATGTGTCCAGCGGTTAGGCTGAGGCCGCGGCGCGGATTCGGGTTCGGCGGGCGCGTGTCGGTCCAATCCGTCACCTGCACGCCGTTGACCCACACGGAAACGTGGGCGCGGTTGGCAATCAGGGTCGCCGTGAACCAGGCGCGATCGTCGGGAATCACCCAGCGCGCCTTCGTGCGGCGATAGATGGCGCCCGTGCCTGCGTCCATTGGGTCGCTACGATCGCCGTGCTTAAAGCCATTGTGAATCTGCAGCTCGTAGCCATTGGAGGGCTCGCGGGCCGTGCCTTGCAGCGCGCGAAAGAAGATGCCGCTGTTGAGCGCGGAACCATTCGTTCGAGCCGCGAACTGCAGACAGAAATTGGCCCAAGTCGATTCGGTTTCCAAAAACCCCGGGCCGCCACTGGCGTGAATCGTGCCGTCCACCACAGAAAAGTGGGTCTTTGAGCCAGGAACGAGTTCCCAGCCTGCCAGATCGCGTCTGTTGAAAACGTCTTTTGTCGACAGGGGCCTCAAGCACACGTTGCGGAACTCGACTGCTCCACCGTTCATCTGCAGCCCGATCCGTCCGACGCGCAAGCGGTTGGAGGATTCGTCAATGAAATCGATTACAGGCTGGTTATTGAGCCGCGCGGTTATTCGATTCCCTTCGACCCGTGCGAACATCGTCATCCATTCGCCTTCGCCACGAAATGTTCCGTCCGCTTTCTTGCGGCCGACGATGCTGCCAGTCGGAAAACCCGGGTGCGAGTCGCACATGTTGAGTTCGTAGCAGTCCTTGGCCGGATTCTTCGGCGAAAAGGGCGTGCGGAGAAAGATGCCGCTGTTGCCTCCCTTCTCGAGACGGTAGTCGCAGCGGAATTCGTAATCGGCCAGCTCGAACGTTGTGAGCAAGAGCCCTGGCTTTCCGCGGTCGGCTCGAATCACGCCGTTCTCAACGCTCCAATTCATCTCACTATTGGGCTGCCACCCGAACAAGGTTCTGCCGTCGAACAGACTGATCCAACCGTTTTGCACCTCGGTGCCGGAAAGAGACGGGATCGGAACGATGGACTTGGTTGGTGCAGCGTCTCGAGCGTGCGACAGCGACCGGCCACCAGCCGACAGTAAGCCCAAGAGACACACGGCGTGAGTCAGGCCACGGTGCATTTTACGACTTCCTGAGTGCGGCGTAGCGCAAAAGAAAAGACCCGGTCTGAAACATCAGACCGGGTCGGGGTCTACATTTTCAAGTCTACTTGGCCGAGGCCTGATCCTTCGAGTGGGCCGCTTTCGGCTCAACAGGCTTGGCGGGCTCGCTTGCACGCTCGCCGCCCCGCACCGCGCCCGAACGACGGAAGCCGAGTCCACGGCCGCCGCCCTGCTTCTGACGCTCTTTGATCATCGAGGTGATCTCTTCCAAAGTAATCACGCCGTCGTGATTCTTATCCAACGTCGCGAAGAAGATTTTCACCTGGATCGGCTTGTTCGGAATCTCGTTCATCGTGATCTTGCCGTCGTGGTTCTTGTCGAACTGCTGCAAGACCCGCTGTGCAATCTGCTCGGGACCCGGCGTGAAGTCAGGAAGCTTCCCTTCCTTGATGTCCTCCTGCGTGAGGGGAACCGCGATGTCGTAGAAGCCGATCATCATCTCTTCCCAGGTCTGGTCGCCCCAGCGGACGTTCGACTTGGGATCAGGATTGTTGAGGTTGTTTTCTGAGTTGTCGAAGTGGGCCACGCAATGCATCTTCGTGCCCTTGGGCATCGAAATCATGTTCGACAGCTCGTAGGTCAACTGCCAGCCGAAATCGTAGCGCGGCACGTCCAACAACATTTCCTTGCGGCCGTCCGGATATTGCGCTTCGTACGTAAACGACTTCCCGCGGAAGTGCATGTGCGGGAAGAGTTGCAACAGCCGCACGTCCATGGGCAGCGCGAAGCTGTCGGATTGGACCTCAAAGTTGTCAGCCCCGGCCGGAATCTCGAAGCCCGTGTTGATGGCTTCGACCGTCCGGACCAAATGGTTCACTTCCTTCGGGTCGGCAAAGACGATTCCGCATTCGCTGATGTCGTCACCGGGCTTGCCGTTGGGCGTGTAATGCAGTTGGAAGAGCAGCTCAGCGCCGGCCGGAATGTGCTTGGCCATGCCGGGCGGCAGGACGAGCGGCATGGCGCCAGGTGCATAACCAACCAGGAACTGACGGCGAGCTTCGTCGCGTCCACCCTTGGGACCGGCGAACACGATGATGTGGTGAACGACGGCTCGGTTGCTCGGGCGGGCCTCGATGGCCTTGATCCACACATCCTGTTTGAAGCCCGGGTCGACTCGGAAGTACTGGTAATCGACCACGCCTTCGGCCGGCACATGGTAGGCCGTGGCAGCCATCTTGAAGACCTTGTCTGGAGCTTTGGGCAGCGCCCAGCCTTCAACGAACGTCGGAGCGGGGGGGAGTTCTTTCGGATTGCCTTCCGGAGCGCCGGCCGACGCCCACTGGTAGAGGACTTCCTTTTCGTCTTCGGGCATGCTGCGGTCATTCGCAAAGTGGCCGTACTTCGGGCTCGCGTGCCAAGGCGGCATACGGCGTTGGCGGACGACTTCCGCGATCGCGTCGGCCCAACCGGAGACTTCGCCGTAGTTGGTCATCGCAAAGGGGGCCGCCTCGCCGGGACGATGGCAGCTTACGCAGCGCTTATTCAGAATTCGCACGACCTGATTCGAGTAAGTCACGGTCGAGGTCGCATCGGCAGGATGAACTCGGCCGATGAAGCAGCCGACAGAGGCCGTCTCCGCTTTCGAGACCGTCTTGCCTGCGAGCAGTTCGTCGAGTGCGTTTTGCAGATACGGTTCCGAGGCAGTCTTCTTCGCGTAGCCGACGCCGAATTGATTGTCGATGCGCCCGTGATAGCGCACGCTGCGGTCGGAATCGAGTACGAAAACCTCAGGGGTTCGCTGGGCGCCGACCTGGTCAGCCAGCTTGTTGTTGAGGTCCTTCAGAATCGGGAATTCGATGTGATGCACGCGGGCGAATGAGGACAACTCGGTAATCGTGTCTTGCCGATTCGAGCTGACTCCGAGGAATTGCACGCCCTTGTCGGCGTACTTCTTCGCAAGTTCGCCCAGACGCTCACCGTAGACCTTGGCAACTGGGCACTCGGTCCCGACGAATGCGAGGACGACCACCTTCTTGTCTTTGTAGTCAGCCAGCGAGTGGCTCTTGCCGTAGAAGTCGTTCAGCGTGAAGTTTTCCGCCTTACGACCTCCGGCAGAAATCGACGAGACATCGGCGGCTTGAAGGGCGCCCCCGATAGTCAAACAACACATGGCCGCAGCCGCTAGATGACGCGAGCGCAACATACGTTGAGAATCCTCTAAAGGTCCCTTGTGAATCCGACCCCAGCCGTCACAAATCGTTACCTTGCTAACCACCCACTGGTTGCAAGATCTTCGACAATCGTCCCAAACTCCCGGTTCGCATCGCCTTCCGTGTCACGGGGGCTCCCGTGTCAATACGGGCCTTCGTGGGAATACGGACGGGGAACGGGGGGGCGAGCCTGAGCCGTTCCAGCGTCGCAAACCGGGTGTCGGCTGTCAATGGCGTTGATGAAGACCGCCTTCACCGAAACGATCTACTCGCGTGGTTGTTCGTTGTTAGCTGCGGGAGATTTGACCCGAATTCGTCTGGAATCGCCATTTTCCGGGCGAAAAAGGGGCATTGCACGCGAGGACGAACCGCCTCTTCCAAAGAGTCGACCGTGCGGGTGGAACGAGTCTCTCAGGCCGGACGCATGACCCGGGGAAACCGGGACCCGAAACCTACCAGGGGCGGGCCTCACCTTGGGCTGCGCCACAAAGTTTTAAGCTGTCGGTAGTTAACCTTCTGCTAGTTGTTGGCGGGCCGTCAATCAGCCGCCTTAGCGGTGACTTCCAGGCGATGCTTGTCGGTCGTCACGATGACGGCATGGGCGTCCCCATCCAGGCGAACGTTAATGCGATCGGCTGAAGTCTCCTCACGGCCTTCGTAGATCGTCTTGCCGGTCTTTGCGTCCAGAATCGAAATGGCGGTCGACAAACTCGTCCCACGGGTCGACTCGAAGCGGCTGACGGGACGTAGCAGCACGAGTACGGGAGACTGAGCGGGCAAATCGGCGAGCATTTGAGGCGGCGTGAGCGGAGCGCTCCAGGCGACCTTGCCGGTGTTGCGGTCGATGGCCCAGATTCCGTTGCCTTCGGCCATCGGCATTCGATTGGGCGATCCAGGCGACACCCGAAACCCTCCTGTTTGGCGCATGAGGATGTAGCGATTGCCGAGACGATGCACGCCCAACTGTGGCGAATTGAGGTCATGGTCGAACGTCGTTTCAAAGACCTGATCGCCCGTCTCCGTCGAATGGACGTGCAGAGTGAGGCCAGAGTCGAGAATTGCGAATTCCTGATCGTCGATTGCCAGCGGCCAAGCCGGCAATGAATAACTGCGACTCCATTGGACCTTACGGGCTACCAAGTCAATCATGGTGTGCGCGACCTGTCGGGGCGTGTAAAGGGTCCTTGCCACACGCCGACCGTGCCAGTCGCCACCGCCGAGCGGACCTCGGAGGCCGAATGAGCCGTTGAAAACATCAACTCCCGAATCGCCGCGGAGCACGAGGCCCGACGGATCGTTTGGCTCGCTGCGGTCCAGGGCGATCACGTAGTCCTGATCTCCTTCGAGGGTGTACTGAAACGGAATGCTGCGCCGCTCCCAAATCGTTCGGCCGGTCACCGCGTCGGCGGCGCACAGGGCCGATCCGATCTGGTAGTAGACGCGATCGTCGGTCATCAGGCCGATGAGCCCCATTTCCGTCCGCGCTTGGTTGGTTGCGGACCAGTGGGGGTCAAACAAGTCGCGCCACCACAACACGCGGGGAGGCTGCGTCCCATCAAAGGCATCCAAGACCACCACCCGGCGCCGCAGCGCAACCTCGATCAGCGGTCCAGCCACGCGGACGGCCAAGGGGCCATCACCCCACGAATCGAGCCCCAAATTTTTCGAGCTCAACTCGAGCTGCCAGCGATCATTGCCAGTGGGATCGATGGCGGCGAGCGTGAAACCGCGTTCCGTCGCGCGTCGCGATTCAAACCGCCACTGCCGATAAAATGGTCCTGAGTGCTGGTCGACGTTGATCGGAACGGATTGTTCGGCCGTCGGGCGCTTGTAGTCAACTTTTTTGACGCTCCACTGCGATCCGGGCCAGGGGGCCATTCGCAATCGGGCCGATTTGACCGCCGGCTCGTTGATCCAGGCGTGGGACAGTTCGCCCCCCGTCTTTCCATCGGCACAGGGCACCGTTTTGAGACGGTCTCCCAATTCGCTTAACAGATCCAAGGCGACATCGGCCCGATGGTGATCGATTAAGAGCCGCGCCAACCTGGCGGTTGCGTTGCCTGCTGTCTTCGCGTCGGCACTCTTCCGGAGATCGGTTAACTGCCGAACAAGCTCCGCTTGATCCGAGGTAGTCAATTTCGAGATCAGCGTGCGTTGCAGGTCAAGCTCGACCGGCACGGCTTGCAAAGCGACGGCTGCCCGCCGCAATTGATCGACGTTACCCACTTCGGCCAGATGCGCGATCCAGGTTTCAATTTTCTTCGC
Organism: Planctomycetaceae bacterium; assembly: GCA_035687365.1. Classification (GTDB taxonomy): domain Bacteria; phylum Planctomycetota; class Planctomycetia; order Planctomycetales; family Planctomycetaceae; genus DASPSM01. The sequence goes on along the minus strand of DASRXU010000005.1, from coordinate 13,494 downwards.
GAGACGAGCCCGCTTGTCCGGGTCGGCCTTCGAGAAGAAATCGGCCAGTTCCGGCCCGACGATCGCCGCAACCTGAACTTTTAGCACTGGTCCGACCGGCAGCAGGGTCCCGCTCAAACTGTCATCCTTGAGCAGCTGCAACTCGTGGTCGAGAGCGCCTTCGAGATCTCCGCCGCGCGTCAGCCCGGCAGCCATCAAGCGGTGGAATTCGACGCGTTGGGTTGGGTCGGTGATCTGCGGCCCTAATCGCTCGGCCACAGTGCGGCTGGAAGAAAAATCGAACCGCAGATTCTCGAGGACGGTCGAGACAGCGATCGATTGGGCGCGCGATTTCGGCTGCAAATGCGCCGAGCGCGTGAGATCGTCGAGCCCCGCCCCGGCCTGACCGCGATCCAAGCGTAACTCACCCCGCGTGGCGAGCGCGGCTGCGTCGTCCGGATGTTGCTCCAGCGTTTTCGCAACCGAACGCTCAATGTCGGCTGTCGGGCGAAATGCTTGAAGGGACGCGGCCGACTCCATCAGAACCGTTCCCTCGGCCGAGACCAAGTTGCCCGGCTTTAGACCTTCTTCGAAGCGCGTCCGCGTCACGATGCGCCCTCGACGGAGGTCGACCGTCGCCAGATCGCCCGTCGAGAGCGGCAGGTAGTAGAGCGCGCCGTTGCGATATCCTCGACCGGCCGGGCAGGGGATAGCGATCGAGTGGCTCCAATCGTCGCCGCCATCTTTGAGACGCAACGCCTCGATCCTCGACCGACCGACAACATAAACCGTCCCTCCCGACGCCCCAGCCAAGAAGAGCCGAGTCCCGCGCTGCTGTTGCCACCGCAGCGTGCCGTCCGCCAGGTTCAGGCAAATCAAGTCGTCGGAATCGCGGGGTGTGAGCAAGACGGCTCCGTCAGCAATCAAGGGCGGCGAATCGAGCCAGCGCGCGGCGCCGTCATTTCCCGTCTCGAGCGGAGAGTCGGCCCACATGCGGGGATCACCAACACGATTGACGCCGTAGCGATACTCCCAGGCCAACATGCGACTGGCCGGGTCGAACGCAGTCACGACGCCTCCGGTGGTCGGACAAATCAAGAGACCGGCCGCCGAACTTGGGTTGCCGCCCGCCAATCGGCGAACCGCATAGTGCGACAAGCGTCCCAAGGGAGTCGCCAACCGTTGCGACCAGATCCGTTTTCCGGTCGCCGCGTCGAGCTTAAACAGGCTGATCTCGCCGTCGAGTTCGCCCATCACGTACAGGGCCGAGCCCATCGGCAGACCACAGCCGAGGAAAAAAGTGCCGGCGAGATCGCGGTTGCGGTCGGATCGGGTGCCCCCGAGCTCCCACAGCAGCCGCCCCGTTGCCAGGTCGACCGCGGAGAGGACGTTTTGATTGCGGGAGCCGAGGCTGTCGTTCTGGTCGGTCTTTTGAACTTCATCAAGGCCGAGGAAACCCAAATCGAGCAGGGCGAAGACCCGCTCTCCATCGCTGCTCAGGCCAGCGTATGTCATATCCCGGAAGGCACGCGCGTTGAGGAACAGGCGCACTTCGTCCTGGTCAGGGACGGACTCCATACTGATGGGCAGGCGATTCATGCGGCGGCTCGGATGTCGCGCGGCCGCAAGAATTCCGTAAAGTCGATCACGCTCGGCAAAGTCCCACAATGGATCGCCGGTCCGCAGATCGACGGCGCGCAGCCGCGCAAAGGCCCGAAACACGACTGCATTACCGATCACCAGCGGCGTTCCCGAAGGGATTATCAAATTTTCCCTTTCGGTCAGCTCGTTGCGGTATTCCTCGAGTGTTGTCTCAATGTCGGTGAACCGATCCTTCGCCCCCAGTTCGCGATCTCGAATCAGCGACTGCGTCCATACTGCTTGTCCGAGTGGGAGGCCGTCGCCGCCGGAGGCATTGCGATCGGGGGCTCCGCCAGACAGCATCCAATCTTGGGGAGGAAGCGACTGAATCGCTGCCGGAGGGCCGATCAAGTGCGCGAGCCAGGCGGTCGCTTCAGCCCCCTCGGGGATCGTGGTGCGATGCCCGCCCATCGTCACGGTCTTGCCGCCCGGACGCGGTTTCATCTCAGCAAGGATGGCACTGCTTTTGTCGGCTGCGCCCATCCGCAACCAGCAGAAAGCTTCCTTGAGCGAGAGCAGAGGCTCGAATGGTCCGCCGCCGGGCGATTTGCGGAGCCGCTCGAATTGATTGGCCGCCGGCAGCGGCATTGAGGCGTCGAACAAGCGGTTGCCCAGCGCATAGGCCGCCTGGTAACCCGCGCGGGTGTGAAAGTAGCGGCTGACCACCTCCGCCAGCTGAGCCCCGTCGCTGCGCCGCAACGCCTCATCGAGCAGTTGGCGAGCGATCGATCCGTACTCGGTTTCGTACGTCTCCCGAGCCTGGGCCGGCAGATTGCCGATGCGGTCAGACGCCTGGCGTTTTGCGCTCTGAAAGCCCGACCCATGCGGCCCAGGGACTTCGATCCAAGAATCCTCCGGCGCATCGAGGACGTGCTGCAGATGGTGAATCGCATCGGGAAATTGCTGCTTACCGATCGACTCGTTCGCCGACTCCATCTCTTTCAGCGTTTGCCGATCGATCGCCAGAGGGGGCCGATTGGGGGCGTCCTCGTCAAGCCGCATTCGCGGACGCAGAATGCCGCGTAGCCGGTTGCGCGGAACGACCAAAGGAACTGGGGCTCGGTTCGGTTCCGCTCCATTTTGGACAACGGCCAGCGGGACAAGTGTCGGGCTGAGGCCGTCGGCCCCAAATGCGCGAGGATCCTCTCCCGCTGCCGAGAAGGCAAGCGCGACGAAAGTCAGCAGCGCGGCAATAGCCGCCCACCTGCGTTGCCCAGGCCGCTCGATGACTGCACCCCCGTTCAATCTTCTCTACGCTCTTAACATTAGGGAAATTCCTACGTCGGTCAATGACACAGGCATCGATTGGCTCGCGCGCCCCGGGTTTATTGCTCCGGCACCGGTTGGGCCGGTTTCGGGATCGGCAGACTGGCCTTAAAGGCGTCGAGAGATTTCGACTGTCAGCGAGCTTCGTCGGTCGTCCGGGGTAATATCCGACTCGCGCAGCTCACCCAGCGCATTGCGCGACCCGGCAGTGGGCCTTCAGTTAGCGGTGCCTCTCGGACCAAAAGAGCCCTGATGCGTTCCCGAACCGATCTTGACCTTGATCGCCCATCTGTCCTATCACTCCCGTCTCAATCCGGTCGAAACTGCTCCTCAACGGCAAATCCAGGTCGGTGATGCCGCGACCGGCGTCGGACTAGGGACCGGCGAACACTGGGGCTTTTTGTCCCCCCAAGGGAATGGCGACCCATGAGCAAGTTTTCTCGACGCGACGTGTTGACCACCGGCGGCGCGGCCGCGGCCGCCTTTCTCTCGACCAGCGGCTCTTCGTCGAGCGGACGAGTCGAGGCTCAGCAAACTCCGCTGCATCGCGAAGACAATGTGATCGCAAAATCGATCAACAGCGACGCGGTCAAGATTCCGACCCTCTACGCCCGACTTCACAATCGAAACATCGCCTTCTGCTCGACGATCTTTCCGAGCGTTCCCGGTTTGCGGCTCGACGCCTGCGTCTACGAACCGGGCGAAGGCTTCCTCAAACTGAACCTGCTGGGGGCGGCCGTCCCGACTGACAATCAACTTGTCTTCCGACACGCCGTCAAGGCAGTTCCCGGTCTGATCCACGAAACAACCTTCACGGCCGAAACGGGCACACTCGAGGCGACCGGACGCCTGATCCTGGACTCGCACATCAAGCCTTCGGATCTCAGAATTCCGGAGAACCTTCCGACTCCGAACCTGTGCTGGTGCTTCCAGAAGAGTCCTAACTTCGTGGCCGGCGGATCGGCCAGCCCGCCCTACGGCGAGCGCCCGAACGTTTATCCGACTTGGGTCCAGCGCTGTTTCATTTTCACGGAGCAGGGCCAGACCTTCCTCGACAAGACTCAGCGCCAGAAAACGGACGAAGTGCCGGCCGACGATCCGCGTAATAATCCAGTTTGGTCGCAGCACTATGTGGGCGTCTGGCAAAAGGTCGGCGGCGAATCGCTGCCGATCAACACGAGCCACACGCGTTATGTCGCGCCGGTGATCGGGGCGGTCTCCAACGACGGCAAGTACCTGATTGGGCTGGCCAGTGATTCGCCGCGATACATCGCGCAGGCCTGGCACACGTGCTTGCACCACGTGGCAACCTGGAGTTCGACCACGGCACCGCCGTTGGAGCGGCAGTGGCGGATGAAGCTGTACGCGATGCAGAACGAGCCGATCGTGTTGATGGCCCGCGTTGCCAGTGACTTCCCAGCCTCAATGCGGTTGCGGGATCACGTCATCGACAATTCCTAGAACCGTCGGACCTGGCGCTTGCCAGACCGGCGACGTTGCAAGATCGTGGCCTCTCGGGGATGCTCTCCAAAACGAACGTAAGACATCCCCGGCCGGGTTGATGCACGATTTCAATTTTCTCTGGCTCTGCGTGACCGCCCTGATTGGCGGCGCCGTTAATTCGATCGCCGGCGGCGGCACGCTAATCACCTTCCCGGCGCTGCTCGCGGCGTTGACGCCAGTCCACGGGTCGTCGGCCGCCGTGTTTGCCAACGCGACGAGCACCGTCGCTTTGGTGCCCGGCTCGTTCGCAGCCGCCTGGGGCTATCGCCAGAAATTGCGCGACGCCCGGCGTTGGCTCGTGCTGTTGATCGTGCCGAGCCTGGTGGGTGGCGTAATCGGATCGCTACTGCTGACCCGGTTGAATCCAGCTTACTTCGATGCCCTGGTTCCCTGGCTGATCCTGATCGCCACACTGCTGTTGCTCATCGATTCGCTGCGCCGTCGCAAGCCAGCGGGTCCTGAGCGAACGGAGCATTCTCGGCGGTCGATCGTCGGCTTGATCGCCTTCCAACTCGGCGTGTCGATCTACGGCGGTTATTTCGGCGCCGGGATCGGCATTCTGATGCTCGCTTCGCTCGCCATGATGGGCATCGGCGACATCAATCGCATGAACGCGGTGAAGACGGTGCTGACGGTCGGTATCAACGGCGTTTCGGTCGTGATCTTCGTGCTCGGGGGCGATGTCCTGTGGGAATACGCGTTGCCGATGGCAGCGGCCTCCATTCTCGGAGGCTACCTTGGAGCGAAGCTCGCTTTGCGGATTCACCCGCGGCAAGTGCGGATCTTCGTGATTCTGATCGGCTTCACGCTGGCCGGTTACTACTTCTACAAGAAGCTCAACGCGACTCCCGCCGTTTCGAATCCTCCGGCACACGCAGCCCGCCTTGCTGACCTGACTACACGGTCGTGTTGACGACTCTGGGATCGGGTCGACGTTGTGGCGCACGGGGCAGGGAAAAGGCACGAGCGGCTGGAGCGGCCGCAGGTGGAACGCCAGCCCCCCCTTCGCTACGGCCCAGGAGCCGATCGGCATTTCGCAAGCAGTAACCGCGAATGAGCCAAGTCAATCCGCCAAACACGGCGAAGTTGACCGCGCTATGCAGCCAGGTCACGCCCCGAGACTCATTCATCCCGACAATCGTCGCGGGGCTGGCGTACGCAAATGCTAGGGCCCAGCTCGCATCCAAGTTGAGCCAAACGGCAAGCAGTGCCGCAGCATAAGGGAGCAAGAGCATCGTGAGAATGGCCAAGATCGAACCCAGCACAGCCCATAAACCGGAGCGCACGCGGGTTCCGACGTAGAAGGCGATCCATCCGAGCAAAAAAGGATAAATCGCCATTTCCAACAGCGCGCAAACGAGCCGCTCGATGACCGTCGCCTCGCCGAACCGCTGTGACCCGAGATGAAACCAGTACTGGTAGACGGCAATTGTGCCGAACGGAATCCAAAGCACGGTGATCAGCCGCCGGACGCCCGCGAAGAGCTGGCGAACGATCTCTGCGCCGGGCATCGGTGTTGCCAAGAGCATGGGCAAAGTCTGCCGCGTTCGCTCGCCACTGACGATGCTTGCCCCGGACACGGCCACAAGCATGGCCGCGATTGCCCAAATCGCCACCCAGAGCCAGGTTCCGACCCCAAAGCCACGCCTCAAATCGACCGTGGATGATTCGGACGCGATGACCAACAGGAAGGCCGTCGGCAGCTCGATGGCAACCAAAACTCGCACCAGGTAGCGGACGGTTCCCAAAGATTTTTTTGCCGTCTCGCGCCAGGCGATCGGCTTGTCCTCGGGAAGCAGGGCCTTCTCTCGCACCAGGACGACATTACCGACGACCACGTTCATCCGCGTGAAGAGCCCGTCGAGACCGCGGAAGAAGGCGAGAATGAAATTGCGGGGAGTGACAAACGCTCGCGAAATCAGACAACGCGTTGCAATGAACAGAAACAAAACCGGGACAAGCAAGATCACCGCCTGAACCAGCAACGGTCCGGGCTGACCGAAATGAAAGACGAGCGAATACCCCAGGACGCCCGCACTTCCAAGAATCAGCACGCCAGCAACGAAATACGACATGAAGAACGCTGAAATCGTGCTGCCGCACCACGCCGAACACATCAGGGAAAGGGACGCGACAAAGAAGCTCAGCTCGGCCAGGTCCCTCACACGACGAAGCAGGTCGGGCAAGCTGATTCCGCCCATCGAATAGGCGACCGCCAACAACGGCAGCGACAGCAGCAACAGCATGAACACGACCACCAGGCGACTCGCGAGCTTTTCGAGCACGATGGTGAACGGGCTGAGCCGAGTCGTCAGCAAGATGGCGAGCGTATTGCGTTCTTTTTCACCCGCGATCGCTCCGCAGGTGATGGCCGGGAGAAACAGGAGGATCAGGATCGCCTGCGTTTCGGTCACCGTACTCACCAGGGCGAGTCCGCCGCCCAATGACATCATGCCGAAGGTTTGGTCGTCGACCAGTACTTCGCGTAAGGCCATGAAGCAGGCGGCGAACATCACCAGCGCGCACAGACAGCGCAAAACATAATGTCGTGCGTGCGCCGCCTGCTCGGCCAGTTCGCGGCTCAAGAGGGGCAGGCCAAATTGAAGCCAGCGTTTCTTCATGCCGTCGTGCCCTGCGTCAGCTTCATGAAGGCCGTTTCCATGTCCATGGCTTCGGGCTGATACATGCGAATGCGTCCGCCCAGGTCATGAATGGCGTCATGCAATTCTTCGATCGATAGACGATCTTCGTGCAGTCGGACGGCAATGCGGTCGACCTGTTGATCGACCGACTCGACGCCCGGGATGCCCCGCAGGCGGTTCAACATGTCTTCCCCTGCGTGGGCTAACTGCAGGTGGACCACTCGCATCAGTTGCAGCCGCCGATAGATCTCGTCGAGCGGCCCCTGGGCGACCATCTGGCCCGCCTCGATGATGCCGATCCGCGTGCACATCTGGGCCAGCTCATGCAGGATGTGGCTGGAGATCAAAATTGTCTTTCCCATGTTCTTGAGTTCTTTGAGCAGCTCGCGGACTTCGATGCGCGCTCGTGGGTCGAGACCGCTGGCCGGTTCGTCCAGCAGCAAGAGATCCGGATCGTGCAGCAGCACCCGCGCCAGCGCGAGGCGTTGCTTCATGCCGCGCGAGAGCGAATCGACCTGGCTGTCGATCTTCTGCGTGAGGTCGGTCAGCTCGAGCACGTCATTGACGATTGCCGCTCGACGGTTGCGGGGAATGCGATAAGTCGCGGCAAAAAAGTGGAGGTATTCCCGCGCCGTCAAGTCTTCGTAGACGCCAAAAAAATCCGGCATATAGCCGATATTCTCGCGAACAGCCTGCGGGTCGCGGGACACTTCGATGCCGTTCACCTGCGCGTTACCGCGGTAACCGGGCAGAAGCGTCGCCAACACTTTGATCGTCGACGATTTGCCCGCGCCGTTGGGGCCGATGAAGCCGTAGACCTCGCCTCGCGGGATTTGCAGCGAGATGCCACGGACCGCGTGAATGTTGCCGTAATCGACGTGCAGGTTTTCGATGTTGACGACGAGCATCACGGGCTCCCGGAATAAACGCGGCGATAGAGGTAAAGAGTCGATTCGGTTTCGACGGCGATGACCAAGACCGCCTGCCGAGGATCGGTCGAGTCGGAGATTGCCAGGTCGTCCAACTCAGGACCACCGTTGGGCGAGACGTTGGCGGTGTACTCGAAGAGTTGCTGCGGGGCGCGTTGGCACAGCTCGCGGACGATGTCCGGCAAAAAGTTGGATCGCTGTCCTCGGTTCGATATGGGACCGAAATTGGCGTGCCAGTGTTGCAGCTCCTTCAGATCGTTAAGCACATAAATCACCGACGGTCCGCACATCACGACGGCACACGCTTGGGGGCCGAACGCTCGCCGCACGCGTTCCGCCAGCGAGACGCCTCCGGGGTTGCCTAGTAAGTCCCTGCCAGCGACATCCCAATCAAACCCCGCCGCGCCGGGCAAACCCGCCGGTTGATAAATGACGGAGGGTTTGGGATCGATCCAGAAGAATCGATTGAGCACGGGTCGCCATTGGGGAATCTGTTGGACGATCTGGTAGTTGGTCGGAAACCGATCGTTTACGCCGACCGTCTGGGGGGTATCGTTCGACGTAACTTGAGGAAGCGGGACGCGGCTCATCACGTTTCCCCGGCCGACCACCGAGAACAAACCGTTGTCGACCGGCGTGGGGACCGTGTTCTCTTGGCTCAAGAAGAGCATTTCAATCCGCGACCGTCGCGCGACCGGTCCGCCCGCCACGACATCGTAAATCTCGATCGCGCGGCGACTGTCGGTCGAACCGAGGTAGCGCTGAGAGAGCCAGAGGGTGTACGCTGCGAATCCGATCGTCACGATCGGAAACAGCACCCAGGTAAATCGCCGCAGCCGCAGGGCACCCAGCACGAAGTAATCGATCGGGCCGATCGTCACCACGTAAGCAGCCAAGATCAAAGCGATCACGCCAATTGGGACTGTCGAAACGCCGATAGGCATGAGTAGCGCAAACAGTTCGTCGAGATGCCCCAGCGGTGCGGCATTCAGGTTTTCGAACGGAGAGTTTCGGCCCCAGGGTCCGCGGGCCGGCGTTCTTGGTTGTGCTCCTTGCGCCGCGCGACCGTTGACCTGTACGAACTCGGACTCTTCATCCCAACCGAGCTGCGCGTTCTTGCGTCCCTTCAACAAGAACCGCGCGGTTTCGATCCAGGTTGTTGCGTCCGGATCAAGAGTTTCAAACAGCTTGGGGCGGAGCACAGCCACTCGGCCCAAGCCCTTGGGCACGGTTAAGACTTTTCCTGGCGGATCCTCATCCGGCAACAAAAACCCCTTTGGCCCGACGACAAACTTGGGCCGCGCGGGCAATTCGCTGGTGAGGTCGTTGAGCAAGTCGGCGTGCCGAGGTTCCAGACCGCCCCCCACGATTACGCACAGGCTGCCGCCGGCGGCAACCCACTTCCGCAGAGCGTCCGATTGGTCTGCACGCAGTTCGGCGAGTGCCGTCGGCGTGATCGCGAGCACATCGAAGTTACACAGTGTCAGAGGGTCGCTCGGCAATTCGCTCGTTTTGACGTCGAAGCTCACCGTTGCGGACTGGTTGACCGCGGCTTCCGGAGACAGAAACGTCTCCAACCGGATTTTGTCAAAAAACCGCAATTCGGCTGCCGTCGCGCCTGCTTGGGCGCCCGCCACGACTCCCACGCTGAACCACTGCACGTACGGCGTCGGCACGCGAAGCATCTGTTCGGCGAACTCAAAGCTCTGATTGGAAGTCACAAAACGACTGCGAATTGTCAGCGAAGTGGCCGAACTACTTACGAAGAAAGCGGGAAGCAACAGGTTGAATTCATTCTTGCCGGGGGAAAAGACAAAGTCGGGAATGCGAACCTCGGCCAGGAGAGTCGACTCGTCATAGGCTTCGTACTCGAGCGTGCCACGAGCGACGGGGCGGTCGGGCCAGTCGAACTTCCAGATGACAGGAATCGGCGAGCCGGATCGCGCGCGGCGATATCGGAGCTGGAGTTTTGATTTCAACTGCGCGACTGGAGGAACTTGTGCCTCGGCGAGGTCCGATCCGACGTCAAGGAACAGCGCGCAGACGAGGAATGTGGTGAAGCACCGATGACGATTCATGTTGAGGGCCAGCCTCCCGGGCGGCGCTGAAAGTACCACCACTCGACGAGCAGCACTCCGAACCCGACCAGCGCAAAGCTGGGCCACAGCGGTCGATCCGAGTCGATGCGATCGTTCGTGGCCGCAACCTCTTGATTCTCTTTAAAGCGAAGCTGTTTGACCGCGGCCAGCGATGTTTCCATCGAGTCGAGCAGGCTGACGCCGACGCGGGCCGCTTCGGTTCCGCCATCAGTCACGCGGTACTGGCCGATCGACAGCGCCGAGACGCCGTTCAACACGCCCGATTCGCTCGTCGACGCATCGACGGCACCACCGTTTGGACCAACCACGCGGTAGGTCGTACGAGGTTTGAGTTGCAGCGGAGGCAGCACGCCCGTCCGGCTACCGCGGACTTCCGCGAGGCCAGCTTGCAGTCGTCCGATTTCGAGCAGATTGGCGGCGAGAATCGGGAACCCGACGCGAAAGGGAAGCGTCGATTGGTCGACGTGAAAGAGCAGATAATATTCCAGCCGAGTGCCGACCCGTCGCTCCAACAGCAGCGGCCCCGTTCGGCCCGAGGCCAACACCGTGTACCCGAGCTTCTCGAAATCGCCGTCGCGCACTCCCTCCGCGGAACGCGGTTGTTCGACACCGGTCACTTCTGAGAGCACCACGTGCGCCAGCAGGGGACTGCTCCGCTCCCAGTCGACGACGTCGATCGACCCCTTGCCGATGCTGACGAGCTTGGCAAGATCCTTGGGAACGAATCCGACGAACAGGGCAGCCGCCGAATCGAGCTTCACATCCTCCGGCCGATCGCTCACCACCACGTCGATCGGGGCGCCGGCCGTGTTGGCTCCTTCATCGACGAGTTCGATCCCCTTTTGCACCTGGAACGCGCGGCGAAACGAATTCAGCGTGGAGGGGACAAAGACGGAAAGCGGACGGCTCTTCGGCAGTTGCAGATAGGCCGCGTTATCCGAGTCGAGCGAATCGAACCCGTCCGGCGTCAATCGCGCCTCCAGGCTGGCGGCGGCCGTCGACTCGAGACGGAAGACGACGCGCTTGGTGCGGCCGGGCACCAGCAGGACGGGCTCGGTGCCAACCGAAACGCCGTCGCGAAACAATTCGAGCTTCCCGCTCGCCTGGCTTGCTGTCGCCGATCCTTCCACGCCGACGAAGACCTCCCACTGGTCGATCCCCGAGCGGCGGGCGTTGAAAGCCGTGATTCCCACGTTGGGCCCACCGGGCGGGATTTGCTCGTAAACGAGATCGAACGGCAACTCGAAGTCAGCGTCGGCGGGGACGTTGCCGTCGGTGACCATGAGCACTCGCTCGATTGGCACCGTGTGGGCCAGTGCCTGCGTCATCCGCAGAGCGTCAACGGTTTGGCTGGGGACGGGAACGACGTCGAGCTTGGCCAACGCGTCTTTCAGAATCGTTTTGTTGTCGGTGAAATCGGTGAGGCGGCGGGCCGTCGAGTGAAATGCCACAAGCGACACGCGCTGGTCGGGCAGCAAGTTGTCGATCAGCGTTTGAACCTGCTTCTTCGCGACGTCGAGCCGTCGCTCCCCCCCTGGCACGTCGAGCGCGCCCATGCTCGCCGAACAGTCGATCAAGATCGGTTGGAATTGGGCTCGCACGCTCGCGCGGGGCAGAAAGGGCTGCATGGCCGCGAGCACCAGACAGGTGAGAACCAGGACCTGCAACAGCAGCAACAGATTCCGCTTGAACTTTTGAAACGGCGAATTCACGCGCTGGTCGTTGATCACCTGGTACCAAAGTGCCAGCGACGAAATTTGTTGCCGCGGACGGCGCAGCTTGAGGAAATAGACCAGCACCAGTGGCACGAACAATAGCGCAAGCCACGCACTGCCGAGCGAAAAGAAACCGAGCCAGCTCATCGCAACCAGCCTTGCCTGCGCAGCCGATCAAACAGCAACCACTCGATCGGATCGTCCGAGCGAGTCGTGAGAAACCGCCCGCGCCGTCGCCGACAGTGTTCGTCCAGTTCCCGTTCCAGTTCCCGGCGTCGATCGTGATAAAGCGACACCAGCTCCCCGACGTTGGAGACGTCGAGCGTCTGATCGGTTTCGCTGTCGACGAACCGCAGGTCGCCGGTCAGTTCGGGATCGATCTCGGTCGGGCTGAGAATTTGAATCGCGCACACTTCGAGCCCGGCGCTAAACAGCAGGTTGAAGGGCCGGCCCAGCCCGCCGAAAGTCAGAAAATCTGACAGCACGATGGCGATGCCCCGGCCGCGGTGCCGCCGCAGCACGGCTTCGACCGCTGACTCGATCGAACTATCTCCGCCGGCCTTTAGGTTTTCGAGGAACTGAAAGACTCGCGCTCGGCTCACGCGGCCCGTGCATGGCGGCGAGATAGCCGGTTGTTGGTCGCTGGGTCCACAGGCATAGAGACTTACCGGTTCCAGGGACAGGAGGCCCATTTGCGCAAATGCGCCGGCCAGTTGGCAGGCACGCTGAAACTTGCCGTCGAACGACATCGACGTCGAGGCATCGATGATGATCACGACGCACATCTGCTCTTCGTAGCGGAACTGCTTCACGTAGGGCCGATTCAGTCGGGAGAACATATTCCAATCGACGAACCGCAGATCGTCCCCCGCGACGTAATCGCGGAAATCGGAGAACTCGATGCTCGTGCCGCCTTTGCCGGAGAGATGTTCGCCATGCGCGCGGTTCGTGAGTCGGCGGCGCGGTGCGATGCGCATTCGCTCCAGACGGCTGAGGATCGAATTATCCAGCAGCGATGTGAATTGTTTGACGTCTTCCGCCATCTTGGCTTTCGCGTAGTGCCTCGTAGGAAGCACTGCTGAGCCGAAACGTCTCAGCAGTGGCACACAAAACCTGGTATCCGCCTTGTTACACCTGCTCCTCCGACAACCGCTCCAGGCATTGCCGGATCACAGCGGGGACCGCGATGTTTTCCGCTTGCCCGTCGTAGTTCAGCAAAACTCGATGTTGCAATACGCTGGTCGCGAAGTGTCGCACGTCGTCGAAGCCGGCGTGGGCCCGGCCTTGACTCAAGGCTCGCACGCGAGCCGCGCGAATCAACGATTGAGCAGCCCTAGGGCTGGCTCCCCAGCGCACATATTTCCGCACTTCGTCGGTTGCGAAGTCGGTCCCGGGATGCGTGGAGAGCACGAGGCGCACGGCGTAGTCCCGAATCGGGTCGGCGACGACGACCTTGTCGAGGACTTTTCGTAGACCGAGGATGCGATCGGAGTCGAGCAGCTTCTTGGGGTCGGTGGGCCGCTTGAGGATCGTACGCATCACCACGTCGTTGAGTTCGCTGCGATTCAGGAAGGGCACTTCCACTTTGAACAAGAACCGATCGAGCTGCGCTTCAGGTAGGGAATACGTCCCTTCCTGCTCGATCGGGTTCTGCGTCGCCATCACGAAGAAGGGCTGTTTCAGTTGATAAATGGTTCCGGCCGTGGTGACCGACCCTTCC
>DASRXU010000004.1:0-2708 GCA_035687365.1 Planctomycetaceae bacterium | reverse complement strand
CCCTCGAGACACTCGACTCTATCAAACCGCGGCTCGTCGGAACGAAGCACGGCACGGGCACTTATCTCAGGCCGATGAACGCCGCCGCGGCCCGCGTGGTTTCGATCGAAATGCGACCGAATGCGGAAGGCTCGTCCGAGTCGGCTGCGGCGCAAACGGATCCGGGGAAAGTGGCCGCCGGGCAGAACTCGGGTGCGGCCCCCGCGGCCCGCGTCTCGAAACCCGTGCCTCGGTTGGCGAAATTCCACCTCGATCCGTCATCGGCATTGGCCGACGCACCGTCGATCGGCAATCGAACGGCCCAGAAGCTCGAGGCACTCGGAATCCGCACGGTGACGCAATTGCTCGCTCGCAGTCCCGAAGACGTCGCGCTGCGACTCAAGCTCGGTCACATCAAGCCGGACGCTGTGCGGGAGTGGCAGATTCAAGCCCAGTTGGCGTGCCGCGTTCCCAATTTGCGGGCGCTTGACGTGAAGATTCTCGTCGCCTGCGGAATCTGCGAGCCCGAGGATCTCGCCAAATGCGAGGCGCTCGACTTGCTCGACCGCGTTGACCTCTTCATTTCGACATCGGAGGGACAACGCGCCATCCGGGGTGGCGGTCATCAGCCGGATCTGGACGTTGTCACTGGCTGGATCGAGTCAGCACGCCACGCCCGCACGCTCAAGGCCGCGTAACACGCCTCATGTTTGCATGTGAGGCGTGAGCCAGGCAAACAGCATTCCGGCGGCGATGACCGGAAGCCAGGCCGACAGCTCCGGCATCAGCATGCCGGATTGCCCGCAGAAGGCGGAGCCCTCCGAGATTCCCAGCAAAGCCGCCAGCACTCCGCAGGCGATCGCCATGTTGGCGATTAGACCGCGACTTTCCTTGCGCAAAATGAGGGGAATCGAGACGAGCATCGCGAGCAGATTCGCGAGGGGGCGCACCAGGCGCGCGTGAAGGGTCTGAGCGATGCGTGCTGTCGCCTGTCCGAACGCGGGGCTGCGGAGTCGATAGACGAGTTCGGCCGTCGAGAGCAGTTTCGAGCTTTGCAGGCGGTTGAAGAGTTGGTCGAACGGCAAATCGCTGACAATGAAGATATCTTTGGGCTCCCCCTCCAAGGCCTTCACGTGTTGGCCCCCCTCAGCCGTGAGGGCCAACCTGGCGAACGGCTTGTCGACATTTTTCAACAGCCAACCGGCCGCGTGATTCGCCGTCCCGTGCATGTAGAGGGCTTGCCCGGCACGAATGCTGGTCGGCGCCAAGGCGATTTCGGGTGCGGGCAGGACGAACTCCGCGTTCTTGATGAGCTGTGGGTTCAGCGAGAGTTCCTGGCCGTTGATGTAAATGCCGCTCGACGGGTCAGTCAGCGGTTCGATTTCGATCGCCCCTTTGAAGAGGGCGTCGCGGCCCGGCGACAGCACGCCCGCCAGCCGGGGGATCAGCAATTCCTGGTTGACGCACATCAGGCCGTTCACCAAGGCCGTGCTGAGGGTGATGGGTACCAGCAGTCGCCACGCAGGCACCCCGGCGGCCAGAATCGGATGCAACTCGGAGTTTCTTACGAGCAGGGCGAACACGACCATCGCGTCGACGACGGTCAGAATCGGACCGCACATATCCAAAAACTGTGTCGATTGGTTCGCATAGTACGAACTCATCAGCAGAATCAGGTCGACGGCACTCTTGGCGTGATCCTGGAACTCGTCGAGATTCGAGAAACCGTCGATGACGACGAAGAGCCCGAACATGCTGACATACAGGATCACGAAGACCTGCAGGTAGCGGACGATCAAATAGCGATCGAATGTGGTGCGCACGGGGTCAGCGAACTCCTGCGGTCGATCCGCGCCTGGCCGCGTGAGGGCCGCGGATGATGTCGCCGGCTGGCTCGCCGAGTTCGGCCGGCCGCACCGATGCCCGAACCTCCTTACGGAAAAAGATCCGGTGGATCAGATACAGGGAGAAAACGGTAGCCACCGAAGGCGTCATCCAAATGTGTTCACCCTCTGGCGCGAAGAGCCGCACCACCGCGTCGCCGACTGCCATCAGAGCGAGCAAGACTGAGAGGAAAGCAATTTCTCCGCGGCTCGGTCGTCGCAAGGCGAGTGTCGCGACCATCGAGAGACCAATCACTGGTCCCAAAAGCGCGTAAGTGTTGTTTTCAGTTCGCGGATTGAACAGCAGAATGTAGAGCGACGAAATCGCCAACAAGTATTCCGCGGCGCGCGGCGGGCTCGATCGCAGCCGAGCGGCTCGAGTGAGCGCGATGGCCGCGCCCGCGGCGATGAGGCGGATCACCGTTTGGGCCGATTCAGGAACGTTGACCCCGAGGAGGCCAAGAACGCTGAAGGGCTGTGCCCACAATTCGATCATTCCACAATGGGACGACGCCCGCACCATTTGGCCGAACTTCATGTATTGGTCGACCACATAGCCCGGACCCTGCATCAAGAATGGCAGTGCCAAGACGGCCACCAAGCCCAGAGCAACTCGTCCGGCGAGACGTCTGTCGACAAACGGCGCTAAGAGCAGCAGCACAATCGCTAGTGGCTTGAGCGCAACCGCCAAGGTGGCCCAAAACACGGACCAGCTGCGACGTTGTTCAGACAAGTTCACACAGGCCAACATCATCAGCCCGGCCATGATGAGCGTCGATTGACCATTCCGCGCGCAAGCCAATGCCGGCGGCAACGAGGCGAGCGTCAGCACTGCGAAAGTGGTGT
>DASRXU010000003.1:0-4247 GCA_035687365.1 Planctomycetaceae bacterium | reverse complement strand
GCTTCCAACGACGTGCCGGCCTTGGCACGAGTTCCCATCCTTGGGCCCTCCTGCGGCGTTTAGTTTCTTCTTGGCAGAAAAAACATAAACGCCCGGAGGCCCTTGGGTTTAGCTCAAGCAATTCCCGGACACCCTCAAGCGAACCTTGGGAACGAAGAAAACTGCTCTTGGCCAGTTTGCGTTTTGTGGTTGAATGGAGATAGGCCTCTTCGCCGAGCGCTGACGGCGCGCCCGCTCGGAGCCGTTCGATCCGCTCCGCGGACCCATTAGGCGCCTGGGCACGGCCTGTATCGTTTCCAAACAGTTGTGTATCAGGCGCGGACACAATTCGCTGGGTCACCAATTCTCGGCCAAAAAGAAGAAGTTGACCCGGTCTAACCTCTGAGATCACCGCAATTTAGAGGCTGAAAAACAGTGGGTCGGGTCACATTTTTTCAATAGGGACAAAGTATCTGACCCACAGCCCCCCGCGGCGCGTGTTCGGCGCAAAATGGGCGCACTTTTGGCGCCACAACTCGGCGTTTGCCGCCGCACACAAGCGGTCGCGATCGCGGCGCTGATAGCGAGGTCCTGCACGCGCGCCTGACAGAGCGCCGTTTGTGGCAGGACTGATTCCGGTCCGTTACGATCGAGAGACGCCGGCTCTCTGTTCGGGCAAGCAAGGACCGATGGGAATTAGGAGCCGCTGCCCCGCGATGAGCTGAGCCATCGTTCGGGCGTTGGCCGAGCCGCTCCTTCTAAAGTGTTGGGGCAAAAAAGTCAAAAAATCCGGCCCACTCTTCACGGAAACTTTACCCAACCCTCCTGGAAACTTGACATGACCCCGTTAGGGTCTGGGCGTATGAAGCAGAAGATCCTGCTCATCGAGGATGAGCGGCCGATCGTCGAAGTCCTGACCTATAACTTGACCAAAGAGGGCTTCGAGGTTTTTGCCGCGTCCGACGGTCGCGAAGGACTCGCACGCGCGCGCTCAGTCCTGCCTGACCTCGTGATTCTCGATTTGATGCTGCCCATCTTCGATGGCTTGCAGGTCTGCCGCGAACTGCGCGGCGATCCCAAGACGCAGGGCATTCGCGTCCTGATGTTGACGGCCCGCAGCGAAGAAGTGGACGAAATCGTCGGCTTCAACATGGGGGCCGACGACTATGTCACCAAACCATTCAAGCTGAAGCCGCTGGTTCACCGGATCAAGGCCCTCCTGCGACGGGCGCACACGCCGGGCTCAGCCAACGAACGCATCTCTGCCTCCGGGATCGAGATCGATCGCATCAACCACCTGGTCAAGGTCGACGGCTCCGAAGTCGGCCTGACGCCGACGGAGTTTCGCATCTTGTGGGTACTGGCCCGCCAGCCGGGACGTCCGTTCACGCGCAATGAACTGTTGGACAATTGCCGCGGCGAAGATGCGAACGCACTGGCTCGAACGATCGACGTTCACATCCGCTCGTTGCGACAGAAACTGCACAAGCGGGCACAGAACGTCGAAACGGTCCGCGGCATCGGCTATCGCTTCCGTGGCGCGTGACCGCGTCCACTTCACGGTTGGATTGATGGGTGGCACTGACGGCTTGTCCGCCAGTGTTTTTTCCGCGCCCAGAGATGAACTCACTGGCGGACAAGCCGTCAGTGCCACCCGATTCCAAAAATCGCCGTTTCAGACGACGTTGCGTGATCGCAATTCGAGATAGCGGTTGATAAGCGGCAGAGTCAGCTCCGACGGTTCCACGTCGAGCACGCTGATACTTCCGCGGCGCAGAGCGTGCAGCGTCTCTTCGCGCTCGCGCAACAGCCGATACGCGACAACCTGGCGTGCGGCATCCAGTCGATTTTGAATCGGCACCCGCGTCTGGGCAGTCAGCAGAGGCGTCTGCAGGGCCGCGAAGATCACGACGTGCCGGGACGCGAGGTTGGTCAGAGCGACGCGGGCCCGCTTGCTGGTTTCCTGGTCGGCAACGTCGGAAAGAATAATCAGCACGGCCCGCTTGTGATGTCGCGCCTGCAAATGCGCGAAGAGCGGCGCGAAATCGGTCTCCTGCCAGCGCGACTGCGCGTTGTACACCGACTCCACGATTGTCGGCAGCGCCCCCAGCCCTGACCGCGGTGGCAAGAAGCCGGTCACGGCGCTATCGAAGAGCGCGAGACCACAACGGTCGCCGTTGGCCAGCGCCGTGCGGGCTAGATACAAGGCGGAATCGACCGCGCAATCAAGTTTCGTGCCGCGGCCCGCCGCGCTTCCCATCAACCGGCCGCAATCGATGAGCAGGAACACGTCCTGATGCTGCTCGACCTGAAAGCGCCGCACGACGAGCCGGCGAGTGCGGGCTGTCGCTCGCCAGTCGATTCGCCGCGGATCGTCGCCGAGTCGGAACTCGCTGATCGACTCGAACTCGGTCCCCACGCTACGGCGCTTGGAGCGGGAGCGGCGATCAAGAATCTGGATTTCGGCGGCCAGCTCTTGCGAGAAATCATCTTCCGCGACTAAACCCTCGGGGTAGATCTTCACCCGATTTCGGCCGGCGACGTCCCAGATCGCGTCGATCGTGCGGCACGGCCCCGATAACCCAACCGTAACTGGACCAAACTCAAATTGGCCCCGAGTGGCGATCCGAAACTGCTGCCGGAACTCGGCGACGTCCTTGATCCCGACGGGCCGAAAGTCGTTGATCCAAAGTCGCGGCTCGGCGGCGCTGGGTACGGCCGTCCGCAGGATTCCTCGCAACGGCGATGATCCCGAGTTTTTGACGCGCAGCTTTACGTCAAAGGTTGCGTCGCGACCGGCAATTTGTGGCACCACTTGAGTGACCGAGAGATCGCGTCGATGTCGGACCAACCACCACGCGTCGTAGATCGCAAGCAACAAGGCCGCGACGCAAAGCAGCGGGATCGCTTTGGCGGCGATCGGCGCGAAAAACGCCGCCCCCGCCAACACCACCGCAGAGATGGCCAGTCCGATCAGCACGGGGCCCGGCCGGAACTTCATCGCGGCACTTCGACCGTATCGAGGATCTGGGCGAGCACGTCGTCGCTTTTGGTTCCTTCCAACTCCGAATGCGGGCTCAGCACCACGCGGTGCCGCAACACAGGAAAGAACGCGCGTTTGATATCGTCGGGCGTCACAAAGTCGCGGCCCGAAAACCGGGCCAAACTCTTCGACCCCGTCAGCAACATCAAACCGGCTCGGGGGCTCGCGCCCACAGTCAGCGAATCGTCCCGACGCGTGGCCTCGACCAAGCGCCGCACATAGCCGATGACTTCTTCCCGCACGTGCGTCTTCCGAATGATTTCGCGTGCCGCGTTGATGTCATCGCCTTCGACGACGGGCGTGATGCCAAGCGCCTGAGGTCCGGTCACCGCACCCGTTGCGTGATGCTCGCGTAGCACGCGTTCCTCCGCTTGAGCGCTCGGATAGCCCACCTGCAACTTGAACATGAAGCGGTCCAATTGAGCGAGGGGGAGCGGATACGTTCCCTCCTGTTCGATCGGGTTTTGCGTAGCAAAGACGATGAACGGGCTTGGGAGAGAATGTGTCACTCCGTCATGGGTGACGGTTAGTTCCTGCATTGCCTCGAGCATGGCCGATTGCGTCCGCGCCGACGCGCGGTTGACTTCATCCGCCAACAGAAAATTTGTGAAGACGGGCCCGCGCACAAATTCGAACGTCCCCGTATTCTCCCGGTAAATCGACGATCCGGTGATGTCGCCCGGCAACAGGTCGGGTGTCATCTGGATGCGGCGGTAGTCGAGGCGAAGTGTGGCGGCGATGGCCCGCACCAGCAGTGTCTTGGCGGTGCCGGGCGGCCCTTCCAAGAGCACATGGCCGCTGCTGAACAGGGCCGCCAGGCCGAAGTCGACCGCTTCATCTTGGCCGAAGACGACCGATTCGATCGCAGCACGAGCCGATTTATGCAGTTCGTCGAGCGACAGCACAGCGAGAAACCTTTGCGAGAGTTGCCGTAACGTCCGCCGATCGGGGCGACGACGTCTGAAGAGTTTGATCGATGGATTGCAGTGCTTGCCGCAGATCGTCCGCCAACAGCGGATCCCGGCGCGCAAGCACCTGCAGCAGCTTGCTCGTGTCGTCGCGACCAAAGGGCAAGCCCAACTCGCGGCGCAGGCGCCACAGAAGTCCTTGGCGCAATTCGTCGAGCAAGTAGGGGGCTGGTCGGCGCGACCGATTCAGCAGCCGCGACATCGCGTCGATATATTCGGCCAGGGTGCGACGCGAACGCTCCCGTTTGACAAGGGGC
>DASRXU010000002.1:0-9482 GCA_035687365.1 Planctomycetaceae bacterium | reverse complement strand
GCTTCCAACGACGTGCCGGCCTTGGCACGAGTTCCCATCCTTGGGCCCTCCTGCGGCGTTTAGTTTCTTCTTGGCAGAAAAAACATAAACGCCCGGAGGCCCTTGGGTTTAGCTCAAGCAATTCCCGGACACCCTCAAGCGGAGCTTGGGACCGAGATGAATCGGGGCCTGCGCGGCGGGCCGTCAATGCGCGGGCCACTTCCCCTGTTGTTTCTACGCGCGTAGAAAACTGGTCTCGGACGCGGCTCGAAACGCTGGATAATAGAGGATGGTTTGTCCATTCCTGCGCTCAGGATCCGAATCGACTTTCAACCTCAACGCCGAGACAGCTCAGCCTGTGTCCGGCGGGTAAAGTTTGCCCGCCAGGTAAACGGGTTTCTCACCAGGCGAGGCGGGTAAGGATTTTCTGATATAGGGAAGACGTTCCCACCGCGCCGTTGGCCGTCTGACCAGAATCGGTCCACCGGGTCGGGTCAGATTGTTTCACTAGGGAACTGACCCGGTGAATCCGTGACCCGGTCGTAGAAACGAGCGTCGGATAGTCATGCCGACGTCGGGTGCCATGCCCACGCCTCGGCGTGGGCATGTCTCAATCGCAAGAGAGGCCCTTGAGAGAACATTGATCGACAGCGAGAAGCCCGCTGCCGGGGCGTTCGCGTTCGGCAACAGCTTCTAGGACAGTCTCACTCAAAGCCGTGGGGATGGCACCCGGCGGTTACGGAATGTCATCAAAAGGGACGTGGTCTGGTCAACTACTTTCTCAATAAAGGTGACCACCGCGAGATTGTTGACCACGGGGAAAGGAAGTCCAAAGTCCCGAGTCCAAGGTCCAAGGCGATCGGACGGGGTCCGGACACTAGGTCCGGACACTGGGACGGGACTGGAACACTGGGACGGGACTCGACGAGAGACTGGATTTCACCACGAAGGCACGAAAGAGGGCACGAAGCTCTGGTCGCGGCCCGGTCCGGACACTTTCTTTGACGACGGGACTCAGGTCCGGACTCCACGAGTCAGTAAAGCGATGAAGGTGCGGGAGGTACTTAGCAATTCAACCGAGCTTTGTGCCTCGGTGTCTTTGTGGTGAAACAATCTGTGCATCGAAGTCGGGTCCGGACACTTTCGAACGGGACCGGACTCTGGTTTGTCCGGCGTCGAGGCGGTCCCTCGGTGTCACGGCGAATGGGCGACATGCATTGCGCGGGGATGGTGGGCCGGCGCCCGCCTGCGCCGGGACTGGTCCCACCCCTACGGGATTGGACGAACCCGATTGGGACGGACTCGAACACGGCACGGGACTCGAGCTGTACAGAATCAAACCACCGGGTCGGGTCAGATAGTTTCACTAGGGAGCTGACCCAGTGAATTCGTGACCCGGTCGTAGAAACGAGCGTCGCCCTCGAGCGACCCGGGCCTCAAGCTTTTGTCCCCTAGTGGTGCCGGATCATCGCGCACCCCAACGACGCTGCTCGAATCCGGACAGAAGTGTCCATTTGCGGACACTTTCCGCTTCCGCTTGTTCCGATTATTCGGGACGAACGGATTATTTCCGTTGAAGCAGCTCTGCCGACTTTACCGATAAAGCCAAGAGGAGAGTCGCCAGGGTTGGGCGATGCGCCGTCGCATTGGCGGCCGCTTTCCTCATTTCGGCCAACGTCAGCACGCTCATCCCGCGGGCGCGACTTTCGCATTATTCACTAGGAGCACGACCGATGTTCAGTTTCTCTCGGCGATTTCTGCGATCGTCCGGACTACTCCTGCTGGCCGCGGGGCTCGTTCAACCGGCCGCTTCTTTTGCCCAAGCGCCGGGTTGCGCCGCGCCGCCCGCGACATGCTGTGCTCCGTCAACCTGCTGTCCTCCGGCGCCTTGCTGTGCCCCATGTCCGCCGCCGGACATCTGCACCTGCACGACGTTCAAGCCGGTTTGCGATACGTGTTACCGCACTCAACAGTGCGTCGGGTATCACAACGTTTGCAAGACCTGCTATCGCCAGGAGCCGTATTGCGTGACGGTTCCGGTGACGAAAGTCGATTGCGTGACGGTCGATGAAGGCTGCTACAAAATGGTTTGGTGTCCCAAACCTGTCGTGAAGCAGATCCCCCGCACCGAATATCATCAGCAGGTCTGCTCGCGCTGCGTCCCGTACACGGTGTCGCAATGTGTGCCGCACGTTACGACGCAGGTCATTCCCGAAACCCACGTGCGTTACGTTCCCTGTACGCACACGTTCCTGAAACCGGCGTGCCCGACGTGTGCTCCGTGCCCGTGCTGTCCGGCACCTGCTCCGGGTTGCGGCGCTCCGTTCCCGCTCGGCCAGCAGATGCCCGCGGGTGGCTACCAGTCGCAGGGGATCGTGTCGAATGGCCAGAATATGCCGCAGCAGCCGTTCGCGAACGGCGAGCCCGACGTCGCGCCCGCGCCGCAATATAACTCGGCCCCGGCTCAGCACTACGCTCCCGCGGCTCCGATGGCGACAATGCCGCAAACGGAGATCGCGTCGGCCAACAATGTGACGGCCAATTCCTACGGAAATGCGCAAGCGGCGGCCAGTGCCTGGCAGGCCAGCCGCGGTTACGCTCATCCGTAAAATCGTAGACAACTAAAATTAAAAAACCACGCGCCGTTCGTCGGTGCGTGGTTTCTTTTGTTGGGCGAACGAGTTTCCGCGCTAGGGCATGTAGGGCGGAATAGGGGCCACGTTCTTTCCCTCGAGCATGTCACTCAAGTGCCGGCTCACCGCCTCGACGATAGCCTCGATCAGCGCGTGGCCGGCCTCGGCCGTGGCCTGCAGCGGTTCGCGATCGGATTGCTCAATCATCGCGGCGTGACGAACGTTCTCTGGAAAGGCCGCGAGGGCAAACGCCGTTTCAAATTCTTGCGCGTGTCCCGGAAACCGGTCCGTCTTCAGGTGCGCCTTTGCGAAGTCGGCCGGCAAAAAGTCCCAGTACGAGTGGAATTGCAGATTGATCTCGAACCGCTGCTGAAACTGGCCCCAGATGCCCATGCACGGCGCGATGTTTCCACCGTGACCATTGAGCACCAAGATGTTTTTGAATCCGGCGTGATGCATGCTGCGAATGGTGTCGTGCAGCACGCCGAGCCAACTTCCGGGCATTGCCGACAGCGTACCCGGATGGCGCATGTGATGCTCACTGATCCCGATGTTGAGGGCGGGAGCGATCAGCACGCGGGGAGCAACTCGCTGGGCAACCTTGGTGGCAATGTAGAGCACGCTCCGCCAATCGTGCTCCATCGCCAGATGCTCGAGGTGCTGCTCCGTCGCTGCTACGGGGATGATGCAGCCCGATAGCTCGCCGGATTGCATCCGTTCGCGGAATTCACGCCGAGTCAATTTGGGGAGCAAGATTTCCGCGTGTGAGCTGGACATAAGGTGTTCTCTCTCGAGCGGGCTGGCACCCGCAAATTCGGTGTAACCGGTAATCCGGACCGATTCTAACGCGCTTGGGCAGACCGATCGCCTCGCCTGGTCGGACGAGTCGGTTTTGATCGAATCGGGTTGGGAAAAATGGCGATATTGAGGGTGTGCGGAGCCCTGCGCAATCTGTGCGGGGCTCCCTGAGGAAAAGCCGACGGCCACTACAGACATCCGGGAGGGAAAGCCTTGTTTGCCAATCAAAAGTCGGGCCGCACTAACGGCGGAATGGCGATGGAAGATTCGCTGAAGCTTCTGGCGGCGATTTTGGCTGCCACCGTCCTGGGCGTGAACTTGAGCATCGTCCGGCCCTTGAAAGACCGGATGGAGGATCTCAAGCAGGAACTCGTTTCGATGCAGTCGGACATGCAGCTGTTGGTCGGCGAACGCGATCAAGTCCGCAATACGAACGATCTGCTGTCGGGGCTGAAGGCTCAGCAGACCGTGTTTGAAGAGGCCCGCCGTTCGCTCACCTCTATGCGTCAAATGCGCGAGGAACTGACGGCCGAATGTCAGAAGACGACCGAAGTGCTGGCGTCGGTCGAAAAACTGGCCGCGCTCCAACAAAGCGTGCTGAAGAACCGCGAACTCATTGAGCCGGCGACCAAGGCACTCGATCAAGTCGTCGCCTTGCAAAAGCAGCTCATCGAACAAAACGTGACGTCCGACGACGCGATCGATGCGACCAATCGATTGGTCGCGATCAAACGCAACGTGATGGCCGAAGCGGCCGACGCAACTGCGGCCGAAGCCGGGCTCTCGCAGCTCGCGAATTTGAAAGCGCAGATCCTGGGACACACCGAGGATCTGGCCGCGGCAACCAACCGGGCCAAGTCCCTGCTGGAAATGAAGGACCAGATTCTCGAGCAAACGACCGACCTGGACGCAGCGAGCACGGCGGCCGAAGGCCTCTTGGCCCTCAAGGATCAGGTTGTGATGCGAGGTGGCAATATCGCCGAAGCCCTGCAGAACGCGACTCGCCTGCTTGGACTCCGCGATCGCCTGGCCGAGAAAGCGCCGCAGGTCGAAGCAGCCGACCGCACAGCCACGCAGATGATCCAAGTGCAGAAGAAGCTGGCCGGCGAGAAAGCCAATTTGCCGGAAACCCTGAAATCGATCGAAACGCTGATCGACATTCAGCACGAATTTCAGGATCAGGTGAACTCGCTCGAGGGAATTCGCCGGGGCTTGATGGAATTCGTGATGATGGAGAATACAGTGGCCCGTGCCGTTCGCACGCTCCAGCCCTTGCTCGAACTGGGTAACTTGCGTCACCTCGACGACGAGCAACTGCAGAAGATTGCCCGTTCAATGTCGGCCCAACAGGCGACGCGGATCGGCAAGAACGACGCCGAACGGGTTCCCGCGATCAAAGACACGCCGTCAGGGGCCAAGGCGCGCAATCTCATCGAGAACGGTGACAAACCCCGCACCGGCGAGGTGGTGCCGTGGCCGACTGAATCGAAGTAGTTTGGTTCCGGAACGAGTGGCGTCTCGCGCCTCTGTCGTATGACGCATTTGAACTCGCTTGAGCGCCCGAAACGCGCACGAGCGAGTTTCTTGTTTACGCCCAGTCGTTGAAAGGCAAACGCGGCGGACAATTCCGGCTCGACGCGTCGGCGGCCCGGTCCAGAAGACCAACGAGTCGTTTCGGGGTCATGCGACTCTCAATTGGCGACGTCATTCAGGGTAGCTTGGGGCTCGATTCAGGCACGGCTCGGGTTGTGAAATCGGGACTTGCCCACTATAAAAGGGCCGTCGTGCGCCCAGACAAAATGTCCCGGGGCGGGGGCGCTTTGAGTCGCCATGCGTTTTCTGTTGGTTGATCGAATCCTTTCGTTGGAACCGGGTCGGTCGATCACGGCCATTAAAAACGTGTCGGCGGCCGAGGAGTATCTAGCCGACCATTTTCCCGGCTACCCGGTGCTCCCGGGCGTGATGATGTTGGAGTGCCTGGTTCAAACAGGCGCCTGGCTGATGCGCTCGACTGAAGGCTTTCGCTTTAGCACGATTCTGCTGAAGCAAGCCAAAGCATTAAAATACAATAACTTCGTGCAACCCGGCCAAACGTTGACCGTCACGGCGGCCGTGCACGAGCGGGGAGATCGCGAATACACTTTCAAAGGATCGGGTACGGTCGACGGCAAATCGACGTTCAGCGCACGAGTGACGCTGGAACAATTCAACCTGTCCGAGCGAAATTCGGCTTTGGCCATGTCGGACCAATCTCGAATCGCAGAAATGCAGCGGCGGTTTTCCGAGATTTGGAGCGCGGACGCGGTTGTCTGAGTCTGAGTTGAACGAACAGCGGAGAAGTGGAACGCATGAAGTTAGAGGGGCGAGTGGCGATCGTGACGGGCGGCAGCCGAGGAATCGGCCGCGCCATCGTCTGCGCTCTGGCCCGTGAAGGAGCGAAGGTCGCCTTCGCTTACCATTCAAATCGACAGGCAGCCGACGAGCTGGTCGCTGAACTCAATCGCGAAGGGCTCGAGGTCGTGCCTTTCCAGTGCGACGTGAAGCAGAAAAGTGCGGCCGACCAGGTGGTCGAGGCCGTTCTTCAAAAGTGGGAAAAGATCGACATCCTGGTGAACAACGCCGGCGTGATTCGTGACACCCTGTTGGCCACAATGAGCGAAGAGCATTGGGCCGAAGTGATCGCGACCAATTTGAACGGCGTATTCAATTTCTGCCAGGCCGTCACCCGCACAATGATGTCGCAGCGCTACGGCCGGATGATCAATGTGTCGAGCGTGGCGGCCGATTTTGGGAATCCGGGTCAGAGCAACTACGCCGCCAGCAAAGGCGGCGTCGACGGCTTCACCCGTTGTGTCGCGACGGAGTTGGCAAAGCGAAACATTACTGTGAACGCCGTCGCACCGGGGTTCATCGAGACCGACATGACGATTGCGGTTCGCAGCGCCGCGGGCGATCAGATCGTCAAGCACATTCCTGCGCGGCGCTTGGGGAAACCGGAAGACGTGGCGCATGCCGTCGTCTTTCTGGCCTCAGAGGAAGCGGCATATATCACGGGCCAGGTTCTGCGCGTGGACGGTGGCCTGACGCTGGGTGGCTTCTGAGAATAAGATGCAGCCCGCGCGGCGGTATGGCAGGCCGGTGCCACGATGACGCTCAGAACTGAATTCAACCGGAGGGTGATGACTGATGCCGACGTCGAATGAGATTTACGAAAAGGTTCGCGAGATCCTGGTCGATGCACTGGGGTCTGACGAATCCGAGTGCACGATGGACGCCACGCTGATGGGCGACCTCGGGGCCGAGTCGATCGATTTTCTGGATATTGTTTTCCGTCTGGAGAAGGCGTTCAACGTCAAGATTCCGCGCGGCGAACTGTTCCCGGACAATTTCGCGGCGGCCGATCCCACCCTGACGAAGGATGGCTCGCTCACACCGGCCGGTGTCGCCGAACTGCGGAAGCGATTGCCACACGCCGATATCGACAAGTTTGCCAAGGACCCCAAGGTGGAGAACATCCAGGATCTGTTCACGGTCGGAATGATCGTGAAGTTCATGGAGGCCAAGCTCGCCGCAGGCACTTGATCGAGGCGCCTGGTCGATCATCACCGTGCTCTAACGACCACAGTGCTTTCAAAGAGCATTTAACGATTGCAGTGCTCTAAAGAGCGTGCCTGAATGCGCTGGTTTTGGATCGACCGGTTCGTGGAGTTTGAGTCGGGCTCACACGCCAAGGCCGTCAAAAACGTGACCCTGGCTGAGGAGCATCTCCACGACCACTTCCCCGGTTTTCCGGTGATGCCCGGTTCCCTGATGCTCGAGGGAATGGCCCAGACCGGCGGCATTTTGCTGGGCGAAAAGAACGGATTCAGCGAAATCGTCATCCTCGCCAAAGTCCCCCAGGTGACATTTCACAGTTGGGCCTGTCCCGGGGACACGCTGACCTACACCGCCAAACTGATCGACGTCCGCCCTGAGGGGGGGGTCGTCGAATGCCAAGCCCATGTGGGCGATCGGCTGGTGGCCGAGGCGGAAATTCTCTTCAACCACCTCGATAAATCCAAAGCGAGCGGCTCCGCGTCCATCGACCAAAAGAACTTCGTGTTCTCGATGGGCCTTCTGGGAATCCTCGAAGTAGGCCGAGCTGGCGACGGCACGCCGGCGGCCGATTCCTGAAACGCCCTTCCGGAATGCCCTGGAGCTGGGGGCAATTGCTGTCCGTCGCCGCAGTATGAGCCGTGACTGCCGCTCCGTGGTCAGGTCCCTTCTGTACACCACAATCTGCGTCGACGACGGGGCTTACGTCAGAATTTCGCTAGAGCGTCCCGTCTCTTCGGTTATGCCGGGCGAACCGCGGCAAGTCATTCTTCCCGTGCAGGGGACCGATCTATTAGACTGGAAACCGCGTTAGTGAGGCTGTGAAAACAGAAACTGCGCGCAAATCGCGGGATGGAAGGACTCTAGGGAGCGGGGCGGGACACTCCGCTTTCTCGGGCCTCAGTCCGTCTCAATTTCGCGGAATACTGTTAGAGGTCACATTGCATGAGACGACGCGTCGTCGTAACAGGGCTGGGTTGCATCACTCCCGTTGGGAACGACATTCGCTCGATGTGGAAGTCGTTACAGGAGGGGGGCAACGGAGTCGACAAAATCACACTCTTTGACGCCGCCAACTTTCCCACGAAGTTTGCCGCGGAGGTCAAGAACTTCCATCTCGAAGATCACTACAAGGACGCTAATCGGTTTGAACTCGCTGGCCGTAACGTGCAGTTTGCCGTGGCCGCGGCCATGCAGGCAATGAAAGATTCGGGGGTGCTCGATACCCCGGTCGACCCGACCCAATTCGGAGTTTACCTGGGTGCCGGCGAAGGGCAACAAGACTTCGTGATTTTCATGAACATGATTTCACAGGCTCGCTCAAATGGGGAGCTCGACTTGGAACTCTTCACCAAGGCTGGGCTCGAACAACTCAACCCCAAGCGAGAACTCGAGCAAGAGCCGAACATGCCGTCCGGCCACTTGGCCAACCTGTTCAACGCGCAGGGGCCCAACCTGAACTGCCTGACCGCGTGTGCGGCCTCCAGCCAGGCGATTGGTGAAGCGTCCGAGATCATCCGCCGCGGCGACGCCGATGTGATGCTCTCCGGCGGAGCGCACAGCATGATTCATCCGTTCGGAGTGACTGGCTTCAACCTGCTCACGGCACTCTCGACTCGGAACTCTGATTTCTGCCACGCCTCGCGGCCCTTCGATAAGGACCGGGACGGATTTGTGCTCGGTGAAGGGGCCGGCATGTTGGTCCTCGAGGAGCACGATCGGGCCAGAGCCCGTGGCGCCCACATCTATGGCGAGGTGGTTGGCTACGGCTCGAGTGCCGATGCCTATCGGATTACCGACATCCACCCCGAAGGCCGCGGAGCCACCATGTGCATGAAGATGGCCATGCGGGATGCTTCGCTGAATCCCGAGGACATTGACTACATCAACGCACACGGAACCAGCACGGCTGTCAACGATCGGGTCGAGACGATGGCGATCAAGCAGGCGTGCGGCTCGTCCGCCCCTCGCACGCCGGTTTCCAGCATCAAGAGTATGATGGGTCACTTGATCGCGGCTGCTGGCAGCGTCGAAGCAATCACCTGCCTGCTTTCGATCAACGACGACGTTCTACCGCCGACTTTGAATTATCAAACACGTGATCCGGACTGTGATCTGGACTACGTTCCGAACGCGGCGCGAAAAGCCACCGTGCGCCGTGCCCTTTCCAACAGTTTCGGTTTTGGTGGACAAAATATCTCATTGATCTTTGCCGAGTACAAAGGCTAGTGCTCAGGGCACATTCGTGTCGCGGCACGTGCTGGTTTTTTCGTATCGATTCGCGCGGCCGAGTGGCGGTTCGCGCTAAGTGTTGAACAAGGGCGG
This sequence comes from Planctomycetaceae bacterium, assembly GCA_035687365.1. GTDB lineage: Bacteria > Planctomycetota > Planctomycetia > Planctomycetales > Planctomycetaceae > DASPSM01. The sequence goes on along the minus strand of DASRXU010000002.1, from coordinate 153 downwards.
AGTTCCCTGTGCTGTGGGTGGTCCTCGGCATTTTTGCGGCGTGGGTCGTGGTCGACTTGGCGATCCGCATCATTGCCGTATTCGCAATTTTGCCAATTCTTGAGCGGTCCCCGCCGTTTGCGGTCGAGGCCACCGCGCCGTCACCTACCGCCG
>DASRXU010000001.1:0-5370 GCA_035687365.1 Planctomycetaceae bacterium | reverse complement strand
GAAGGCGAAGCCCTTCGAGCGTCCGGTTTCGCGGTCCATGATGACCTGCGCCGAAACGACAGTGCCATGCTCCTCGAAAATCCTGCGCAGTTCATCCTCATTTGCGCTGTACGAAAGATTGCCGACGTACATCTTCTTGGCCACGCTGGGCGCCTCCTCTTTCAATCACGCAACACAAGCTCGACCCAACGCGGGTGTCTGCCGTGGCATGAACCGGACTTTTGCCTTGCACGGAACGATAAATGTAGAGGCCGCCAATCGCAAGCGTAATCCCCCCTCCGGGCCGGCAAACGGGACTTTTTGTTGGCCACCCTCCCGGCCGTTCAGGATCGCAGAAAATGCAGCCGCAACAGGTTCAGCGCGATTTTTGCGGCCCGGCTCCGATTGAGCGTTACGTCGCCCAGAAATGTGTAGTCGACGATGCGCGAGACGTTCGGCCCCAGCAGAGCGACCTCCGAAGTCGGCGCGGCTTCGGCGACCTTGTCGGGATTGTAGCGCGGGAAGGCGCCGACGAAGATCACAAAGTCAGCGCCCAATCGTTCCCGACAGCTTTCCAGCGCGCCGGTAATCGTGGCCTGCTTGTCGGAACCAGGAGTGGAACCCACGGCTTTCGAGAGACCTTCCAGCGAGGTCGCGACGAGGCCACCACGGTAAGCCTCTTCGTGGCCGGGGATTTCCGTGATGTGACGCGCGAGCAATCCGCCAGTGCCGATCTCCGCGGTGCCCAGCGTTTTGCCGCGCCGTTGCAGCAGAGCCAGCACGACGTGTTCGAGTTGTTCGTCTTCTTCTCCGAACGCCAACTCGCCCATCCGCTCGCGGATCACCGACTTGGCCGCTGCGATCTTGGCATCGCAAGCTTCAGCCGTTTCTCCATGCGCGACGATTCGCAGCGTAATTGTTGCCTGGTGCACCGTGATGCCAATTTCCGGATCGCGCCCGCGCGCGGTCAGGTCGCCCAGCAGTTCTTCGGCCTGCGACTCGCCGACGCCGAAACAGTTGACCCGCGCACGTCGAATCACGCGGTTGGCCGCCGGCAGCCGCCCGACAACTTCCTGCGCGAACATCCGCTTCATTTCACTAGGCACACCAGGCATCGCGGCGAATAGGCAGGTGCCTCCGGCCGGGCGTGGGATCTTGGCCCAAATGCCCGGAGCCGTACCGCGCAGATTCGGAATAGGCTCTGTGCCGACCGGAAAGTGCGCTTGAATCACGTTGCTTTCGGGCATCTCGCGTTTGAAGCGCGCAAACAGGGCGCGGATGAAATCCAGCGACGGTTGGTGGCGCACCAACTCAACGCCGAGCACTTCCGCCAAAGCCTGGCGAGTCAGGTCGTCGAGTGTCGGCCCGAGTCCGCCGGTCAGGATCACTACCTCGACCCGATCGGACGCCGTGCGAATCACGCCGACCAGCGCGGCCAGGTCGTCCGCAACCGTCGTGTGATAGGAGACAGGAATCCCGACCGCCGCCAGTTCCAGGCTGAGCCACTGGCTGTTGGTGTCGAGCGAGGCGCCCGTCGTCAGTTCGGTGCCGACAGAAATAATCTCAGCGTGCATCGGAGTTGCCTGAAATTCGAGCGCTGCAATCGGATTGACGACGCAGATTACGGGACGGCCAACTGGGGCCGTGCGAATTCGCCGGCGAGCACTTCACGATACAAAGCGGCCGTTTGGGCCACCATCCGCGACGCGGCGAATTCCTCGGCGACGAGTTGGCGGCCCGTCTCTCCCAGCGCCCGGGCCCGCACCGGATCGGCGAGCAATTCCAGCATGCGTTCAGCCAGGCGTGCGCTGTCCGACGGTGGAACGACCAGGCCGATCTGAGGATTGCGAATAACGCTGCAAACTCCTCCGACGCCGCTGGCAATCACCGGACGCCCCAGAGCCATTGCCTCGAGCATGATGGTCCCGAGCCCTTGCCGTAGCGAGGGCAAACAAAAGATGTCTATCGCCGTGAGGGCCGAGGTGAAGTCGTAACCACTCGAGATAAACGTGACGTTACGAGTCAGTCCCAATTCGCGAGCGAGGCGTCGCAAGTTTTCCTCTTCAGGGCCGCGGCCGGCAATCAGGAATTCGGTATCAGGCCGCTCTGCGACCACGCGCTGGGCCGCTCCCAGAAAGAAGACATGGCCCTTCACCGGCTCGAGTGGTCCGGCCGTTCCGATTACTGGGAGCCGATCGGGCGACAGAATGGGCTGCGCGTCGGCGAGCTGCGTAATGTCCACTCCCGCATGAATCACGCTGACCCTCTCCGGCTCAAAGCGGGCGCGGCTCAACAGTTCCGCGCGGACGCTTTGGCTAACTGCAATGATCCGGCGGCCCCAGCGCCAATCGAAGCCGCTGTGCCGTTCGGTCGATCCGTGATCGTACGCGGTGAGGACGAAGGGCCGCTTGAGGCGCCGGGCTAATGCGGCCCCCGCGGGATACGCCGACCAGGACTGAACGTGAATCAAATCGGGCGAATTGTGGGACAGCTCGCGCGATACCGATTCACGCACGACGTTGCCCCAGACCGGCATCGCCAGCCGCGGGGCGACCGAAATAGCCAAACGCTTCCGACGCGGCGGATCGACACTGTCTGCATTCGGCGTGAGGATGCGTGCCTGAATGCCCTCTGCCCCCAAACCCTCAGCCAGCCGCAGCGTGCAGGCCGAACAGCCGCGAACCTCAAACGGTCCCGCGACCAGCAGCACACGCAGAGGCTCGTCCATGAGGTCATCCCGGTCTGGGGAGGGCGGGTGGTTGCTACGAGTGATCGAGAGGTTCTAGCGCCGTCGCCTGAGCCCTTTGGGGGGTCCAAGAATCTCGTTGATCACAATCGCACTACGCACGCTCGACACGTTGCGCAGCAACGGCACGATCGCGCTCGCGGGGGAAGGGGGTTGTGCGGCTTGTTCCTGGTCAGCGGTGCCCACCGTGACGGTGTTGCCCAGGTGTTGTCGGACGTTGCGCTCGACTGCGTTGCCCAGATCGCTTTGCGCCTGAGTCGTCATCCGCGACGGGTCGAGATATTGGGACAAATGGGTGCGGATCTGTTTTCCCAAATCGTCGGAACCGGGCGCTTTGCGCGAGGCCAGCTCATCGCCGGGACGTGTCGCCGGAGCGGGTGCCACTGCGACGGCCTTGGCCGGCTCGGGCTTGCGTTCGGTCGAAGCAACCGGACGCAGCATCACCGGTTTACGCGGGGGCTCGATTCTTGGAGGAGCGACGGTTTTTGCCAGCAGGGCGTCGTTGGCAACCCGGTCTCCGGCAGGACGGCCGCCGGGACCGCCGACAGTCCGGCGCTTACCCACTTCCTCGAGGAACGCTTCGATCTCGTTGCGAAACGGATTGTCCTTCTTCGCAGGTGCCGGAGGGACTTTGCCCGCTGTGTTCGTGCGCGTCTTTTTTTCGCGGTTTTCGGCGACCTTGCGCATGATCGAAAGCACGAGCGACGCCACCACGAAAATGAGGACTTTCGCGCCCAAAATCCAGTTCCAGTTCCCGTTCTGAGCGGCCAAGAGGGAATTAACGCCAGACATTTGAGAATTCCGTTCGCCCCGCGTCGCTTCGAGCGCTAGGTCGAGTTCTGCTCGGGGACAATTTCCGGCGCCGCAGGCGCAGTGCCGGCGATTGCCATCCGCATCCGCGTGTCGGCCTGCACGTTCTTCAACTCGTAATAGTCCAGCAATCCCAGCTTGCCAGTGCGAAATGATTCCGCGATCGCCAGCGGGACCTGGGCCTCGGCAAAGACGACCTTGGCCCGATTCTCTTGGATGTGGGCCACTTCTTCTTGCTCGCGCGCCCGGGCGGCGGCCCGACGCTGCTCGGCCTTCGCCTGAGCGACACGCATGTCGGCTTCCGCCTGGTCGGCCGACAGCCGCGCCCCGATGTTTTCTCCGATGTCGATATCTGCAATGTCGATCGAGACGATTTCGTACGCTGTGTGCGCCTCGAGGCCTTGGCCGAGTACCGTCTCGGAAATCCGCTCGGGATTCTCGAGCACTGTCTTGTAAGACTTCGTCGAGCCAATGGCCTGAACGATTCCTTGACCGACGCGGGCGATCACGGTTTCCTCGGTCGCTCCGCCGACGAGCTGTCGGATGTTCGTGCGGACGGTGACCCGCGCGCGGGCTTTGAGCTGAATGCCGTCGCCGGCCACCGCGTCGAGCGTGCCCGCGGTCCGCTTGGGATCGGGACAGTCAATCACTTTGGGATAAACGCTCGTGCGAACCGCTTCGAGCAAATCGCGCCCTGCGAGGTCGATCGCTTGGGCCGTCTGCCAATCGAGATCGATGTGAGCCCGATGCGCGGCAATCAACGCCCGGATCACGTTGGGCACGTTGCCCCCCGCGAGGTAATGCGCCTCGAGAGCACGCGTCGTGATCGGATAGGCCCGCGTCAGGCCGGCTTGCACCGCCATGATTTTGCAGCGAACGATGATCGAGGGATTCACTTTGCGGATGGACATCATCATCAGTTGCCAGATGTTGATGTCAGCCCGTGTGAAAATGCACTGAATCCAGAGCGTGAAGTACCGCGCCGCAAACACCAAAAAGATGATCGCCGCAACGACGACCACCAGTCCGCCCAAGCCGTACCAGGACGGCTCGATATCTGCCAGAAGCATTGACACAACGTCCCTTTCGCGCGGCCGAAACGGTCAAAGCCCAGATCACGAGAGCCAAGGAAAGCCCCGCAAAGGCTGCCGAATCGTCGCCTCTTCCTTAGATTATTCAATCACGTAGGGGTGGCAACAAGGCCAAGGTGAGGTTGTGACCACGCGTGCCGACCTTCATCCTCGCTTAAGGTCGCGGACGGGATGCTTCCGCCACGACTGTTTTCAGACCGGAGAATGGGATAATAGCGGCCTTCAGTCGCAGTAATGCGGCGCTTGCTCGGCTGAGCACTCTTTTGGGAGTTGGACGATGATCCGGACTTCGATCGCAACGGGATGGCTCATTGTCGGGCTGTCGTCCGCTCTGCTGGGGGGTGACGACTGGCCGCAGTTTCGTGGGCCGCAAAGCGACGGCATCGCTGCGACCAAAGTTCCCAGCGAATGGAGCACCGGGAGCAACGTGCAATGGAAGACGAAGATTCCCGGCTTGGGGTGGTCTTCGCCCATCGTGTGCGGCGACAAAGTGTTCGTGACGACTGCAGTGACTGAGAATCAGAGCAAGCCGTCGGGCGGCTTTGGCATGCGTGGCGGTGGCCCCGGTGGCCGAGGCGGTGGGCGCGGTGGATTTGGTGGAGGTCCGGGGGGCGGGCCGTTTGGGCCGCCACAACCGGGCACGCTACTGCCCCCCTTCTTGCAGGATCGCTTGAACCTCACCGATGAACAAAAGAAGCAAGTCAAAGATCTGCAGAAGGAGGTCGACGATCAACTGGCTAAGTT